>JAGMAI010000045.1 GCA_023130895.1 Thermoplasmata archaeon
ACGATGGCGTGAAGGACGGGTGTCACGAATGCGAACCCGAGGCCTTGCACGAACCTCCCGCCCAGGAAGGCATTGATATCTGGAGCCCAGCCGCAGAGGAACGATCCGACGGAGTATATCAGGAAACCCGAGGCGACGACCGCCTTCCGACCCAGATGATCCGATATCGTTCCGGAGAAGAGCTGGAAGAGGACGAACGGGATCATATAGACGGGAATGGAGAGAAGGATCTGTTCGATTCCGACTCCGTATGCATCTTTGAGAGGTTCGACCAGCGCGAGGATCGTGTTCCCCGCGAGCGGGCCGATGAACCCGCCCGCATAGGCCACGAGAAGCCGCCTGTCAACCACGCCACGGAAAAAGGAATGAACCCCATATAGACTTGCGGTTCAGTTAAATACGCTCCTGGCTTTCTCGTACATGTGAAGTTCCCGCTGGAATGCAAGACCATCGACGAAATGCTGGCTGGAGGGATCGAGGGCAGTTGCATAACCCTCATCTACGGCGAGGGCGGCAGCGGCAAGACCAACTTCGTCCTGCAGCTCGCGAGGAACATCGCCCGCGAGAAGAAGGTGCTGTTCATCGACACCGAGGGCGTCTCCATCGAGCGGCTGAAGCAGATGAGCGGGGACCAGCACGAGCATATCCTGAAGAACATCCTCTTCTCCGAGCCGTATACGTTCAGCGAGCAGCGGAAGATCGTCGAGAAGGCGACCAACCTCGCGGAGAAGAACAAGGACGTCGGAGCCATAATCGTGGACTCCGCGACGACGTACTACAGGTTGACCAGGCTCCAGAACGAGTTCCGGGAGAGGAAGAACCTCGCGGACCAGGTGACGAAGCTGCTTAGGATCTCGCGGACCCGTGACATTCCCGTCGTGCTCACGAGCCAGGTCTACACGGACATAAAGACGGGAACGTACGAGCCCCTGGGCGGTCACATGCTCTCGCACAACGCGAAGACGATAATCAGCCTCGAGAAGACGGGACCGCACATACGGCAAGCGGTTCTGATGAAGCACAGGCACCTGGCAGAGGGACTGGTGGCTCCGTTCACGCTCACAGATAAGGGCCTTGAGTGTTAGGCGGTCATCTTTTCGACGATTTCCCTTTCTTGGTGGCTCTCCAGAATGCTCATCGCCAGGTCGTGGAAGGCCTCCTCCACGTTGTCGCCCGTCCTGGCGCTCGTGAAAGTGACGCCCGAGCCCGCATTGATCGCCTCCATGACGTCGTCCCTGCTGAACTCGAATTCATCGTGCTGGTCGGCCTTGTTCACCAGAATGTGTATGGGCACGTCCCCGGCGACCTCGAGGCCGTCGTCGATCCAGCCCTCCAGTCCTTCGAGCGTGGACTTCTTGGTCACGTCGCAGACGGCGATTATGCCCTGTGCCCCGTGGACGTACGAGCTCATCAGTAGGTCGGCCAGGCCCTTGTTCCCCATGATGTCCCACACGGTCATGTCCACGCGGATTTCCCTTCCGTCGCGGGGATGCTCCAGGACGAGCGCCTTCTTTGAGACTTTCGAGCCCATCGTCTTGAGGTACCCGTCATCGAACTGGTCGAGCACGTATCTCCTGATCAGACTGCTCTTGCCCACCGCTTTGTCACCGATGAGGCAGACCTTCATCTTGATCTTGTCCTCGTTTCCGATCTCCATAGTCGAGAATCTGTGTTCCATTCCCATCCCTTCCAAGGCTAGCTTCACGTTTAGGAGCTTCTCCGTGACGTCCTTTAGGGCGACTGGGTCGTTCTCTGTGTCCTTGGGCCATTTCATTATGAAGGCGGATTTCCCCTTGAGAGGGACCCATTCGTCGTCCTTCATCACGTCGATGAGCTCGTCTGGAAGAGCGCCGTTCTCCTCCAGAAGCAGGCATGTGACCATCTCGGGCATCTGACCTACCACTCCAGTGTGTAAGTCGTGCCGATTGGATTATATCTTCATTTCCGCGCAGTTATCGGGTCTGATAACGACCTGGCTGGTCACTTCTCCCTCGAAAGCATATGGTCGGACGCGATCTGCATGTTTTCCCTGAGCGGGGACGGGAGCTCCTCCAGCGTCTGGTTGCACTTGACGAGGAACTCCTGCGCGATGTCTTCTGCCCGTTCTTGCGCCCCGTGCTTCCTGAATATCTCGAAGGCCCTCTGCACGTCTGCGTCGCCGGTGTCGGCGCGCGGCCTGTCCAGTATCGTGAAGAGCTCCTCCCTCTCCTCGTCCGTGCACCGCTCCGAGGCTATCACGACGAGCAGGCTCCTCTTCCCCTCCTTCACGTCGGAACCCTTCTGGCCTCTGCCCTTTCCCATGGTCATGTCGATTACGTCGTCCCTGATCTGGAACACGGGACCGATGTGCTTGCCGTAGCTCTCCAGCGTGTCGAGGACGTCCTCCGATGCCCCGCCAATGACCGCTCCACCCTGCACCGGGCATGCCAGGTAGTAGCCGGTCTTCTCGATGACTGTCTCAAGGTACTCGTCCACGGTGAGGTCATTCCTCTGGCGGGCCGAGATGTCCATCGCTTGGCCCTCGCCCGTGTGGCTGACGGTGTCCGTCAGGAGCTTCAGGAGCCGAAGAACGCGGTTCTCCCCGACGCCCCGCTCCAGCGTCCCGAGGGCCGCCTCGTACATCTTCGCGAAGAGGTAGTCGCCCACGTTGATCCCATGGTCGACCCCGTACTCATTCCAAACCGAGGGGCGGTCGTGCCTGAAGTCGTCCCCGTCCTGGATGTCATCGTGCGTGAGGAGGAAGTTGTGCAGGAGCTCCGATGCCACGGCAAAGGGCATCGCCTGCTCGACCGTCCCGCCCAGGCTCTCGCAGGCCAGCAGGGCAAGGACAGGTCTGATCCTCTTCCCGCGGTACTCCCTGTCCTCGACGTCCAGGCCGAGAGAGTAGAACATCGCGTCGTGCAGGTTGGGCACCTGCCTCTTGACCTCCAGGAACGTCTCCATCTCCCGCTCGACTGGCGGAACCATCTCGGCGAGATAGGCCTCGAAATCGTCCACCGTCCTTCCCTGAGGACTCAACCAAGAACCTCCGTCTCCTTGAACCAGCCGGCCGTGTGACCCTGAACGACGTACTCCCTTGTGGCGAGCTCCTCCACGTCTGACGAGCCTGTAAGGAACATCGCCGCCCGCAGCTCGTTGATTATCGCCGTGAGCTCGGACTCGACGGCCTTGTGCGACTCCTTCGCCGCTGGCAGGAGGCGGGACGCCATTCCCGCGCAGGAGGCCCCCAGAGCGACCGCTCGAGCGACGTCCAGGCCGTTCTGGACACCGCCCGTGGCGATGACGGGGAGCCCCACGTTCGCCCAGATGACGGAGACGGGCGTCGGGATGCCCCAGTTCCAGTACAACTTTCCGAGCTTCTGCTTCCTCTGATCGTTAACCTTCTTCGCGCGATAGAACTCGACCGCCGACCAGCTGGTCCCGCCGAGCCCGCCGACGTCTATGCCCACGACGCCCGCCTTCTTCAGTGCGATGGCGACGTCACGGGAGATTCCCGCCCCGGTCTCCTTGGCCAGGATGGGGAAGACCCTGGCGATGGCGGATATGGCCTTCAGGCAACCCCTCGCCTTCAGGTCGCCCTCGGGCTGCGCGATCTCCTGAAGGAAGTTCAGATGAACCGCTAGAACGTCCGCGTCGATCATTGTCACGGCCCTCTGCACATCCTCGAGGTCCAAAGGCTCCTCACCGGGCTGTGAGATGAGCTGCGGCGCGCCCACGTTGCTGATCACGAGCGGGATCTCGTGCTCCTTGAGGACGGAGAAGGTGTCTTCCAGTGTCGGATCCGCCAGCGCCTGTCTCTGGCTCCCGACGCCCATGCCGATGCCAACGGCGGCGGCGGCCTTCGCGAGGTTCTCGTTTATCTTCCTGGCCTCCTTGAACCCGCCTGTCATGGCGGATATGATGAGCGGGGCGGACAGCGTCTTCCCGAAGATCTCGATGCCCGCGTCTATCTCATCCACATCGATCTCGGGCAGGGCCTTGTGAACGAGGACTATGTCGTCCCAGTAGCGGTAATCAGCGTCAACGTCCTCTTCCGTAACGATCTCAACGTGTTCCCTCTTCCTGTTCTGAGTCATTCTATCTCCTCGATATCTGGGTCCCGGGAGCGCCGTGCCCCATGAGGAACTTCATAAGCCTGCCGTCCACGCCGCCGTTGATGACCCACGTCTCCACTCCCATGTCAGCGATGTCGAACATGAGCCTGAGCTTCCTGAATATGCCGCCGGTCACGTCGGCCCGTGCGGTCTCGCCCTCAATCGTCTTGAACGTGTCCCAGTCAAGCTGCTCGATGGCCTTCTCGCCCTCCGCGGGCGGATAGCTCGAGTACACGCCATCGGTATCGGTCGCGAACACCGCCTTCTCTGGCTTGAACTCCTGCGATAGCCACAGCATCAGGTCGTCGCCCGAGCATATGGCGAACTTCTTCTCCGTGTCGAGAACGACGTCGCCGAAGGTCACCGGCATCAGGTCCAGGCGGACGTATTCCTTGAAGGGCTGGTAGTCGATCGACTCCAGTGTGCCGGCGTTGAGGCGGACGATCGAGCTCGGCGGCAGGGAAACGGGCTTGAGCCCCTCCGCGATTAGGGCGTCCATCACCATGAGGTTCAGCGTCTTCATGTCCCTCTGGACGTGCGATACTCCCGGGAGCTGCTTGTCGTTCAGGTATCCGTCCTCCAGCTTGTGTTCCTTCGCGAGGATGTGACCGAACGAGCCCGCACCGTGGACCAGGATCATCTCCACGCCCGACATGCCTATCTCCTGTGCAAGGACCCTCATCCTGTCCATCCGGAAGGTCTTCAGTCGCGCTTTGTCGGTTATCAGGCTCCCGCCGAGTTTGACCAGCATCATTGAACGTACCCTGCCTGCGGTGAAAACATCTCATCCATTA
>JAGMAI010000046.1 GCA_023130895.1 Thermoplasmata archaeon
GCATGCTACTTGCTGAGCTCTTCTGCCACCTTCTTGGGCATCTCGTCAAAACGGTCGTCCATATGCCTGAAGCCGTCGGAAACAGCCTGTGTAATCTCCCTTCCGACCTTCTCGAGGGTTGTGCCAAGACCTTGAACGGCATCAACGCCCTTCATCAATTGCTCTGTGTGTAAGTAACCGATGAACGCGTTGATCTTCATTATGTCTCCTTCGTATTCCTTGACATCCACGTGAAAACCCCTCGGACCGCCGCCCAGCTTCTTGATTGTCTCGATGTATCTGTCGACATCGTGGGGGCTACCACCGACCAGAGGGTCAGCTGTCTTCTTGTCCGGAAGATCCTCCGCGAAGAAATGAGTTATGGACTGCTTCTGAGCCTCTTTCAGAAGACAGAGCCTGAATCCAGCATCTTGGACTGGCTCATCCCCTTCATGGATCACCAGTTTGACCTTCTTCATTCGTAGATTCAAACGAGCTTCGGTTATTTATATCTGCCATCGCTTTTGTCAATCATTCACCATCCACAACATCTAACGACCTCCGCAGAGGGCCGCGCTTCGAAGCAGTTATATATCCTTCGCATCTATTGATGGAGGCTATGCCCAGGAAACCCGCGAGGATGTACACACCCATACGGGGTCAGTCCTACACCCGCAAGGAGTATATGGGCGGCGTCCCCGCCCTAAGGATTACCCAGTTCGACGCAGGCAGCAGGGACAAGCACTTCCCGGTTTCCGTGACCCTCCATGCGAAGGAGGCGTGCCAAATAAGGCATATCGCCCTGGAGGCCGCCCGTGTCACGGCGAACAGGTACATCCAGAAGCAAGCGGGAAGGGAGTACCACCTCAAGATCAGGATATACCCGCATAACGTGCTCAGGGAGAACAAGATCGCCCAGGGCGCCGGTGCGGACAGGATATCCGAGGGAATGCGCCACGCGTTCGGGAAGGCCGTCGGGACCGCGGCCAGGATAAAGAGAGGTCAGCCCCTCATAACGCTCAGGGTCAATCACTCGAACATCCCCGATGCGAAGGAGGCCCTGAGAAAGGCGGGCGCGAAACTCCCGACACCGATAAGGATTCGGATCACTGAGAGCGAGAAGAAGTGGGTCTGATTCCAGCAAGCTTTTTTACAGAAGAGCACCTACCTGAGCATATGCTGTCCCGAAAGGTCGCCTTACTTGAGGATCTATCGGAAGAGAAGCTGGCGCAGTCCGGTGTCACGATATCCACCCTCGCGAGAATCGGGCGAATCGCGACCATTCCCAAGGGCTTTATTGTCTCCCATCAGGTCTTCGACGAGTTCAAGTCCATGAAGACGGGCGCCTCCGAGCGGCTTATCCCGTGGTCCGTCGAGCTGGAGGTCGCGAGGGCGTTCGACCGCCTCGGTTCGAGCGTCGTCAACGTCATGCCCAGCCCTTCATATCCATCGGGGATCTCGGGCTCGTACGTGTCCGACAAGGCGTCCCTGGTGACGGAGATCAGGAAGACGATGGTCGAGTTCCTCTCGGAGGAAGAGGAGGACTTCAGGAAAGGGAAAGAGGTGGCCGCCTACAGGCTCGCATTCCTTGTCCAGGAGATCCCACCGCACAGCGTTTCAGGCTCCGTCGAAGGGGCGGGCGAGGGGAAGTACGACGTCAAGGCCCTGCTCGGGCTCCCCGTTGACCTCAGCTCATCGGACACCATGACGATCGACGAGGAGGGTTCATCGGTCGACATGACGATCCTCTCGCAGGAGAGGAAGTGGGTCGCGGAGGAGGCGGGAATGGAGGAGGTCGAGGTCGAGAAGGAGCTCAGGCGGGAGTCGAAGGTCCCGCCGGACATGCTCAAGAAGCTCTCCGAGCTCGGTGAGCGACTGACCAGGAAGATAGGGCCCGGCGCGTTCCAGTGGTACCTGAAGGACCGGATCTTCATCGTGTGGAACGTCTCCCTTGTCGAGGAGCTGCCTGAGCCCGCTCCAGAGCCGAAGGAGAATACGATCGAGGTGAGGAGGCGGATCCCCTCCAGTGAGACGAGCATATTCCTCATGTCCAAGTCCCCGCCCGAGAGCGTGGAGAAGGCGGAGATCCAAGGGCTGTTCCTCGTCCCGTCCGAGGGTGCCCAGCCCGTCGCGGATGAGCTCCTCAGGCTCTCCGAGGACCTGAGGCCGAGGCCGATCGTCGTCCTAGCGGGCGGCAAGGGCATGGAGTCTTTGGCGGGCGCTCGAAAGGAGGGAGGCAAGAACATATGGCCGATGTTCGGTGCCAGCGCTTCGCATTCCGAGGAGGTCACGAAGTCCGCGGCGGAAAAGGGCCTCAGGCGGTCGAGGGAGCTTCCGTTCTGGCTGGAGGTCGGTTCACCAACGTCACTGCTTCTCCTCAAGGATGCGGCGGGAAGGTTCGATGGCGTGTTCATCCCGATCGACGAGATCGTGAACAAGATGGACGCCCCGGAGGACAAGCGGTTCGGCATGGCCCTCTCGGCCGTCGGTGCGACCGTGGACGATACCCACGAACGCGGTCTGGTCGTGGCGATAGGGACCTCCAACCGCGAGCGGCTCGGAGAGCTGTGGAGGTACTGCGCGGAAAGGGGGATCGACATACTCGCCGTCGATGACGGACTTATAGAGGATACGCTGTCCCTGTGGCGGGCAGAGGAGGTGTGACGATGCTGCAGAAGGGATTGGAATACGATGACGTGATATCCGAAGTCGAGAAGGCCCTCTCGGAGGACTTCCACTTCGAGGATGGCAAGATACTAGGATCGATGTGCACCCAGCCTTTGGACGTGGCGATCGACACGCACGGCATGTTCATCGAGAGCAACCTGGGGAACCCGGGACTCTATCCAGGCACGAGGAGGCTGGAGGGCAAGATCGTTGAGATGATGGGCGAGCTGCTGAACGGAAAAGGTGTGACGGGCCGCGTCCTGGAGGGCGGGACCGAGGCGAACCTCACCGCCCTGTGGATCGCGCGCAACCTCACGGGAAGGAAGGAGGTCATACTCGGCAGCAACGCGCACTTCTCGATCAGAAAGGCGTGCGATATACTGAAGATGATACCCAGAGAGGTCGACGTGGACGAGAACCACGTGATGGACGTCGGCGAGGTGGAGAAGCACATCGGCGATGACACGGCCGCCGTGGTCGCGACGGCCGGTACGACCGAGTTCGGTCTTGTGGACCCGATAGACAAGCTGTCCGAGGTCTGCGAGGAGCGGACGTGGTTCCATGTCGACGCCGCGTGGGGCGGCTTCATCCTCCCGTTCCTGGACGACGCGCCCACCTTCGATTTCAGGAATGCTGGGCTCAGCTCCATGAACGCGGACGGACACAAGATGGGGATGTCCACGATCCCATCCGCCGTGTTCCTGCTGAGGAAGGAGGAGGACCTGCAGAACATCGCGTTCGAGTCGCCCTACCTCACCAGTGTGTTCCAGACCACCGTGCTGGGCACGAGGGCCAGCGCGGGCGTACCCTCCCTGTACGCGGCGATGATGTCGATGGGAAGGGATGGGTACAAGGAGAACGTGGAGAACTGCATGTCGCGAACCAGGCAACTGGCGAGAGCGGTCAAGGACATGGGGCTCAGCCTCGTCACCGAGCCTGTCACGAACATCCTGGCGGTTAAGCTCAAGGACCCGGTCGGAGTGAAGGAGCACCTCGAAAGGAGGGGGTGGCACCTCTCCCTGACGAAGCATCCGGAGGCACTGAGGTTGGTGGTCATGCCGCACGCGACGGAGGAGACCCTCGACGTCCTCATCGAAGATATGATCAGCGCGTGCCGAGAACTGGGTGAGATATGATCGGGGACTGGGAGATCCAGAAGATGGCGGACGAGATCGTCCGCTTGAAGGCCAAGAGCGTCGCCATCCAGTTCCCCGACGGCCTGAGGAAGAGGATGGTCGATGTCGTCCTCGAGCTCAAGGGGAAGATCGACGCGAGCATCTATCTCTGGGGTGACCCCTGCTACGGCGCCTGCGACGTTGCTGATGCGCCCGTGGACCTGATCTTCCACCTGGGTCA
>JAGMAI010000047.1 GCA_023130895.1 Thermoplasmata archaeon
GAGCTCCTGCGGGTGAGACAATCCCTCGCCGCGAAGGGCGTGGAGGCGGTCATCGGAGAGGGAGACTCCAGACTGTCCTACCCGGGCCAGGTGCTCGGATGCAATTTCTCCTCGGCCAGATCGGTGGCGGATGATGTGGACTCGTTCCTGTACTTGGGCGGCGGGAACTTCCACCCGATAGGGGTCGCTCTGGCAACGGGAAAGAAGGTCGTCGTCCTCGACCCGGAGCGGGACGAGGTGCGGGACATCGATGACGCCGTCGACGAGATGAAGCGGTTGAGGTTCGCGGCGATGGAGATCGCGCGGCCCGCCGAGACCTTCGGGATAATCGTCTCAAAGAAGGTCGGCCAGAACAGGCTGGAGCTTGCCAACTCGCTCGAGGAGCTTCTCAAGGAGAAGGGCAAGAGATCGGTCACGATACTGCTTGACTACGTCACCCCTGAGAACCTGCTGGGCCTCGAGGTCGACGCGTTCGTCTCCACGGCCTGCCCGAGGGTGGCGGTCGACGAGCAGGCGAGGTTCGACAAGCCCATTCTGACACCGACGGAGCTGAGGATTCTGCTGGGTGATATGGAGTGGGACGACTACACGCTGGACGAGATCCTCGGCGGTGATAGCTTTAATAGCGCCTGAGACATGGTGAGGACATGAAACTCGAGATCGACGGATGGAAGTCCCGGATTAGGTTCTCCGCATCACACATCGTCCCGACCTCCGAGAAGTGCGAGAGGCTGCACGGTCACGATTACGCTGTTCACGTCGAGGTCAAGGGGGAGCCGGATTCCACCGGGATGATAATGGACTTCATAATCCTCAAGAGGGCGCTCAGGGAGGTGGTCGAGGAGCTGGACCACAGGGTTCTGCTTCCCGCCAAGAGTCCGCACATGAAGATCGAAGAGGGAGAGTCCATACGCGTCACCGTGGGAGAGAAGAGCTACAGCCTCCCGCTGGAGGACGTCAGGATCCTGGACATGGTCGCCACGAGCGCCGAGCACATCGCTCAGTACATCCTGAGAAGATTGACCGAAGAGATCGACCTGCCCGCCAATGTTCGCAAGATCAAGATCGGTGTGGACGAGGGGCCTGGACAGGGCGCATGGGCATCCATGAACTGCAAACCCGCCTGAATCGAGCCCGAAACGAAGAAAAGTTTATGCGTAGACACCGAGTTCACAGTGCGATGAGCAAGTCCATAGTTTTGCTTTCGGGGGGATTGGATTCGGCGACGACCCTCGCCATCGCGAAGCAGGAGAGCGACGAGGTCTACGCCCTGACGTTCGACTACGGTCAAAGGCACCGCAAGGAAGTGGAGAGGGCGAAGGCCATCGCGGACCAGCTGGGAGTGAAGGAGCACAAGATACTGGAGATCGGGCTAGACGAGCTAGGCGGCTCCGCCCTGACGGATGCGTCCGAGCCCATACCCGACTACCGCGACTTCGAGACAATGAAGGAGGAGATACCTTCGACATACGTGCCAGCAAGGAACCTCGTTCTGCTCAGCTGCGCTCTGGCCTGGTCAGAGGCCCTGGGGGCGGGAGCCATCTACATAGGTGCGAACGCCCGCGACTACAGCGGCTACCCGGACTGCAGGCCCAGCTTCTACAAGGCGTTCCAGAGAGCGGCCGAACTGGGCACGAGATCGGGAGTCGAGAACCACGCGGCGGAGATCCGCCACCCGCTGATCAACATGAGGAAGGCGGACATCATCAAGAAGGGAACGGACCTGGGCGTCCCGTTCGAGCTCACGTGGAGCTGCTACAGGGGCGGGGAGACGCCCTGCGGGAAGTGCGACTCCTGCCGGATCAGGATGAAGGGGTTCGTCGAGGC
>JAGMAI010000048.1 GCA_023130895.1 Thermoplasmata archaeon
TGCACGTGCCTCAGTTCCCCGCTGATGAGCCCGTTTTCCACCAGTCCGCCTATGACCTGAGACACCTGGCTTCTTCTGATTTCGAGGGCCCTCGCTATTCCTGACTGCGTGAGCGAGAGGGGCAGCTCCGCTTGATCGTAGATGCCGACATAATAGTCCAGGAACAGGAGGATTCTGTCACAGATCTGCAGAAGGTACTTCTTCTTGTAGTATCTCTTGTGATAGTCCTTCCTCACCATATCCCTCACTCCAGGGCGGGGACAATGCCCTCTGAGATATTAGGTTCTTTCGGAAAAACTACATGTAGACGCCATATAATTATAATCACCACGAGATTATACCCTGGAACAGCACCGCGTTTCCAGCCGGGTTCATTTGACAAGCGCGGGGGCGCTGCGGAGGACAGTCCTTGGACGGATCGGGACAGGATGGCAAGAAGGTCCTGCTGGATGGGATCTCCAAGAAGGAGGACCTTAAGGATGTGAGCCGTAAGGGCAGGATAGTCTTCGAGGTTCTCATCAGAGGTCAGGATTCGAGATTCAGGACGATGTCGGACCTTCTGGAGACCCACGGCTGGATATGCGAGGAGAACAAGGCGACTCTGACCGTCCCGAAGGACTTCTTCTCCACGGGCGATGCTCGGGCGATCGAGACGGTTCGGGACGCGATAGTCAAGATGAAGTACCTTCTCAAGGTGGCCAAAATGGACTACGACATGAGGGTGATCTCGGAGGCTCCATCGGTTGGAAAGACGGAGAGCGTGGCGAAGCTCAAGGTGGGTCTCGTCGGGGACGCCGCGGTAGGAAAAACGAGCCTCATACGGAGGTTCGTCCTGGACCAGTTCGATGACAGATACGCGAAGACGATAGGCGCGAAGGTGTCCAAGAAGGAGATCCATCTCGCCCTGCCGAAGGGCAGGCACATGAGAGTGGACATGATGATATGGGACGTCATGGGCGAGAAGAACATCGCGGAGCTCTACCTGCAGGCTCATTTCGAGGGAATGCAGGGGATACTTGCGGTCGCGGATGTGACGAGAGGGGACACATTGACAAGCATAGACGGATGGACAGCCTCGGTCCGCCACGTGGCCGGCGACGTGCCCGTCTACGTCCTCGTTAACAAGATGGACCTGGAGGACGAGTTCGACATGGAGCTACGGGAAGTCTCGAAGTTCAGCCGAACCCTCGGCTCGCCCTTCGCGTTCACGAGCGCCAAGACGGGGAAGAACGTCGAGAAGGCCTTCATCGAGCTGGCGGATTGGATCCTGTCCCGCGGGAAGGGGAAGATGGCCGTCGTTCCTGAGAGTGACCTCTCCCCCCAAGCACGGTAGTATCCGACAAAGGATTAGGACTTCCCCGTTCGGCCCTTTCTCCCCCACCAGTCTTCACCTCAAGTACAAAGAGGCCTACGACAAGTGGAACCTCAGCATTCGGGAACCCGCGGAGGGATGCCAAGCGACGTCTTCGATATTGATCCTTCCCGGTGGCTTCCAGAAGCGATGCATTCTCCTCGAACTCGATTTCCGGTGGGAAGTGGGACGCGGGATTGCCTCCCGCTAACAATTTCATAACAGTATTATACTATGAAACCGTTGAAACGTTCATGAAGAAGGGACTGACCAAGAACGAACGGAGGGTCCTCCACGGACTTGTGGTGCATCCGACCCTCAATGACCGCAAGCTCGCGGAGAAGACCAAGGTCAAGCATTCCACCATCACGGCCATCAGGCGGAGACTTCGCGAGGAAGGATACTTCAAGACGGTCAGGATCCCGTCCATGAACAAGCTGGGCTGCGAGCTGTCTGTTGTCGGATACGGAAGGTTCAATCCGTCTTCGAGTCAGAGCCTCAGAATGCGCTTCGTTGACACGATGAGGAAGGAGAACAAAGGGCTCTACCACTTTCTGATGACTCCGGATTTCTACTTCTCCCTGTCGGCGGCAAGGGACTACACATCCCTCAGAAGGTGGACCGAAGCGGTGGAGCAGGAGTTCGCTGACACAAGACTGTTCAACGGGATAGACAGGACATCTGTGATATTCCCGTTCGAGCTGACGAGACAGATTCGTTTCTTCCATTTCTCGCGACCCCTCAGCCTGCTCTTCGGTCTCGACGAGAGGGTAGAGGTCGAGTTTCCCGACCAGAAGGTAGGCTCGAGGAGACTGACGAGAAAGGAGAGAACCGTGCTCAGGGGGTTGGTCGAGCATCCCGAATTCACTGATGTCGCTCTTTCCGAAGAGATCAACGCTTCGCGGCAGGTCATCTCGAGCATGAAGAGGAGGTTCGAGAGGACCGGGCTCATCAGGACGGCCAGGATCGTTGACCTTGCGATGCTTGGATACGAGATACTGGCATTCGTACACGTCCGGCTCAGTCCCAGGTTCCCGCTGAAATCGCGAATCGACGGACTTCAGAAGACCGTGCAGGACCTGTCCAATTACCTCATGTTCTCAGGGAACTCGGAGACGATGATGTCCGCTCCCTTCGTGAACTACAACGAGTACTTCAAGACCCGGAAGGACACTCTGTCGTTCTACGCGCACAAGGAGTACATACTCGGGGAGCCCACGGTGGAGCTCATCGCGCTGAGCGAGGCCGAGATTCCTGTGAAATGCGACTTCTCCAGCGCGATCGGCGAGGCCATCGACAAGCTTCCCAAGTGATTCTGGCAGCTGGCATGCACAAGCGTCAAAGCACAAGCTCCCTCACTGTCACGTTCCGTGGTCTGTCCTCCGCACGCACTTCGGTGACACATCCTTCGATGTCGAGGTCCTTCTGAGCCTCGTAGTGCCAGAGCGTCTTGTTGTACTTCTCGCGGACAGCGCCGCCCTCCTCCAGCACTTCTCCGTTCTTCCGGATGATGACGTGCACGCACAGGACCTCAACGTCGTCCACGGCACGGATGACTATCTCCTCGCCTCGCTTTCCCGTGTAGGAGCTCGCGTCGATCTCCCTGACCTTAGGAGCCCTGAAGAAATCCCTCAGGGCGACGTTGTAAGATGTCAGGCGATACTTCTCTGCCAGGACTGCGTAGAGTCCCGCCGATGCCCCATTCCTGATGGCGCCCTTTGCGTAGGCAGCCGCGTCCTGGAACCTCTCCTGATGCTCCATCTGCATCTTCGAGAACTTCCTGTTCTTCGGAAAAGTTGGGGCTTTCGAAAGGTAGGGTCTGCCCTTCCACATCCTTCCGACCAGACCGCCCAGCTTCCCGCTGATGAACCTCAACAGGATGTTGCCTCTGACATTCATTCGATTTCCTCCTTTCTCCTCCAGCCTTCATACGGGACCAGCCCGCTCCCACCTCGCATATCCCATATGCCTCCCATAATCTGCCTATAATAATCCCATATGCATCCTATATTCATCCTATATTCATCCTATAAGGTTCCCATAAGCTTCCTTCGAGAACGGCTGTACCATCCTTGCTGTTTCGCGATCAAGAGAGGCAGAATCGTCGGTGTTCTTTTTTTTCTGCGGTATTGTCATGTTTGTCTTTCACGCAGAACCCACATATTTAATCTCCTGAAATAACACATCTGGATAATCTGATTTGGCGAAATGCTCCGTGGCATATCCGGACAGGAGCGGAATGCCCGCCTATTCGAACTTCTCTCCGCACTTCCCGCAGAAGTCGAAGTACTCAGGGATCCCTTTGGAACCGCACTTCTTGCATTCCTGCGTGTAGGGTCCCCACACGAATTCGGACGACTTGCCCTCGGCCGCCAGCTCCCTCAGCTTGCGGTATCCCGCCTCGCGCTTCTCCACGAACGCCTTCATGCCCTCCCACGTCTCGTACGAGGCGAAGTGCACGGACAGCCAATCACGCGCATGGCCGATCGTATTGTGCCACGCTAGATCTTTCCAGAAGTTCGTCTGCTGCTTCGTGTACCTCATGCACTCGGGGAACTTGTCCACGAGCTTCTCCACCCACTCGGCCACGGCCTCGTCCAGCTTGGAAAGGTCCACCGTGTAGTCGCCTGACTTCAGCGCTCCCTTTATCTCCTTTGGGTCGTCGAAGGACGCGAAGTTCCCGCTCGAGTCCTTGATCGAGGGCACGACGCGGTTCACCAGCCCCCATTCCATCGCCTTCTTGGCGTCGATCCTCTCGCAGAGGTACAGTATCTCGCGCGCCCGCCTGTCTCCCACCATGATCGGCAGGAACTGGGTCGCACCTCCCGCCGCGACGCTCCCGACACGGGTGCCGACCTGCAGTATCTCGGCGTGCTCTACCGCAATGGACAGATCGCAGCTCATGTGGAACTCGTTCCCGCCGCCCGCGACGACGCCGTTGACTCTTGCGATCGTGGGCTTCCCGCAGTTGCGCAGCATGTCGTGCGCATGATTGTAGTCGCCCATCCATTTCCAGAAATCACGCGGCCGAGCGGTGTAGTTGTCCGCGTACTCCTTCACGTCCCCGCCCGTGCAGAACGCCCTGTCGCCCGCACCGGTCATTACGATGACGGCTATCGAGTCGTCCCACGAGGCGTCCTTGAACGCCTCCGCCATCTCGCGCAGAGCGAGGATGCTGTACGCGTTGAACACCTTCGGCCTGTTGATCGTTACGGTCGCTACCCAGTCCTTCTTCTCGTAGATTATGTCCTTGAAATCGAAGTCCTTTGGATCCGTTGGTTCAAAACTCATGTCACTCCCCTTTGGCGGGTAAGCGGGGAGGCGTATTTATGCATTCTGATATCCGCCAATCAGTCCACGGCAGGACTTCGAGCCGCTGCTACCAGGTTATGGATACTGGGTGAACATGCCAGCGGCAGGGTCCTGGACAGTGGAGAACCAGTGATCACTCGGTCGGAGCCGCCTGCTTCTTGCGCTTGGCTTCCATCTCTCTGAGCTCCCGCCCGATCCACACGCGCCTGCCGTTCGCGACCATTATGCTCATCTCGTTCGGGACGAGAGTGAGCTTGCCCTCCCGCGTGTCGAAGTTCAGCAGCTTGATCATGTCCCCTCTCTCGACCTTGCCGATCATGTCCT
>JAGMAI010000049.1 GCA_023130895.1 Thermoplasmata archaeon
AGGCAGGAAGTCCCATTCGGCAATCGTCGGATCTCAGGGTTCTTGCGCCTCCCCGACGCATATCGCAGCTTGACACGACCTTCATCAGCGCCCGAGCCAAGCCATTCCCCAAACAGCGTAGTTAACCGCTGACCTATCGGCTTTGCACTCGTCCAGGTTGCGTATGATCGGAACTCACGGACAGCGAGAAGTCATTCTCGCGATCTCTTTCCCTTCCCCAACGAAAGAACTCGTTGGGTGCACCAACTCCTCTCCTCACAACAAAACAGGGATGCCAAGTCGCATTGCCCTTCTTGATTGAGAGCTAATACATCCTATTAGCCTACGGGTATAAAAACCTTGCTTGCGGCACCGCGCAGCACCTGGCCCACTGCTAGTTGGCTATGGATATCGTCACGTCCTCGAGGGCCTGAATCCAGTAGCCTCTCTTCGGGTCGAGCGTTTCGAGGCTGCCCACCTCGCGCAGGAAGTGCGGCGGGCTTGCCGCATCGAATGTCTCCGCCCGCTTGAGCGGGTACATCGATGTGAGATCCGTAAGCTGCAGATCGGAAGCGAAAGAGGGGAGCGCGACAAGGTTCCAACCCCTGCGGAGGTCGAGCTCGACCTGCTGAGGAACTCGGCATCGCGTTCGCCGGGGGAAAGGGGCGGGCCTCCAGAAAGACGCCGCAACAGATCGAACAGTTCGGGGAACAGATGAGTCTCTCATCGCGCGCGATCGACGACATGGCCGACATGAAGCAGGATGGTCGTCACTATGCAGAACGTGCGGTGCTCTGATGATGCCGGAACGTTCCCTACCTCCATCCTTTCGATATCTCTGTCGAACGCATATTAAAGTCTGTTGGTCGCCTGCGAGGCCCCTCGCCGCGAATCGGAGCATCGAAAGGTCCTCGCCCTTCATCCAGACCACGGCGCCATCCACAACGCATAAACGAAAGATTTTAAATATCAGCAGGGGTGTCGCCCTGATACCCTTCAGAATCTGAGTTATGTGATAAGGGAGGAAGGATTCGAATGAGTAGAGAAATGAACGAGAATGGAAGAGTGTCATTCTTGGCGGTCGCGTTCCTCGTGGTCGTTCTCGTAATAGGATTCGTCCTTGCGGGAGCTGTTGAGGCCGGGGAGAACCCTTCGCCAGATGTGATACTGGATGAGCAAGGCAGAGTCATTGCGATGAGACCAGACCCGGCCATGGTGGCAGCGCCTGCTGACAACGCCCAACTGCAGAAGCACAGTGTGACGGTAACACCCACTCTCATGAACGACAACCTCGTCGTTCGGGACTGGACTGACGATCCCATACCCATGGAACTGCCGTTCAAGCCGGACAGAGTCGTTTGGGAGGACGCCACGAACAGCGCCAACCCGAGAATGGCGGCAGATCCGAACACAGGCATGATTTGGGTGGCCTTCACTCACTACAACGGAGCCGACGATGATGTCTTCCTGGCAAACTCATCTGATCTGGGATTGACCTGGAACTGGTTTCTGAACACGAATGGAGCCTTCAACGAACGCAATCCATCGATAGCCCTGTCCGATAACACGATAATGATATGGTACGAGCAGGATGAGGGCGGGTCGGAGCAGAACATGAACTTCCTGATGTCCCAGGACAGCGGTGTGAGCTGGGGCGGGTACTTCATGGACTGGTCATGGACCAATGATCCTGGCAGAGAGAGACAGGAGGACATCCGGAACGTTCAGGTTTCATCGAAGAAAGCGGCAACGTGGTGGGTGGCTGCGGATACGTATCATCCGGCTCTCGCCACCGGGAACGTGGTCTTCATGAGGACCGAGGATGAAACCAGTTGGAGCATGTGGTACTACATCACCGCGGGGTTCCACGAGGGCGTGGACTACCAACGCCCCGATATCATGGCGAACAGCGCGAACGATGACATGAACATCGCGTGGGAGATCTGGAACCAGACAGAGATGGGCTGGGACATCCAGTGGAACATATACGACAGCGGAATGGGCCCTGTTGCCGGCTGGTGGACACCGTACATAGACGGCGGGAACACAGAAATGTATCCCGAATTCGGTATCAGAGATGACTACGCGTATCTCGTTTGGCAGAACGGGACATCGCCCGCGGACATCACGGCTTTCTACTCCGATGATGGAGGTCACAGCACGCTGTGGATACTGTTCATCACTAGGGAGAATGGCTACGACGAGCACTCCCCGTCTATATACGTGGACGGGAACTTCATGCCACATATCTCATGCTGGAACGAGAGTAGAGTCTCGTATCTGAACAACTCGAACGTGCCCGTGGATCCGTTCGCAATCACATCGGCGGACGATTTCCCTGGAGCGGCTGCTGACGTCTTCCGATCCAGTGACGTCATCGAGTTCGCAAACAGCCCCAGAATCGTCTGGACCGACGACAGGAACTTCACTCTTGGCATCTACTACACGGACCTTGGCATAAGTAAAGTCACGTACACAATAGAACGCAGTCCGGCCATTGCCATTGGGGACCTCCTTGTGGATGGTGCACCATGTCCTGGAACTTGCCAGTATCTGTGGAATGTCTCAGACTCGCACATTCTCGAGGCCCCTCTGTATATGGACGACCTTTCTCCGAATGCGAGGTTCATATTCGACCGTTGGAGCGATGGCGGCGCGATGACGCACCCGATCCAGGTGGGTTCATCGGACATGACCATAACAGCCTACTACGATCCCCAGTACAATATCACCATAGAGACACTACCAGATCCGAACTTGGAGGTTGTGATTGACACGATTCCATACACGGCCCCAAAGAGCTTCTGGTGGACACTGGGAGAGGTTCACACACTAGACGTGACGACACCGCAGACGATAGACGGAACGAGTCGATACGCCTGGGACAGCTGGAGCGATGGCGGTGGACAGTCCCACCCGGTAACCATTACCATGGTGAATACTTACATCGCAACGTTCGGCATTGAGTACATGGTGAATATCACCACGAATCCGACGCCACTTGACGTCGATGTCGATGGAGTGCCCGGCGCATCCCCGCTGAGCTTCTGGTGGCTGGACGGGAGCGTGCATGACCTGTACGCCATCTCACCGCAGACGGTGAGCCCGGACAAGCAATGGGCGTGGGTTAACTGGAGCGATGCGGGAGCGCAGGCTCACCAGATAACAGTCATAGGCCCGGAAACGTTCACCGCGAACTACATCTCGCAGTACAACATATCGTTCACGACGTCTCCGGCGGGACTGGATATTGAGGTGGATGGCATTGTCTACGACACTGATCCGCAGCCAGTCGGTGATGGTCCCGTATACTTCTTCTGGAACGTGGGATCCGTTCACACGATATGCGCGCCGTCACCGCAGCCCATAAATCCAACGAGCCAGTACACTTGGCAGTTCTGGAACGACATGGGGCTCATTTGCCACGACATAACCGTCACTGGACCCGCAACGTACACGGCCAACTTCGGCGTGGAGTTCAAGATAGATGTGCTCACCAACGTGCTGGGACTGAACATATCCGTGGACGCGGTCGAACACACGGCCCCGTACTCCTTCTGGTGCCCGCAGGGATCCTCTGCGATGCTGGGAGCTCCGTCCCCACAGGACCAGACCCCGACGATGAGATACCGCTGGGACAGCTGGAGCGACATGGGCACACAGTCGCACCCGATAATCTGCAACATGGCGAACACCTATACCGCGAACTTCGTGGCCCAGTACCTCCTGAACGTCTCGAGCGCCCCGCAAGGGCTGATCGTTGAGGTAGAGGGCATACAGTACACCGCTCCATATCTCGGATGGCACGACACAGGCGATGTTGTGACAATCAACGCGCCTTCACCGCAGCTCTCGGGCGACACACGGGCAGTGTACAGCCACTGGAATGACGGACAGCCGCAGTCCCATCAGGTGACCGTGACTGGCCCGGCAACATACGTCGCCTACTTCGACACGGAGTTCAGAATGACTGTAACGTCGACGCCCGTGACCGGTTTGGACATTGAGGTCATGGGCCTGCCGCAGGTGACGGAGCACCAGTTCTGGTGCAACGCCGGCCTGCTGGTCAACATCAACGCGGTCTCGCCACAGTACGACCCACTTGGGACCAGCCGGTACGTCTGGCTGAGCTGGAGCGACGGCGGCGGACAGTCCCACACAGTCACATGCGACGGCCCGAACACATACACGGCAAACTTCGTCCTTGAGCACGAGGTGACTATAACGTCAAGCCCGGCTGGTCGGCAGGTGATTGTCGACACCGTCACACAGGGCACGCCTTATGTGGCCTGGTGGGCTGCGGGCGAAGTGCATAACATAGACGTGCAATCGCCTCAGCCAGGAGTCCCCCCCACCACGACCCAGTTCGTGTGGACGAGCTGGAGCGACGCGGGAGCGCAGAACCACAACATCACCGTGACCGAACCTGACACAGTCGTGGCCTTCTTCACTAAGCAGTACAAGATCACCATAACGACGAATCCTGCAGGATTGGAGATACTCGCCGATATGGTAGCGCATACGACGCCCTACGAGGTCTGGTGGGATGAGTCGTCCTCGCACTGGATCGATGTCAGTGATCCGCAGATCGTGGCCCCGGGCGAGAGGTACATGTGGGCAAGCTGGAGCGACGCGGGATTGCAGAACCACAACATAGTCGTGGCTGTGTCCCAGACATACACGGCCACCATGGACCACGAGTTCGAGGCGACCATTGACTCTGCTCCGGTGATGGGCATTACCGTCACCATCGACGGGCTGCAGTACACCACTTCGTATTCGTTCTGGTGTGGTGAGGGCAACATAGTCTCGATATCCGCGGTCGACATCCACAGTGTCGGTTCAGGAGTGCAGTATGAATTCGCATCCTGGAGTGACGGTGGTTTGCGGACGCACAACATCCAATGCGACACGCCAAAGACGCTGACGGCAACGTACACCACGCAGTACTACCTCACTGTGGTTTCCACCTACGGAAATCCCCAGGGCGAGGGCTGGTACAACGCTGGAACCTCGGCGGACTTCTCTGTAACGTCGCCCGATCCAGGAGCGACTGGTGTCCAGTACGTGCTCAGCGCATGGACTGGTGACTCCACGGCAACGACACCGAGCGCGCAGATAACAATGGACGGTCCGAAGACCGTCACCGCACAGTGGACCACGCAGTTCTACCTGACCGTTGTCAGCGACTACGGGACTGCAACCGGTGAGGGCTGGCACGATTCCGGAACTTCGCCCACCGCAGGACTTGACGTGGACACCTACACTGTTGGCACGACACAATATGTCTTCCTACAGTGGACCGGAGACGCCTCCGGGACGGACCACACGCAGTCGAGCGCAATAGTGATGGACGCACCCAAGACCGTGACAGCACAGTGGACCACGCAGTACTACCTGACCGTGACCTCCACATATGGAGATCCTCAGGGCGAGGACTGGTACGACGCTGGAACCTCGGCGGACTTCTCTGTAACGTCGCCCGATCCAGGAGCGACTGGTGTCCAGTACGTGCTCAGCGCATGGACTGGTGACTCCACGGCAACGACACCGAGCGCGCAGATAACAATGGACGGCCCGAAGACAGTCACCGCACAGTGGACCACGCAGTACTACCTGACCGTTGTAAGCACCTACGGGACTGCAACCGGTGAGGGTTGGCATAATGCAGCGACAAGCGCGAACGCAGGGATCACGGGACTCACTGATTGTGCTGACGTGGATACGGCAGGAACCACCAGACAGCTGTTCGACGGATGGACTAGCGATGCAACTGGGTCGAGCTGCACACAGTCGACGGGAATACTGATGAATGCACCGAAGACGGCCACAGCAGCGTTCAAGACGCAGTACTTCCTGACTGTGGTCTCTGACAAGGGCACTCCGACCGGCCAGGGTTGGCATGACGCTGGCACACAGGCAACGTTCTCCGTAACATCGCCGGTCACGGTCGACGGAGTGGAATACGCATTCACCGGCTGGTCCGGTGACTCCACAGATTCCGGCAAGAGCTCGGAAGTGCTCATGGACGCAGCGAAGACCGTTGAGGCGAAGTGGGAGGAGAGCGGATTCCTCGCCAAGTTCTGGTGGATCTTCCCCATCATCATAATCATCATCATAGCCGCGATACTGGCTATATGGATGATGAAGAGGAAGAAGCCGGAAGAGGAGGAACTGCCTCCGCCTGAGGAGATGGAGATACCGCCAGAAGAAGAAGAGGTCTAGTCTCTTTGAAGGGTGCCGCAAGGCACCCATCTTTCCCTATTTTCTCATTCGACCTGAATTTCCTGAGCTTTTCCCTGCTTCACCAGGACCTTCGCGACTTGCCTGGGCAGACTCGTGACATCTTCCTTCTTGAGATCGTAGTTCCCCTCCACGCCCGCGAAGGACGGGATGTCCTCGAGTACCCTGATGATGACGTTCCGCGAGGGTGCAGAGATCTCCCTCCGCGGTGTCTCGCACGCAGGTTCGGGCTTGCCCGTGCCGTAGATGCCCGCCCTCGCGTCCGTGATTAGCTCACCGATCGCCTCGAACATGGCGATCTCGGGTCTTGTCAGCGGCCCAAGGTCGACGCTCGCCCCGCCGGCCCTGGATGCCGCCAGATTGGCTATCTTCCGGGAACGCAGGCGGAAGATCTGGTCCCGCTTCCTGCACGCCTTCTGGTGCTCGTCCCTCAGGAGGGTCGCTGTCTTGGACTGCCCTCCCTCCTTCTGCTGCTCCTTCAACCTCGACTCGAGGTCATCCAGGTACAAGTTCAGCTTCTCGAAAAAATCCGGTTCGAGCGGAGTCAGAGATCTACGGGAGCTCTCCTCGCGATATATGCGGGTGACCCTCCGAAAAGACATCTCCTCATCCATCAGCTGCGTAATGCTCCGCCTGATATTTTATCCTTCGCGGATAGGCTTAATACGTTACCGTCGATTCCATTCCGGATGATGAAGGACGCTCTGATAGCCCACGCGAAGGCGGTGTCCATCCGCCTGGAAATCACTCCGCGGTCCAAGGAGTCTGGCATCCAGGGATACGACGAGTGGCGGAAGAGGATCAGGGTGTCCCTGAGGGAGGAGGCTCGCGGCGGGGCCGCAAACAAGGAGCTCCTGCGCATGATCGGCAAGCTCTTTGAGGTGGACCGGGACAGCATCAAGATCACCGAGGGGCTCCGCTCGAGGAGGAAGACAGTCACGGTCGCGGGCATCGGTCTGGAGGATGCACTCAGGACTCTCACGCGGGGGCTGCAATGAGAGAGGACCAGGCAGAGGAGCTCATCATAGTGATTGCGCGGCTGAAGGAAGAGAGCAGCAGATACCCGGCAATAGTCGAGGGCAGGAAGGACGAGAGGGCACTGAGGGAGATGGGGCTCTCCGGGACCATCCTCAGGCTCGACAGCGGGAGCTCCATCTTCAACTTCTGTGAACGCCTGAGAGGCGAACATGACCGGGTCATCATTCTGACGGACTGGGATAGGAGGGGAGGCAGGCTCGCAAGAGCGCTCCGCGAGGGGCTCACAGCTAACGGGATCTCGTACGACGACGAGCTCAGGAAGCAGATAGCCTTCCTCGTGAGGAAGGAGATCAAGGATGTCGAGGGTCTGCCGAAACTGCTGTCGAAACTGCCTGGCAATCCCTCAGAAGGTCAATCGGGACGAAATGATTATATAGAACCATTCCCACTTAGATAACGAGAACCGACATTGGATTGGTCAAGTTCACAATCATCTATTCATTCAGCATTCAAGGTCTGGACACGAAAGTGGAGTAAGTGATTCGGACAGCGATTTCTCTGATGTCGTCTTTCTCAGAAGGTGTAAGAATGAACCTAGACCCGACAACAACGAAATACCTAATACAGGCAAAAATGGAAGCGGATGGAATAGTGGAGAAGCCTGACGTGGTCGGTGCGATCTTTGGCCAGACTGAGGGCCTTCTTGGTGATGAGCTCGATCTGCGGGACTTGCAGAAGGGCGGAAGAATCGGCAGGATTGAGGTTGAAGTTTCATCAAAGCGGGGGAAATCGGAAGGAACTGTTTCCATTCCGTCCAGCCTAGATCAAGTGGAGACCGCCATACTGGCGTCATCGCTGGAGACCATCGACAGGGTCGGCCCCTGCAAGGCCAGGATAGCCGTCAAGAGCGTCACAGACGTCCGACTCACGAAGAGGCAGAAGATCGTGGAGAGGGCGAAGGAGATCCTCACCAAGCTGGTCGAGGAGTCCAAGTCCACCGGTCTCGATCTCACCAAGAGCGTGAGGTCCGCCGTGCAGGTGGAGGAAGTGATAACCTATGGACAGGAGAGGCTTGCGGCTGGACCCAACCTTCCGGACTCGGACGCCATCATAGTGGTCGAGGGCAGGTCCGACGTGCTCAATCTCCTCAAGAGCGGTGTCAAGAACGCCATCGCCGCAGAGGGGACGAACATACCCAAGACTATCCAGGATCTCTCCAAGGAGCGGGTCCTCACGGCCTTTGTCGACGGCGACAGAGGCGGCGAACTCATCCTGAGAGAGCTCCTTCAGGTCGCAGAGGTTGACTTCATAGCCAGAGCGCCGAGAGGAAGAGAGGTCGAAGAGCTGACCCAGAAGCAGATAACGAAGGGGCTGAGGAACAAGATCCCTGCGGAACAGTACATCGAGATGTACGGGCTGACAGGCATCGACAAGAAGACGCGCAC
Organism: Thermoplasmata archaeon; assembly: GCA_023130895.1. Taxonomy (GTDB): domain Archaea; phylum Thermoplasmatota; class Thermoplasmata; order RBG-16-68-12; family JAGMCJ01; genus JAGMCJ01. Next base: position 8,646 of record JAGMAI010000049.1, read on the forward strand.
CCGGGCTCCCGCCAGGGTCACCCGTCAGAAGGTTGCCGCCGCGCCCGAGCCCGAGAAGAGGCTCACACCGAAGCTGGAGAAGTTCAGGGACATGCTCATCGCGCTGTCAGGTTCCTCGAAGGCGAGACTGCTGGACGACGACAATCGTATAAAGAACGAGATCCCGGTGAGGGACCTCGTCGACTCGCTCAAGTCGAGCGACGGGTCGCTGTCTGCTGTCGTCTTCGATGGCATCATCACGCAGAGGATACTGGATATAGCCGCCGACAGGGGAATCGACTCCGTCATCGGATCTAAGCTGGGTAACGTGACGAAGCAGCCCACGGCGATAGAGATATGGACCAGGAAGGACTTCGAGGCCTAGAGAGGTGCTTGGATAGCGAAAGAACCGTTCCTTGATGCCGAAAAGGGCTTCTCCCTTGACGAGCTGGAGGCAACATCCGACGTCATCATCCCATCCGACCCTCTTGCCAGGGTCGTGGGGCAGGAGGAAGCGGTCGATCTTGCCAAGATAGCCGCCGAGCAGAGGAGACACCTTCTCCTGGCGGGCCCGCCTGGGACCGGGAAGTCCATGATCGCCCAGGCCCTTTCGCTGCATCTCCCCCGCCCGACGAACGAGATAAGGATCGTTCACAACCCGGAGAATCCAGAACGGCCTCTGGTCGAGATCAAGGAGGGGCCCGACGTCGTGAAAGAGGAAAGGGAGATGAAGGGCGCCGAGGGCGAGATGATAGACCCGAAGGAGGCTCCCATCAACGTGGCTGAGCGTCTGGGGTACAAGTGCGTCAACTGCGGCATATACAGCTCCCAGAGCGAGAGGGTGTGCCCGAAGTGCTCGAGACCCAAGACCACATCCGGTCAGGGTACTGGCAACCCGTTCGGTGACCTTCTTGGCGGTATCGTCGAGGTCACCATAGGCCAGTTGGGCGGCAGGGACAGGGTCACGACGACCCGCCAGAGATTCGGAAAGGAAGAGGTGGTCGTGTTCGAGCGCGCTGGCGAGATGATCAAGGTCCTTGACCAGAAGGCTCTGGAGAAGAGACGGGAGATCGAGAAGATTAGCCCGAGAAAGGCCCTCGTCCGGCTGAAGAGGAACCCGTTCGTTCTGGCGACCGGGGCAAGCGAGACCGAGCTCCTCGGGGACGTGAAGCACGACCCGTACGGAGGACACCCGCAGCTTGGGACACAGCCCTACGAGAGAGTGGTGCCCGGGTCGATCCACGAGGCCCATCAAGGCGTCCTCTTCATAGACGAGCTCCCGCAGCTTGGCCCCCTACAGAGGTACATACTGACGGCGATGCAGGAGAAGAGGTTCCCCATCAGCGGCAGGAATCCCCAGAGCGCTGGAGCCAGCGTTCGCGTGGACAACGTTCCGTGCAACTTCATCTTCGTGGGCGCGTGCAACATACAGGACCTGCAGCACATACTCTCCCCGCTGCGGTCGAGAATCTCGGGCTCGGGGTACGAGGTCCTCGTGGGGACGACCATGCCCGACAGCAGCAGGAACAGGGCGAAGCTGGCACAGTTCGCCGCTCAGGAGATAGCCATGGACAAGCGGATACCGCACCTGTCCAACGCGGGGCTCCGCGCCATCATCGCTCAAGCCAGGAAGAGGGCCAAGGAGACGGAGAGTAAGGAGAAATCGCTCACCCTCAGGCTCAGGGAGATGGGCGGGCTCATCAGGTCCGCCGGGGACATCGCCCAGGCCGAGGGTGCAGAGTTCATCGAGGAAGGCCACATAAAGAAGGCGATCAAGCGGGCGCGGACGATCGAGGAGCAGATCAAGGAAAGGTACGGCTCCTTCTATTCTGGCGTCGCTTCCGAGTCGAGCGATTCGCAGAAGGAGTCCTCACCGTACCACTTCTGGAACTACCACGTGCACGACGACAAGAGGGGCTATCAGTAGGCTCGCGGATGGGCTCAGAACACCCTGGTCATCTTGACGGCGTCCTCTCCATCCGTGTAGAAACCTGGGATCACGTCGATCGCCTCGAACCCGAACCTCTGGTAGAACCCCCGCCCCCGAAGATTTGACTTTCTCACCTCAAGATCGACCCTCGTGAACGCTTCGTTCGCGATCCTGCTGAGGAAGTGGCCCAGAAGCGCTGTCCCTATCCCGCGGGAGCGGATGTCCTCACGAACGACCAGTATCAGGATCCGGGCGGTCGTGGCCGTGGTCCGGGTTGCCGCGAGCACGCCGACCAGCACGCCTGACATCTCGGCCACGAAGAAGCCTCCCCTCCACCATTCATAGATCCTGAGGAAGAAGTCACGGGAGTACCTTTCGCGCAGTGCCTTCTGCGAGATTCTCCTCACTATCCTGAGGTCCGTAGGGCTGAACTCCCTGATCCTGAGCACGGGCGGCAAACGTGATGTTCGGTAATAAAGAGGACGCATGAGCGATAGGGTAAAATGCCAGGAGGGGGATTTGACTCTGTGAGGCTTCTCTTCGAGCTCTCTGGAGAACATCCTGATCTGCCGCTCCTCGAGCTCAGGTCGGTCGTGGAAGCGCTTGGTGGCGGTGCTCCGAGCGTTACGAGGGACTCTTCCCTCGCGGTCGTGGAGACGCAACTGGACCCTTCGGAGATCGGAGAGAGGATCGCGCTCTGCCACAGGGTCTGCGAGGTCTTGGCATCGGGAAGCCTCGGTTCATTGGCGGGCGTGGCCGGCGGGCTCGAACTCGGCGGCAGCGTCGCTGTCCGGTGCAGGAAGGTCTCGAGGTCGAGAGAGGAGCGGTGTTCCGAGGTCGAGAGGCGCTTCGGGGACATCCTGGCGGGATCGCATCCCATAGACCTCGTCGACCCGTCACGGCTCGTGCGCATCATACTGGGAGATGAGAGCTACCTCACGGTCCAGAGGCATGAGGTCGACAGGAGGTCCTTCGAGAAGCGAAAGGTGGCCCTGCGGCCCTTCTTCTATCCTATCTCCCTGCATCCCAAGTTCGCCCGTCTCCTTGTCAACATGTCCGGGGTGGCGAGGGGAGAGACACTTCTGGACCCGTTCTGCGGCACGGGAGGCGTCCTCATCGAGGCTGGTCTCGTGGGAGCCGTCCCTGTCGGAAGCGATCTGAGGGAGGACATGGTCGATGGCTGCAAGGTCAACCTGGCGAGGTTCGACGTCGAGGCGAGCCTTTTCCAGGCGGATGTGAGAGAGCTCCGTGAGCACGTGCAGCGCGTGGACGCCATCGCGACGGACCCGCCCTATGGGCGCTCCACGACGCTGGGAGGGGATATCTCCAGCCTCTACTCGAGGTCGTTCGAGGTCTTCTCCGACATCCTCGCAAAGGGCAGGAGCCTGTCCATCATAGTCCCGAAGGAGGAGCTGATAGCTCTCGGAAAGGAGCATATGGACCTCGAGGCCTCGCATCCCCTGCGCGTCCACAAGTCCCTCACGAGGCATTTCTGTCTCTTCAGGAACTAGGCGTCGGTGTCCACCCAGACCACCAAGGGCTTCTCGATCTGCACGGGCGCGCCCTCGACCGTCACCGTGACCTCTGTCCTGTAGTTCCCATGGGGAACGGGAGCGCTCGGGAAGAACAGGATGAGAGAGATGGTCGTGTTCGTCGTGGCATTGAGCGTGAAGCTCACAGTTGAGTTGACAGCTATCCCGGGGAAGTCCGGAAGAGCGATCCAGGCCGACATCCCGCTCCAGGCGACGGTCGCGTTCAGCGTCAGGTCGAGGTGCTTGTTGCCCGTGTTGTTGATGATGAACTCGTACGTGCAGTTCGTTCCCGTTGGGACGGCGCTGCACGGCAGCTCGCTCATGTTGACGTCCACGCGAACGATCTCTTCGGTCTGGTCCACGAAATCGCGGAACTCGAAGTCGTATTCGGCGGGGATCTCCTGCATCGGCACGAGGACGAACGTCATGAGGAAGACGAGCACGGTGAACCCTCCCACGAGCTTCCTCTTGATGTCCAACGGGGTGAAGTCGTTCAACGGAGGCGGATGCCTGAGCCCGATGAACACCATGATGATCGCGATGATCGCCCATCCAACGTAGAAGAAGCTGAACATGAACAGAATGGCCACGACCACATAGCTCAAGTAGCGGGCCTTCTCGCCGAGGAGCGCCCTCGCGATGTGACCGCCGTCGAACTGTCCCGC
>JAGMAI010000005.1 GCA_023130895.1 Thermoplasmata archaeon
CTCTCGAAGAAGGGAGGGATCTCCGCTCTTTCCTGCGGGCTGACGCTCTTGATCTTGTGCTTGACGTCGCCCACTATGACGGCCCTCTCCGCCTTGTGGCGGTCGGCGATATCGATCAGCCTCTCCAGCATCCGGTCCGTCTGGCTTGGGATCACGAACCCGGACTCTCTGAAGCCGAACTCGATGCCGATGTGAAGGTCTGCAACGACTATAGTCCTGTCGAAGAGCAGTGCAGCTTCATCGGGAACGGGTTGAAGCCTCAACAATGACCACCTACGTCTTCAGGAAGGTCTTGAGAACCTCGGGTATCTCCGACACAACGTCCTCGGGAGTGAGTCCGTAGCTCAGCTTCTCGAAGGCCAGGTCCCCGGCGGAGCCGCTCATGAACGCACCCATCCTCGCAGCGTTGAACGGCGCCACATTCCTAGCCAGAAGGGAACCGCATATCCCTGCGAGGACGTCTCCCGTCCCGCCGACGGTCATCGCCACGTTTCCAGTCTTGTTCAGCTTCAATCGCCCCTCTCCGGCGATTATGTCCACGGCCCCCTTGAAAAGCACCGTGAAGCCGTTCTCCTTCGAGAAGGAATCGATGAATCGGGCTCTCTCATCCATGTCTCTGGGAGGCTCCTTCCCGCAGAGCCTCTCGAGCTCTGCTGAGTGCGGGGTGACAATGCACTTCTTCCCTTTAATCGTGCTCAGGTCCTCGGCCACAGCGGTGATACCGTCCGCGTCAACGACGAACGGGATGTCGAGCTTCGAAACGAACTCCCTGACGGCCTTCAAAGTCTCATCTTCCAGTCCAAGTCCTGGTCCTATGACCGCAGCGTCAACATCTTGGACCATCTCCAAGAGGTCGTCGATATTCCCCGGGTTGAGGAAGTCCCCTTCCAGTGATCGCACTACGAGGGCAGGGGAGAACGACGCAACCACCTGCCAAGCCTTCTCAGGAACCGCGATTCGGACGAGGTCGCAACCCGCGCGGAGCGCGGCGAGTCCGACGAGCGCGGGAGCACCGGTGAACGGCCCGCCGCAGACGACAAGCAATACACCGTTCTGGCCCTTATGGGAATCGTCCGCGGGGTGCGGGTAGTAGACTAGTTCGCCGGGCCCAGTGAACCGGTCCGCATCCTCTGGGATGCCGATATCGACCTTCACTATCTTTCCCGAGTTCTTCTCGTTCATACCGATCTTGGTGTCATGGAACGTCACGGTCATCGTCGGCCTTACGGCAGTGTCCGAGCCCAGACCGCTGGGCACGTCCACCGAGAGAACCGGTTTGCCCGAGCTGTTGATGACATCGATGAAGGTTCTGAGCGGTTCCCTGATTTCCCCTCTCACGCCGATCCCGAGGAGCGCGTCCACGATGACATCCGCGGACTCGATCTCGGAAGCTGCCGGGTCGGCGCCCACAACCACATCGCCATTGTACTTGGACAGGTTCTTCTTGGACAGCTCGCTCCGGACTTCTTCGGGTGGCTTTGCCAGTACGACAGTAGTAGTGCATTTGCGGTCGATCATCCTGGCAGCGACAAACGCATCCCCGCCATTGTTTCCCGTACCGCAGATGAAAACGACCTTCTTTCCTTCAATCTGGAAATCCTCTTGAAGCGTGTCCGCAATCCCCTTACCCGCGTTCTCCATCAGCCGGAATGTCGGAACCCCAAGATGTTCCGCATTTATGTCAAGAACCTTGACCTCCTCGAAAGGAATCATCCGTCCTAATATCCCATTGCCATTACATAACTTTCGGGAGAACCTGCTTTATACGGTGCGATGATTCCCTTCTGAGCATCTATGAAGGGGAAGTTCCTCTCCCGTCTAACCTCCGGGCTCACAGCGAACATAGTCATCCTGGCCTTCGTGAGCTTTCTAACGGATACGAGCAGCGAGATGATGCTCCCGCTCATCCCCACTTTCGTCATCGTCGTTCTTGCTGGTAGCCCGCTTATTCTCGGGCTGATCGAGGGGATAGCGGAGAGCACTGCGTCTTTGCTCAAGGTGGCCTCTGGCTTCTGGTCCGACAGGATGAGGAGAAGGAAGGACCTGGTCGCCGCGGGATACGGGGTGTCCTCCTTCTCCAAGCTGCTCTTCTTCTTCTCCGTATCTTGGATCGACTTCACGGCCTGGAGGTTTCTCGAAAGGGTCGGGAAGGGGATCAGAACGCCTCCGAGAGATGCCATAATCGCCGAGTCCACGACACCGGAAACCACGGGCAAAGCCTTCGGCCTTCACCGAGCGATGGACACCGCTGGTGCCGTCCTCGGACCGGCGATGGTCTTGCTTCTCCTGCCGCTCCTGGGCGGTGAAACTGGCGGGAACATACGCACGATCTTCCTCATAGCGACGGTTCCCGCCGTGATTGCGTTCCTGCTCATCTTCCGCTTGAGGGAGAAGCCGGTCGCTAGGGCCCCACCAGAGTCCTTCAAGGCAAGCCTCTCCCTGATCCCCCGAAATCTCAAGCTCTTCGTTCTTGCCGCCACGGCGTTCGAGATAGGCAACTTCTCTGTTCTCTTCCTCCTCTATCGAAGCACGGAACTCGTTGGCAGGGTGGATGCGGTGATTGCGCTCTACCTCCTGTTCAACGTGTCCTACGCGTTGCTCGCCTTCCCTGCGGGCGCTCTCTCTGACAGAATCGGGAAGAAACCGATGATCGCCTTTGGCTACGGGGTTTTCATAGTAACCTTCGCCGGGTTCGTGTTCGCCAGGGACATCTCCCACCTGACCGTGCTCTTCCTGACCTTCGGACTGTGCATGGCCGCACTCGACGGGGTGCAGAGAGCATACGTGGCGGACATGTCGCCGAAGAACCTGAGGGCAACATCGATGGGCACGTATCATACCTTCACGGGCATCGCCAAGCTGCCCGCCAGCCTTGTCGCAGGCTTCCTGTGGATCTTCAGCCCAGCGTACCCCTTTCTCTACGGAATCGTGATGGCCGCAGGAGGCCTGGCTCTTCTCTCACGGGTCGAGTGAGATCATCTGCTGAGAGGCCTTCCGGCGCGCTCTTCGACGCTCTGGACCTTCTTGAGCATCGCTTCCTTGGTGCCTTTGCGGTCGTCAATCTTGATGTACGTAGAGACCCGCTCCGTGTCCTCGAGGACCGCCATGTGGCACCTCCGGATGACCTCCATCACCTCGTCGTAGTCGCCCTCGATCACCGTGCCCATCGGGTTGAGCTGGTACCGCAGGCCGCTTCCGTCGATTATCCTCAGGCATCTGCCGACCCACTTGCTCAGGCTCACGCCCTCTCCTACCGGGAATATGCTCACTTCCGCCAACATGCGCTTCACCTACGGGAATACTCCCGCAGTCCTGAGTCTGAGAGCGCAGAATTGGCAATAATCCTTTTGCTTTGCGTCCGTGTCCGCCAAGGACTTCGAGAACGTCATGACGCAACTCCTATCTTGGCAGTGACGCAACCCGAACGTGTGCCCGAGCTCGTGCAAGGCCTCCTTCGCCGCCCTTTGCATGAATGTCTCGGCATCACCCTTCAATCTGGTCAACGATATGATGGCAGACCTCCCCTTGACATCGGCCAACCCGAAGACGAACCTATTCGAGCCCTCGTAGATGTCAACGTCCACGACCCCGAGAACCTTGTCGTGCGGATACGACGCTGTCAGCTCCTTAAGGTCGGAGGCGAGATATTGACCCCTGCGCGGTCTGTGCGCAGACTCAGGCACATCCACTCTCGGCAGGATCTCAACGTCGCCGAAGACGGACAGCTCGGAAGCCAGATGCGTGAGGATGAAATCGTCCATGTCGCCGATCGGGAGAATAGCCGTCTTCAATCTACCCCTTCACAACGCCCATCGGGGACATCCGTGCAACTACGCTGGATATCCCTGCACCGCTGGCGACCTTGACGACGTCCAGTATGTCCTTGTAGACATCGGGAGCCTCCTCAACGATGCCCTTCATGCTCGCCGCGTGAACGTATATGCCCTTCCTCTGCAGTTGGCTCCTGACCTCATCGGCTCTGAACATCCTCGTCGCCTGGCGTCTAGACATCACACGGCCTGCACCGTGACAGGTGGAGCCGAATGTCTGCGCCATCGCCTCGTCCGTGCCCAGGAGCAGGAACGAGTGCGTTCCCATGTCCCCGGGGATGAGGACGGGTTGTCCGAATTCCCTGTAATCCGAAGTGACTTCCGGTCTGCCCGGACCGAACGCCCTTGTCGCCCCCTTCCTGTGGACGCAGACCTTCATTCTCCTTCCGTCCACGTCGTGCTCTTCGAACTTGGCTATGTTATGGGCCACGTCGTAGATGACCCTCAGTCCCATGTCCTCCGCCTTCTGGCCAAACACCTGCTCGAAGGATTCCCTTATCCAATGGAGGATCATCTGCCTGTTCGTCCAGGCGAAGTTGGCGCCGCATGCCATCGCGGAGAAGTAGTCCCGTCCCTCTGGAGAGTCTATCGGCGCGCAGGCAAGCTGTCTGTCCGGGAGTTCGATCCCATACTTCCTGTACGCCACCTCCATCTTGCGGATGTAGTCGCTGGCTATCTGGTGACCGCAGCCCCTGGAGCCCGTGTGTATCATCACTATTATCTGGTCCAGCTCGTTGACGCCCATCCTCTTCGCGGCTTCCTCATTCCTGATCTGGTCGACCTTCTGGATCTCCAGGAAGTGGTTGCCAGCGCCCAGGCTTCCGAGCTGAGACTTCCCTCTGTCAATCGCCTTCTGGCTCACCTTCCCGGAGTCCGCGCCTTCCATGCCCCCGCCCTCCTCGAGATGTTCCAGGTCTTCCTGCCAACCGTAGCCGCTCTCCACGGCCCACTTGGCTCCTTCCTCAAGGACCTGGGTGAGCGTCCTGCTGTCGACTCTCACCTTCCCCTTCGACCCAAGGCCCGACGGGACGTTCGTGAACATAGTGTCGATGAGCTCCTTGAGCTTGGGCGACACGTCCTTCACGGTGAGGTTGGTTGTGAGCATTCTCACGCCGCAGTTGATGTCATAGCCCACTCCGCCTGGGGAGATGACACCTTCGTCAGGGTCCATGCCAGCAACGCCTCCGATAGGGAATCCGTATCCCCAGTGAATGTCCGGCATCGCCATGGACTTCTTCAGTATCCCCGGGAGCGTCGCGACGTTCGCGACCTGCTCCAGAGCGTTGTCCCTGATGACGTTCTTCATCATCTTCTCGTCCACGTAGATCAGCCCGCTTGTTCTCATTCCGTGCTTGTAGCTGCTCGGGATCTCGTATCGGAACTCATCGATTTGCTTCAGCGGACCATTCCATCGCGGCATCTTCACACCTCCCTGAAAGAGAGGACAGAGGATATTAAAGGATTGCTCTCTTCTAGTACTCGCTGAGGGTCCCCTGGGTTCTTGCCTTCTTCTCCGAATGCCTGTAGTAGAGATATCCGAGAAGGGGCGAGAGGATGCCGAAGAGCACGACCACCACCATCTCGGCCTCGAAGGGGAGCAGTTCAGGGTACCCCTTTGGCAACCCTATGAGCACCGATCTGAACGCGTCCACGCCGTAGCTCACCGGTATCCATCTGCTCACGTAGTCGACGACGACGGATGGCAGCGCACGGAAGGGGAAGAACGCGGCGCAGAATATCATGAAGAAGAACTGGAGGAAGTTCACGAGAAGAGCGGCGCTCTCCTTGATCCTTATCGTGAGACCAGCGACGAAGAACGCCATCCCGAGTATCCCCGAGACGGTGAGGAAGAGGATCAGGAAGGCGAGAGCGACGTTGTTCAACGGAAGACCGCCTGCGATGTTGGAAACGACAACGAGGGCTATCGAGGCGATCACGGTGATCCACATGAAGATCGCGAAGACCCTGGATATGAGGTTGCTGAACTTGTTCGCTGGTGACAGATAGAGAGACTCCAACGTCCCGCGGAACTGTTCCTCCCTGATGGAGAAGCCCACCTCCCAGAGTATGAAGCTGAGGAAGATGAAGATGACGAACCCGTACATCATGACGCCAGCCAGTCTCGCTCCTTGGGGCGTCAGGACCATGTCTATTTGGGTTACGTACACGATCGTTCCGTTATCGGCGTTCTGAAACCTTATGCTGAGCGAATCCACGCTCTCCAGTGTCCTGTTCTCCCCGCCGAAGTCAGTGATGTTGAAGACGAGGGTGTCCTGGCCTCCGCCAAAGCCCACGATGTCGGACTCCCACCATGTCCCGTTCTCGCCAGAATCCCCTTTCAGCTGGATCGAGACGTCCGCGGTCGTTCCACTGGACGAATATAGCCCTATCTGTATCTGCTTGAAGGCCGACCAATCGGACACGCCCTCCGGGTTCTTCTCCACACCGTATGAATGAGCTGGGTCCGTGAGGTTCAGGAATGTGACCATCGACGGCTCATCCCCGTACGGGCCAGTCAGTACTCGATAGAACTCCCCTTCGCCGACGTGGGAGAGCGGGTTCTCTGCCCAGCCCGACAGGGACGCGTCCTCGAAGGAGTCAAGCGCCTGCGTCGGAGACGAAAAGGCAAAGACCGCGAACATGAACATGAGCACCATGAGGAATATCTGAAGGAAGATCGCACCGAAGGACAAGGGGTACCTGGAGAACTCCACGATGGTCTTCTTCGACATGGAAATGAACGTCGCAATGCTCTGCTTGAAGGAGAAATCCGAAAGGCCGAATCCCCTGCTGACGGTTTTTCCCTTCAGAATTGTCCAACCCCCTCGTTCTTCTTAATCCTGCGCTCAGTCCTCAAGAAGACTGTGTACCCTACGAGCGGGAGGACCGCCGCGAAGGCCAAGAGGACCGCCAGGTCGAGGTACCACGTCCCGAAGAAGTAGGCGACGTCCAGCAACGAGGCCCTGACCCCGTTCGTCATCCAGGTTGGCGGGAAACTCAACGCCACGTACCTGAGGAAGGGCGGGAACACCGTGATCGGGAAGAATATCCCCATGAAGAACGCCACGACCCACTGCATGACCTGGATCAGAGAATCGGCCTCTTTCACCTTGAGGATCAGGGCTCCAAACGCGAAGCTGATGCCCCACAACGGGATTATGCCGATGACGACAAAGGCCAATGCCAATGCCATCTCGCCCTGGAAGAGATCGACCTGGAAGATGAAAGAGCCCACTACCATGGCGAACGCAAATGCCATGAGCGATCTGATGAGCGCGTACAACGTGACTCCCGACAGGACCTCGACCCTCTTGGCAGGGGAAGCGTAGACGGACTCGAGCGTCCCTGTCTCCATCTCTCTCCTTATCCAGTAGCCAACGAGCCAAAGCATGAGCGTGACGACGATGAACGTGCTCGCGCCGATGAGCATGTAGAGCTTGTAGTTCTCCGTCCCCGTGGCGTCCTCGAAATTCTGAGCTGCGGCCTGTCCCGCAATCGCCACACCGAGGAGGATGGGAAGGGCCGCCAGAATCACCGGGAGTATCATGTCAAACACAATGGCGCCCTTGTATCGAAGGACGATCTTGAACCGCGCGATCAGAACGGTCTTCGTGACGCCGAGGGAGGACCTCCATGACATCTCCGAGAGGCCCAGGTTCTTGTGCACAGTCTTTGCCGTCACTTCCCCGCATCCTTGGGCGTCACAATCTCCCTCGTATCTATGCTCAGAGACCTCCCGGTCTTGGCAATGAAAACGTCCTCGAGCGTCACTTCCTGCGGGCTTATGTACTCAATGATTGCGTCCTCCTCCACGAGCACGTCGATTATCTTCGGGAGCACCCTTCGGCTGTTGTCGCAGATTATCCCCAGCATTGTCTTCCCGTTCGTCTCATCCTTGACCACTGCTGTCCTTATCCCCGGTATCTCGACTATCCTGTTCCGGGCGGACTCAGGTATCACACCTTCCACGTCGACGACGCTCTCCTGCGGGATCGAGGACTTGAGCTCGCTTGGAGGGCCGAGCGCGATGATCTCACCTCGGTCTATGATGGCCACCCGGTCACAGAGCTCGTCGGCCTCTGCCATCAAGTGTGTGGTGTAGATTATCGTGTGTCCCTCCTTGTTCAGATTCCTGACTATGCTCCTCAGGTTGCGTGCCGCGTGAACGTCCATCGTCACAGTGGGCTCGTCAAGGAAGAGGATGGGAGCATCGTTGATCAGAGACTTGGCAAATGCCAGGATCATCTTCTGCCCGCTCGAATACGTCTCCACCGTCCTGTCCACGAAGTCCGAGAGCTCCAGAAGATCGACAAGGTAGTCGATCCTCTCCCTTCTGACGTTCTTGGGGATATAGTAGAGCGCTCCGAAGTAGTCCAGGTTCTCCCTGCCCGTAAGCTTCCAATAGAGTCCCCGCTCGCCCATCAGCATGCAACCGATGGAGGCTCGCACCTTGTTCTCCTCCTTCTGAAGGTTGAAACCATTTATCCAGGCGGTTCCTGATGTCGGGAGCAGCAGTGTCGTGAGACACTTGATCAGGGTGGTCTTCCCAGCACCGTTGGGCCCCAGCAAGCCGAATACCTCGCCGTCGAAGATCTCAAGGCTCACATCCTTGAGCGCCTCGACCTTCTTCTTCCGCTTCCGTCCTTTTCCTCGCTCCTTGGAAGTGAAGGTCTTCGAGATGTTCTCTATGGCAATGATAGGTTCGCTCATAGTCATTCGATTAGGATGTGCACGGTATTTAAGGAATCTGACCACAAGTGATGGATGACTTGAGACCAGACATGAGCAATCCAACCCCAGCCAAGCATAGAATCGCCGGTCGAGAACGATATCACAAACTTCTTATTCTACTCGGGCAATCATAAGGCAGATGACGGGGCCAGGGGATGCCAGCAAACTCCAGGGGCGTCTTGACAAGGTAGAGCGGCGTCTGAAATCCATTCAGAAGCAACTGGCGGAAGAGAAGAAGAAAACGAGAGCCCTGGAGAGGAAGTTGGAGACCCGAATCAAGCGCGAAGGGATCATGATGGACGCCCTCAGGATCACGACCAGGACGAAGAAGGGCGAGGGCGGGCTCATGGGGGACCTCAACGGTGCTGTCATGAGGCTCGAGGAGTACCTTCTGAGGACGAGCGAGAGGATAGACAACATCCTCAACGCCCTGAAGAGTCATCGGGACTTCCTGGTGAAGATGAGTCGGAAACTGAATAAGATCGGAACCAGGGAGAGGATGGTGCTCGAGCTCGACATCATGAGGAACACCCTTTGGATACTCGGAATGAACGGCATCAAGATCGACATCGCCCTTGTCAAGGAGATCGAGACGCTCAGAAAGGACGCCGGGGAGGACACCACGAAGGTCATCGACCTCAAGGAGAGGAAGGGTTCCGTCGACAAGAAGTTCGACGATGAGCTGAGAAGGGTGGACCTCGAGAAGATCTCTCACAGGACAGCGGATATCCCCGGTTATCTGTGAGCCTTTTTCATCACGGCGATTGCCTCCCTTATGAGGCGCGCAGTGAGCAATGCCGTCGTGCCACAATCATGAGGAGGAGAGACCTCGACGAAATCAACACCCACGAGTTTGCTCCCGAGCAGGTCGATGAGCTCCCTCACCTGGTCAGCGGTCAATCCGAACGGTTCCGGGTTTCCCACGCCCGGAGCATACGCTGGGTCAACCACATCCATATCGATCGACAGGTAGATGTCGCTTCTCTCTACGAGGCTCAGAGCCTTTCTCGCGGTGCTCGCCATGAGCTTCTTCTCGAAGATCTCACTGGCAGGTATGTAGGACAGTCCAAGATCCTTCGCATCCGTCGATTCCTCCCTCGAAAAGGACCGAACACCGACCGGGATGACATGGTCGATTCCGACCACCTCTGACACGCGCCTGGTCGTGCAAGCATGGCTGAGTCCCTCGCCCTCGTACGAGTCCCTGAAATCGAGGTGAGCGTCCAGGATCACGACACCGATGTCATCAAAGCTCTCGACAACCGCGGGGGTGATGGAATGGTCACCGCCGATCGCTACGGGGATCTTGCCGGAGTCCGCCACTTCGCTCGAGAAGTCCCGCACGCGACCAAGGACCTCCTTCACACCGCCAGAGCACTCGACATCTCCCGCGTCGTGGACCGGAACGTCATCAAGATCGATGTCCTGTTCAAAGATGTAGGTCTCGAAGTTGTAGGAGGCCTCCCTTATCTTCTCAGGCGCGAGACTGGACCCCTTCCTGAACGTGGACGTCCCATCGAAGGGGACGCCGAATATCACGAACTCCGCCCCCTGCAGGTCCGCGCGCGCGTCCGCAAAGGCGAGGGGAGCGGGCCTCATCGGAGGGATCACGTCCTGGTTATCTTTTTCCTCCCCATTGCCACGAGATACTGGATCTCGCCGCCTGGGCTGAGCTTACCGCCCAGTTCTGCCGATATCGCGACGTTGAACGTCTCGTACGTCTCAAGGTCCATGAGCTGAACCTCAGAACCCATAACCGTGAGAATCTGAGCCCTCCTCTTGTCGACAATCGGAACCTTGACCTTGTGCGTGACAGGGTGCACGATGCTCCTCTTCTGTTTGTCGAAGAT
>JAGMAI010000050.1 GCA_023130895.1 Thermoplasmata archaeon
GTATGCAGCGAATCCCGGTATGGTGAAGTTGACGACACCGCTCGTCTCCGTTGTGATCTGGAACTCCGAACCCGGGGCCGGGAACACAACGGGATGGGATATCAGAGTACTGGCTTTCGTCTCGCGGGCCATGTTCTTGAACCATGATCTGGTCAACCAGGCCTCCCTGCTTTCGCCCGAAATCCAGAAGAGAAAATCCTGTATGGAGTTGGCCAGCACTTGGGCTGCTTGCAGGGAGATATCCGCAACCGGTGTGAGCCCGAAGTAGTCGAAGTATTTCAGCGTCATCCGGTCGATCATGGCGTAGATTGCCTGCGAGACGATTGTGCCAATTGACACGTTCGCACTTCCCTGTCCCATATGAAGGAGAAGCAGGTCCGATGGGTCCAAGCTTCCCGCTCCAATCCATGTTTCCAGGAGGTTAGCTAGGCTCGTGTTCTTACCCTCGTCACTATTGACGAGATCGAACGCTTCTACGGCATCCATGTCAACCGATCTCAATAGAGTGAGCTGCTCGAGGACCAAGGCCAGATTCAGCGCCCTTTCCACGTCCCGAATTCCAATTATCTCGCCGGTTGGAGGGGCATCTTGTCGTGAGGAACCCCATCCTTGGAGCACCCTCACCTGAGCCAGCGTCGACAGCATATACTCCGTGATCCTCGCGATGTCCCCGAACTCGGACTGTGCGGCGGAAGCTAGGTTGTCCATCTTGCCCTTCAGAAACGGGACGAACGAGTCCAAGTCCTGAGAGAACTCATGCTTGTTTCTCGCGGCAATCCCATCCTTGTTCATGACGTACGTGACGTGCCCCGCCACCGAGAACGTCACAGTTCTCCATACCTCCATCCAGTAACCTGAGCGGTCCGTCTCGAGTTCCTCGAACGTCAGGTTCCCGAAAGTCTCGTTCTCGACACTAGCTTCCTTCCCGAAGTCCTGCAGAATCCAGTTCTCGAGGATGATTGAGCTGCTGTGATCGCGGATATCGAAGTGGAAACCTTCGACGTCTCGCGGGAATGACCCATTGAGATACGAATCCATCATGTCCTCGTACAGGTGAGCGATCCTCGAGCGGTTTCCGCCACCCAGTTGGACCGCCCTGATTCCCATCCAGTAGGCCTCGGTCTCAACCTCCCTGTGGACGAAGACAGAGGCTTCCCTTCCCTCTTGGATGACATCCTCCGTCACCCTGTCCTTCACGTGCTGGAACTGAAGTCCGGAGATGTATGCCATGCTGAGCATCGACGTCAGAAGAATCAACACACCCAGAAAGGCAAAGGGCACCCTCGCTCTATTGTCTAGTCTTATTCGACATCCCTCCGATTGGAGAACGCCCGGTCGCTATAAGTCGATTCCCAGTATTAGTAATCCGGAAAATCTGAATGGCAGCGGAAGAAAGAACCCTAGAGTCTCGTCAATGCGACCGTCTCGATGCTCTGCACGCCCTCGATTGCCGCCAGCTCGCTCTCCAACCTCTCTCCGAGCCCCTCTACCTCCTCCACGATTGCAGTTACCTCGAGGGCGTTCAGTCCGAAGGCGATTGGCCTCACCTCAGATGAATGGAATCTCCGCTCCCCCAGGATTTCCATCGCTTTTTCCTTGACGCTATTCAGATCCACTTCCAACCCGCTTGGCATGAGCCTGTATGTAATGGCAACTTCTCCCATGTCAAACCCCTAAGGCCCCTCGAAACCGCAGGCTTCGCATCTGTAAGGGACACTCTGGTCTCTGCATTGAGCGCATCGACCTATGGTCCCCTCTCCGCAGACGGGACACTTGAAGACCGCGGCTCCCTTTCTCTTCATCACGACACCGCATGACGAGCATCGATTGTCTGGCATCATTTCACCTTGGTGATTTCCGAGGATTTCAGAGGACATACGAGAGGTCAGACTTAAATGTGCCCTTTCTGAGGTGTGTTGGAGAATGAAACTTGTCTGAAGGCGAGGAAAGGGGATATTAATAGTTATCATTCAAACACAATTTTTTCCACTGACAAATATATTTTTTCCAGCATTTAAAGAGGATCGGCGGCCCGGAACATACGACGGCACCGAAATCAGCGCAAGCTTTTAATATAAGGATGGTAATCTCGCATGGAATCATGCCGAGACCTCAGATGAGCCCTGGGCCCGTAGCTCAGCTAGGTCGGACGCATATGACCGTCATCACGTCCCTAGAAAGAGCATCTGGCTTTTAGTTGACCCGTATCGGAAAGCCAGCATAATCCATCAGAAACGGTCGAAAAGAAACCAGGTGGTCCGGGGTTCGAAAAAGCCTTCATCCCGAGGGCTTCGAAAATCCCCGCGGGCCCGTCTGAGGGGGCTCGGCGGCATCTACGCGTATGGTAGAGAAAGACTGGGGTGGACGAGGTTGAAGTTCAATGTTATGGAGCACAGGTTGGTACCCGAGCATCATCTGGTTTCCGAGAAGGATGAAGGAACGATCCTCGAGGGCCTCAAAGTTCACAGAGATCAGCTCCCAAGGATACGGAGAAACGACCCGTGTGTACAGCTCCTTGAAAGGAAACATGGACCGATCGAGGAGGGTCGTGTCATCAAGATAGTGAGGTTAAGCGAGACATCTGGAGTCTCGGTGGCGTACAGACTCGTAGTAGGAAGGTGATTTAATGCGAGAGTTGGTAGGAGCTTTCTTCAGAGAGCGGAGTATCGTCAACCACCATATAGCTAGCTTCAATGACTTCCTCCCCACGCTTGATAATCCGAACAGCAGGATGCAGCAGATTGTCGACAATCTGCGGACCTCTGTGGATGACGAGCGGAGAGGGATAGTGAAGCTTGACGAGGACAGAACGGACGGAGACGTTATCGAAATCCGGATCGGAAGGCCAAGAGACGAGAAGGCAAGGATACTCTCAGATGCCAAGTCCACAATCGAGATCGATACTCCGATAGTCAGAGAGGCGAACGGGGCGACGGACGAGCTTACTCCGATGGAAGCCAGACTGAGGAACCTGAACTATCAGGCCCCTATCCACCTTTGGTTCACAAAGATCATAAACGACATCGAGCAGGAACCCGAGCGGGTGCCCATCGGCAACCTCCCCATCATGGTGAAATCAAAGAAGTGCCACCTCCATAAGGAGAACCTGGAAGTGGACGGGGAGCTCACGCAGGAGGAGTACCTGGACCGGCTCGCCGAGATGAAAGAGGATCCACATGACCCGGGCGGCTACTTCATCATTGGTGGGACGGAAAGGGTTCTGATCTCGCTCGAGGACCTGGCGCCGAATCGGGTGCTCGTCGAAAGGAGTAAACGATACGGCAGGACCGCCGAAGTCGCAAAGGTATTCTCCCAGAAGGAGGGATACCGGGCTCTCACGCTGATGGAGAAGAAGAAGGACGGCATGCTCGTCGTAGCCGTCCCCACAGCGTCGGGACACATCCCGCTCATAATCCTACTCAAGGCTCTCGGGATGGATACAGATGGAGAGATTTTCTCAGCGATAGTCTCCGAAGAGGAGATGTCCAATGTCATCTACGCGAACATCGAGGAATGCCAGAACAAGAAGCTCTATCCTCCGAACGGAATATTCACGAAGGAAGACGCGCTCCTGTGGCTCGAGAAGAAATTCGCGACGGGACAGGCGAAGGAGTACCGGGAAAAGAAGGTTTCGAGCATACTGGACCGTTCTCTGCTCCCGCATCTCGGTGACAGCTCGGACGACAGGTTGAAGAAGGCCATATTCCTCGGAAGGATAGCGAGGACGGTTCTTGAGCTGTCCCTTGGCAAGAGGCTGGAGGACGACAAGGACCACTACGCTAACAAGAGGTTGAAACTGGCTGGCGATCTCATGGAGGACCTCTTCCGAGTCGCATTTGCCAACCTCATGAAGGATTTGAAGTATCAGCTCGAGAGGAGCTATTCACGGAGGAAGGAGCTGAAGATATCCTCTGCCATCAGGCCCGATCTTCTCACGCAGAGGCTTCTCCATGCGCTCGCAACTGGAAACTGGGTTGGCGGAAGGGCGGGCGTGTCACAGCTTCTCGATAGGACATCCAACATGAGCGCGATGTCTCATTTGAGGAGGGTCACCTCACCGCTCACACGCAGCCAGCCCCACTTCGAAGCTCGTGACCTGCATCCAACACAATGGGGACGGCTTTGCCCGAATGAGACCCCGGAAGGCCAGAACTGCGGTCTCGTGAAGAACTGCGCACTCATCGTCGACGTGTCGGAGGGCTTCTCCGAAGATGAAGTCAAGCTGCTTCTGGCCGACCTCGGAACGAAGCAGATAAAAGGCCAGCAGACGACGATGACCAGGGTCTACGTGAACGGTGACCTGGTGGGTCTGCATGACGATCCTGTGCGGCTGATCGAGGGCGTCCGGGAGAGGAGACGGAACGGTCTTCTGTCCACTGAGGTGAACGCCCGCTTCGATGCGAACATGAACGAGATTGTAATCAACTGCGATGAGGGAAGGGTGAGGCGTCCGTTGCTCGTGGTCAAGGATGGCAGGCCCGTTCTGACGAAGGCCCACATCGACGACATCCGTGCGGGCAAGCGAAACGCGACAGACCTTCCCCAGGACGGTATGCTGGATTGGATCGACGCTGAGGAGGAAGAGGACACGTACGTCGCAGTGTACGCCTACGACACGCCGTCGCGCTGTGAGCACTGCAACAGACCACTCTCGAGGAACGACGTTGAGTGGACCAATATGGGTGAGCCCGATGATTTCGCCAGGCTCACGTGCGTTCACTGCAACAAGTCCTTCGATATGCCCTCCCTTCTGACTAAGGAGCACACGCACTTGGAGGTCGACCCGCTTGTCATCCTCGGCGTTGCGAGCGGGCTGGTACCATATCCCGAGCACAACTCCACTCCCAGAGTGACAATGGGATCGGGGATGGCCAAGCAGTCGCTCGGCCTTCCTGCTGCGAACTACAGGATCAGGCCTGACACGAGAGGTCATCTGCTTCACTACCCCCAGGCCGCGATTGTCGAGACCAAGGGGATGGAGTACGTCAAGTTCAAGGAAAGACCCGCTGGTCAGAACCTCGTCGTCGCGGTGATGTCCCACTACGGGTACAATATCCATGACGCAATCGTGATGAACAAGGCCAGCATCGAGAGGGGCATGGGCAGGTCCACCTTTCTACGAACGTACAAGGCGGAAGAGAGGAGGTATCCAGGCGGTCAGGAGGACCACTTCGAGATCCCCTCTCCTGACGTGAGGGGAGCCAGAGCTGACACGTCCTACAGCAGCCTGACCCCCGATGACGGGTTGATAACTCCAGAGGTCGCAGTGGATGGAGGGGACGTCCTGATCGGAAAGACATCGCCTCCTAGGTTCCTTGAGGAGGATACGGATTTCCTGACACCTCAGAAGAGGAGAGAGACGAGCATCACGGTCCGGCATGGCGAGAGTGGTTGGGTTGACAGCGTCATGCTGACAGAGTCCGAGAACGGAAGCAAACTCGCCAAGGTTAAGGTCAGAGACCTCAGGGTTCCCGAGCTTGGTGACAAGTTCGCCTCGAGACACGGTCAGAAGGGCGTGATAGGTCTCATCGCCGCTCAGGAGGACATGCCCTTCAGCGAAGAGGGAGTCGTTCCGGATCTCATAATCAATCCTCACGCGATTCCTTCCCGAATGACCGTCGCCCACGTTCTGGAGACGATTGGCGGGAAGGTTGGCGCGATGCAGGGTCGGATGATCGATGGCACTCCCTTTAGCGGGGAGAGGGAAGAGGCGTTGCGCACGGCGCTGACGGACGCAGGATTCAAGAACAACGGCAAGGAAGTCATGTACGATGGAAGGACCGGCCAGATGATTGAGGCTGAGATCTTCATGGGCGTCATCTACTATCAGAAGTTGCACCATATGGTCTCTGGAAAGCTTCACGTCCGGTCTCGAGGACCCGTCCAGATTCTGACGAGACAGCCCACAGAGGGAAGGTCCAGGCAGGGCGGCCTGAGGTTCGGAGAGATGGAGAGAGACTGCCTGATTGGACACGGCGTGGCCATGGTGATCAAGGACAGGCTTCTCGACGAGTCTGATGGAACACTTCAATACGTCTGCGGCGAGCCGACTTGCGGTCATTTCGCCATCAAGGACCGCAAGGGGAACCTGAGCTGTCCCGTGTGTGGCAACAACACAAGAATCCATCCCGTCCAGACATCGTACGCGTTCAAGCTTCTCCTAGACGAGCTTCTCTCATTGAGTGTGGCAATGCGACTGCAGCTCGAGGACCTGAGGTGATCAAATGCTGCGGGGAGTCTCCAAGAGGATAAAATCAATCAAGTTCGCTCTGCTCTCGCCCGATGAGATCAGGAAGATGTCCGCGACGAAAGTCATCACCGCTGATACCTACGA
Organism: Thermoplasmata archaeon; assembly: GCA_023130895.1. Taxonomy (GTDB): domain Archaea; phylum Thermoplasmatota; class Thermoplasmata; order RBG-16-68-12; family JAGMCJ01; genus JAGMCJ01. Next base: position 6,335 of record JAGMAI010000050.1, read on the forward strand.
TGACGATGGTTTTCCGATAGACATGGGCCTCATGGACTCGCATCTGGGGGTCATAGAGCCAGGACTTAGGTGCAAGACGTGCGGCGGCAAGGTCGACGATTGCCCAGGTCACTTCGGGCACATCGACCTCGCTATGCCAGTCATCCACGTCGGATACGTGAAGGAGATCAAGAAGCTCCTCCAGGCGACCTGCAGGAAATGCGGACGGTTGCTCCTTAGGGACGAGGAAATCAGAGCGTACGAGAAGGAGATGGAAGCCCTGGATAAGATCGGCGGGACGAAGCTCGACAAGACGATAATGGCGAAGGAGACGGCTCGCGACGCGGCGAAGCGACAGATCTGCCCCCATTGCGATACCGAGCAATCCAAGATCACTTTGGACAAGCCGACCACCTTCAGAGAAGACGGCCACAAGCTCACGCCAAAGGAGGTGAGGGAGCGTCTGGAGAGAATCAGGGATGATGACCTACCTTCAATGGGAATCAACCCGAACGTCGCAAGACCCGAATGGATGATCCTCACGGCCCTGCTTGTCCCGCCAGTGACAGTGCGACCGTCCATAACGCTCGAGAGCGGGGACAGGTCCGAGGACGACCTCACGCACAAGCTCGTCGATGTTCTGAGAATCAATCAGCGGCTGAGAGAGAACAGGGACGCCGGCGCTCCACAGCTTATCGTGGAGGACCTTTGGGAACTCCTTCAGTATCATATCACGACATACTTCGACAATCAGACGAGCGGGATTCCCCCTGCCAGACACCGCTCCGGTCGTCCACTCAAGACACTCGTCCAGAGGCTGAAGGGCAAGGAGGGCAGGTTCCGGTCCAACCTCAGCGGGAAGCGCGTGAACTTCTCCGCGAGGACGGTCATATCGCCAGACCCGTTGCTCTCCATAAACGAGGTGGGAGTGCCGGTCGAGGCCGCAAGGGAACTGACGGTGCCGCTACACGTGCAGCAGTACAACATGGACTGGGTGCAGGAATTGGTGAAGCGGGGACCTTTGCCAGAAGGGGACGGTTACATACCCGGCGTCAACTACGTGATAAGGCAGGATGGGAGACGAATCAGAGTGACTGACAAGAATGCGGAGACCGTTGCCGAGACCGTCGACATTGGCTACATAGTGGAGCGGCAACTCCAGGAAGGCGACATAGTCCTCTTCAACAGGCAACCATCGCTCCACCGGATGAGCATGATGGCCCACGAGGTCAGGATCATGCCGTTCAAGACCTTCCGGTTCAACCTGGCAGTATGTCCACCTTACAACGCAGATTTCGACGGCGACGAGATGAATCTCCACGTTCTTCAGAGCGAGGAAGCCAGGGCCGAGGCCAAGATATTGATGAGGGTCCAAGAGCACATACTGTCACCGCGATTCGGCGGTCCGGTGATTGGGGCGATTCACGACCACATCAGCGGCGGCTTCCTTATGACGCACAGGGACTCCAAGTTCGACATGGAGCAGTCCTCTCGTATACTCTCGTTCGTCGGCGATCTCAAGCTGCCGAAGGCCGGGATAGTGGAGGACGGTGTGGACTACTGGACGGGGAAGCAGCTTTTCAGCCTGGCCATTCCCGACGACCTCAACATGGTATTCAGAGCCTCCATCTGCCAGAACTGTGACACTTGCGACAAGGAGGACTGCGAGAGCGATGCATATGTCAAGGTTGTGGACGGTGAAATCATCTCGGGAACGGTTGACGAGAAATCCATCGGAGCCTTCAACGGGAAGATACTCGACAAGATAGCGCGTGACTACGGGTCCGACCGCGCTAGGACGTTCATCGACCAAGCGACGAAGTTCGCCATCGGCGCCATCATGGTCCGTGGATTCACGACGGGGATCGACGATGAGGACATCCCGGAAAGCGAGAAGATGAAGATCGCCGAGATACTTCAGAAGGCTGTCGACGGAGTCAGTGCGCTTGTCCAGGCATACAAGGAGGGCGACCTCGAACAGATGCCTGGGCGGTCGCTTGAAGAAACGCTCGAGGTGGAGGCGATGAAGAAGCTCGGACGGGCGAGAGACGATGCCGGTAATCACGCGGGCAAGCACCTAGGTCTCGAGAACTCGGCTGTCATAATGGCTCGAAGCGGTGCCAGGGGCTCCATGCTCAACCTCAGTCAGATGGCCGGATGCGTAGGTCAGCAGGCAGTGAGGGGAGAGAGGATATCCAGAGGCTACTGGAATAGGACCCTTCCCCACTTCCCGAAGGGCGATCTCGGTGCGGAGGCGAAGGGATTCGTGAAGTCTTGTTACAAGAGCGGGCTGAGCCCAACGGAGTATTTCTTTCATAGCATGGGAGGACGAGAGGGGCTCGTGGACACTGCCGTAAGGACATCCCGGTCCGGCTACATGCAGAGGCGGTTGATCAACGCGCTGGAGGACCTCAAGGTGAAGGAGGATAGAAGCGTCAGGAACACCGCCGACACGATAGTTCAGTTCAAGTTCGGGGAGGACGGAATTGATCCGAGCAGGAGCGTCCAAGGCCGCGCCGTCGATGTCGATGACATATTGAGGGACGTGCTCGGTCCCAAGAAGTTCGCCACTCTTCCCGATGAGAGAGTCGTCAGAAGATACGGAGAATTGGAGGAGGGCATGGAGATGACCGAGGAGGAAGCAGAAGGGAGATCCGGGGGGGATTGATCATGGCGAGAAAGGACACGGTGGAGGCCCTCAAGAAGCGGAAGATAGGCTCCAAGGCCGCGGAGACGCTCGCTGAGGCCGGATTCACCCTCTCGTCGATAAAGAAGGCGAGCGTGGAAAAGCTCTCGAAGTACATCTCCGAGGATGATGCCATCCGCGTGCTCAAGAAGCTCGGTGTCGAGGCCAAGAAGCCCGAGAAAAAGAAGAAGTCGAAGGCGAAGAAGAAGTCGAAGGCGAAGAAAATCGAACCCCAGCCCGACATCAAGATCCCGAAGAAGGTCCCGCCGCAGACGAAGCTCGAGGTGGAGCTGACGAAGGTGGTCGATGACCTAGGCGGGAGCCTACCAAGGGCGGTGATCTCCCAGCTTGCGCACAGGATCGACAAGATAAGGCTCTCCAAGAAGGCGAAGAAGGAGATTCTCACGCGGATACAGGAGAAGTACGACTCCCATCTCGTCGACCCCAACGAGTCGGCGGGCATAGTCTCCGCGCAGTCCATCGGTGAACCGGGCACGCAGATGACCATGAGAACGTTCCACTATGCCGGCGTTGCGGAGATTAACGTCACGCTCGGTCTGCCCAGGTTGATCGAGATCGTGGACGCCCGCAGATCACCCAGCACGCCCATGATGGAGATCCATCTGAAGGCGTCCGTGAGGAATGAGCTGGACAATGCAAGGAGGGTGGCATCAGAGATCGAGGCCACCAACCTCGAAGATGTCAGCGGAATCGAGACGGAGATGGTCAATATGCAGGTGAGAATCCGTCCCGACGTCGACAAGCTCAGCTCCGACGGTCTCACGATTAAGGAACTCGAGAAGGCCGTGAAGAAGATGAGGGGCACGGGTATCGTCGAGTATGAGAAGGATGCCAAGACCGGCAAGGAGACACTCGTGGTGAAGACAGGAGAGAGCTCTTACAAGAAACTGCAGAGGTTGCGAGAGAACCTGGCCGCCCTCAGGATCAAGGGAATAAAGGGCATCACAAGGGCCATAATCCGCAAGCAGACCCGCGAGTACGTCATCTACACGGAGGGCTCCAACTTCAAAGAGGTTCTCGACATGGAAATGGTCGACGCGACAAGGACGACGACAAATCACATTCAGGAGATATACGAGGTCCTTGGTGTAGAAGCTGCAAGGAATTCGATCATAAAGGAGGCCTCGTCGACCCTCGGGGAGCAGGGTCTGACCGTCGACCTGAGACACATCATGCTCGTGTCCGACATCATGACCAATGACGGCGACGTGAAGGCGATAGGTCGCCACGGCATCTCTGGAAGGAAGTCCAGTGTCCTGGCGCGGGCGGCGTTCGAAATCACTTCCACGCACCTCATGCGTGCGGCAATCATCGGTGAGGAGGACTACCTGGACGGTGTCGCAGAGAACATCATCGTCGGCCAACCGGTCACACTGGGTACCGGCGCGGTAACGCTGGTGTATCGACCGATTGCCCAGTCCAAGAAGGGGGCATAGCCGTGGATGTCGGCAGAGAGATCAGGAAGGCCATCGAGACAGGGGCAGTCAGACTCGGTGTGGACCAGACGAAGAAAGCGGTAAGAGACGGCAGCGCGAAGCTCGTCATCCTTTCGAAGAACTGTCCGGACGAATTCCTGTTGGATCAATCCCAGACGAGAACGCTCAGATTCGATGGAACGAACGCTGACCTCGGATCAGCCTGTGGAAAGCCATTTTCCATCTCGGTGCTTGCCGTCATCGAACCCGGTGACTCTGACATATTGGGTTCCTAGGGTGAACTTGTGGAAGGAATCACGTTCGACAAGAACACCATAAGTTGTATCGCGTTCTTCCAGCGCATGACCCGTGCCAGGGTCAAGGATTGCATCGACACGGACGACAAGGTCATCTTCATTGTTGAGACCGGGGACCTTGGGATGGCGGTCGGAAAGAAGGGAGAGATCGCCCAGAAGCTCAGGAGGATGATGAAGAAGGACATCCTCATCGTGGAGCACTCTGACGATCCTTGGACTTTCATAGCCAATGTGTTCCATCAGTTCAAGGTCCAAGGTGTGGAAGTGGAGGACAGGCCAATAGGCACCCACGCAACGGTCAAGGTGGACCCGTCGCTAAAGGGCAAAGCCATTGGAAGGGACGGCAACAACCTCAGACTGGCCAGGCGGATAGTCAGGAGACATCATCCTATAGACATTCTCGATCGCCTCGCACCGAACCGGACAGGCATGGGGGAAGACGAAGCTTGGGAGCAACTGATGAGATCCTTCGAGAACACTATGAGTTATGTCGCGTTCTTCCAGCGCATGACCCATGCCAGGGTCAAGGATTGCATCGACACGGACGACAAGGTCATTTTCATTGTTGAGCCCGGGTACCTTGGGATGGCGGTCGGAAAGAAGGGAGAGATCGCCCAGAAACTCAGGAGGATGATGAAGAAGGACATCCTCATCGTGGAGCACTCTGACGATCCTGGGACTTTCATTGCCAACCTCTTCCATCAGTTCAAGGTCCAAGGTGTGGAAGTGGAGGACAGGCCAATAGGCACCCACGCAACGGTCAAGGTGGACCCGTCGCTAAAGGGCAAAGCCATTGGAAGGGACGGCAACAACCTCAGACTGGCCAGGCGAATAGTCAGGAGACATCATCCCATAGACAGCATAAGTGTCGACTAGCGACATACTTATATCCCGATTCCTCGATACTTTGTGTCAAGAAGGGATGGGAACATGTGCAAGTATATCTTTCAAGACAACAAGTGCTGTAACCCCGCGATTGACAGCGATGAATGTATCGGACTCGATAACTGTCACATCTTCTCCGGGTCCAAGGAGATTGAGATGGGAGACTGCACGTTCGAGGCATGGTACGGGCTCTACTGCCCCAAGTACAAGAGGTTCTTCTGCCCTGGCAAGGGCAACTGCGACACCTTCGAGCAGTACATGAAGAACTTCACGGGGTTCGGAAGAGGGCCCAGCTCCTGAACCTCACAAGGCCTACAGGGGGCGTTTGCACCTCTCGCAGACCAATCTCGTTTCCCGCCCGCACTCCTTGCATATGCCATGGAGGAACCTCTCCTTGACGGGCGCGTGATGACAGTCCGAGACCGCCAGAACCATGTGTCCGCAGTAGTCGCAGAGGTGCTCGATCGGCCTCGTCCTCTCAACACTCTTTTCGTAGATCTTGAGTATGACCCAGATGATGATGAGGATGAGCACGAGTATCCCAACGACAACAATCGGCGACCCCCATGCACCCAGGCCGTTGGAGAGAACGAAGTCGGTCACAAACCCTCAAACCGCTCTCTCATATTTATGGATATACCCACTCGCTTGACCGAGCATGATGGAGCGCTGTTCACTCTGGGCTCGTGTCTTACTCGAGTCGATTCGCGAGAACGCTGACGCAACAGATTTATAGCACCACGCACGTATTGAGTAGGGATACATATGGCAATGACAACTCTTCGTTTTATCTTCATCAGCGATCCCGAGAAGCCGGTTGTCACGTTGAAGGTGCCGAACGAGATGCTTTTTCAGGAAGCCCTTGTGATGGCGGCCAAGAAGCAGGACAAGGATGCAGCCGTGCTCTCGGCAACATACCCAGGTGGCACCCCTATAGCCGGCGGGACAGTGGAGGAGATCTCTGATAAGAGCACGAACATACACGTTATTGACCCGTCCATCGTTGGTTGATTTCTTGAAGAGGGAAGACGACCTATTCTATTTCTTGCAGTGTGCAACGATATCATCTCCGCGGGACGCCGACTGGCTCCAGAGAGTGAGGGAGGAGAAGTACGCCATTTCGAGATTCTCGGAATATCTCAGATTCCTCGAGGGGGGTGAATGGTTCGAACTGAGGCCGACGAGCGACCGCGCGACCAGATGGGTGGGCAGCGTGAGGGACGTGGGCCTGGAATTCGAGATGGAGCTTGTATTGAAGGACGCCTATCCCACAATGCCTCCGGCCGTTAGGGTTCCCAAGCTCATGGACTACACGGACAGGAAGCTGGATGACGGGGTCCTCGGGCTCAGGATATGCGATATGCATATGGAGCAGAACTACTGGTGGGACGAATACTGCGGCATTGCTCTTTATCTCAAGCGGGAGGTCAGCTACTGGGTCCAGAGCGTTCTTCACGATATGCGCAAAGAGGGGTGGCTGAAATAGAGAGGTATTCCCGCTTCATGCAGTTCCCCTTTGCAGACTTCTCGGAGCTCAAGGAGAAGAGGATCCTCATCGTCGGCGTCGGCGGGCTCGGTGCGGTGAGCGCTGAGATACTCACCAGATGCGGCGTCGGCAAGATCGTGCTGATGGATTACGACACGATCGAGGAGGCGAATCTTAACAGACTCATCTACGACACGTCACAAGTTGGGATGAAGAAGGTGGATGCGCTGAAGGCCCACTTGAGGAAGGCGAATCCGGAGGTGACTGGCGTAGGTCATCCGTTTGACATAACGGACGGAAAGGGCTACGATTTGTTCGTCGAGGAAGTCGGCAAGAGCGACGCCGTGCTGGGATGCGTCGACACGTTCCAGGTCAGGCTCTTCATGAACTCCCAGTGCGTCAAGTCGGGGAAGCCGCTGATCGACGGCGGGGCGTCGACCGACGGGGTTAACGGAAGCGTCCATGTCGTCATCCCGGGAAAAACACCTTGCTTCAGGTGCAACAGGCCGGTCCTTGGCGAAACG
>JAGMAI010000051.1 GCA_023130895.1 Thermoplasmata archaeon
GAATGCCTGCCTCGACCTTCCCGACAAGATCGGCACCGACGTCGGCAGCCTTCGTGAAGATCCCCCCGCCAAGCTGTGCGAAGAGCGCGACGAGGCTCGCACCGAAGCCGAAACCCACGATCGAGAGGACGAGCTGTCCCTGGGCTTCCGCGCTCGAGGGGGAGACACCCAAGATCCAGCTGTAGAGGTAGTAGAGCAGCGCGACCCCCAGGAGGCTCATGGCGACTATGGTGAGTCCGGAGACGGCGCCACCTCGCATGGCCGTGCGGACAGCTCCAGCGAGCGACGTCCTGGCACTGTTCGCGGTCCTCGAGTTTGTTCTTATGGCGATATGCATCCCGATATACCCCGAGATAGCGGAGAACAGTGCGCCGAGGCCGAAGGCTCCCGCCGTCATCAGGCCCGATCGAATGCTCTCCTCCACAGGCTTCCCCGCGAACAGGTCGTTTGCCGTGATGGCGATGGCGAATATCGCGGCGAATATCACCGCCAAGATGGCGATCGTCCTGTACTGCCTCTTCAGAAAGGCCTTCGCACCCTCCATGATGGCGTCCGCGATGCTCTTCATCTCGCTTGTCCCTCTGTCCTGCCTGAGCACGTCCCATGCAAGATAGCCCGCGAAAGCTAGTGCCGCCAGACCCGCAATCGGAATGACAAAAGTAAGGTCCATCCAAGCTCACCTTCAGTATTGCTCGTCCAGAATACTTGTTCGTATATATTGTTTGGTCTGCGACGGGGATTCTTCCCGGTGACCTCTGATTCTCAATTCGAATACCCAGAGCAATACATTTATTATCGCAAGCCAGGTAGAAAGTAATGACGCTAGACGTACTTCCAGATGTGTCTCTACTGGAAGAGGCAGAGTCATCATGACGATACCGAGAGAGCCTGTATTCGAAGAAGAGAGCCGATTCTGCCCGCTTTGTGAGTGCCTCGTACTAGTGGGTGCGCACGAGTGCGGGAGATGTGGCATGCCCATACCGTCCACGAAGAAGGTGATGAGGGAGGCACCGAGGAGCGGGAAGATCAAGACGCGCAAGGGGCTGCCCACGCTCAGGTTCAGCTACACCTACATGATCAAGAGCGACTTGAAGGACCTGCCCTTCGATCTGATGGTGGACTCTGTCCGCGATGGCACGAGGGGCATCTGCATCACAAGGGTCTTCCCGGATATAGTGAAGAGGAGGTTCGGCGATATGGACATCCCGGTCATCTGGCTCTCATCGACCGCGACAGAGGAGTGCATCCGACCGCGCGACCTCGAGAAGCTGTCCCTCATTATCGAGAAGTACATCCTGATCGCACCATCGGTCGTCCTGCTCGACGGGATCGACTACCTAATCACGAACAACGGCTTCAAGTCGGTCCTGAGGCTGGTGCAGATCCTCAGGGATTACGTGAGCGTTCACTACTCGATACTCCTGATCACCGTACCACCAGCGGTCATGGACAAGAATGACCTGCTCATGCTAGAGAAGGAAATGGACGAGATCATCTAGACCGCCCTCTTTTCGAAGAACTCGTCGCGCACGATATATGGCGTGGTTTCAGGGCCAATCGAGTGTCTCCGAAGGTCCGATTGATGACGGTGATTCTCAGGAAGAAACATTATTAGTCCACGAGGAGATTGTCGCGTGCATGGCATCTCCCCCGCCGGAAAGGCCTCTCGACGATGCGCACAGATACATCGATCCCGTCCACGAGTCCCTGAAGCTCAAGGCGGAGGCCGCCGAGAAGGCCGTCGAGGCAACGAAGCACCACGCGAGCTGCATGTCCCTCCGAAGCAAGGTGGCCGGCTGGGAGTTCAAGAAGGCGAAGCTTGCGGAGGAGAAGGCCCGCATTCTCGAGAGGAGCAAGTTCTATGCTGCTCAGGCGAACCTAGGAAGAAGGGAACTGGACAACAGGGATGTCCTGGCGGAGCACGTGGCCGAAGAGATGAACAGGACGCATGACAAGGCCGCCCAGTTGAAGAGGAAGTGTGCGGGCCTTGACGTGAAGATCGACAGGCTCAGAGAGAAGGTCAAGGATTGTGAGGAGCGGGCCACGCATGAGGAAGAGCTCAAGGCCGACGCGATGGAGCAGTCCAAGCAGCTCGAGATCCAGGCCATGAACTACGCCAAGAGCTAGGCGCCGAACTTCTCCGCTCTTCCCGCGAGATTGAGAAGCAGATTCATCAGGTCGGACCCTCTTGGATGGCCTAGACCTCCCCGGGCCACCGAGACCTCATCGAAGTGGGCGACCTGGTCTGTCCTGATGCCGGGCCCGAAGATCATCAGCGGGACCGGGTCTCCGCTGTGGTCGCCGACCTCTATCGGAGTGGAATGGTCCGCCGTGACCGCGAGTATGGTCTCATCGTCGAGCTGACGCTTCACGCCGCCGAGCATCTCGTCCAGTCTCTGTATGACCTTCACCTTCTCTTCCGCGAGTCCGTCGTGACCGCAGATGTCCGGGGCCTTGATATTCATGTACACGAAATCTTTCGATTCCAGGGCCTTCATCGCGGCGTCCGCCTTGGCCATCATGTCCGTGTCGAGCCCGCCGGTGGCGCCTTCGACCTCGAGCATCTCCATCCCGACGGATGTGCAGATCCCCCTGACCAGAGTCACGCCGCTGATCGCAGCCGCTTTCAGGCCATACCGCTCTTCGAAGGAGCGCAGTGGGACCCAGATGCCCCCGCCTCGGGGAAGTATGATGTTCGCGGGGAGCTCGCCCTCTTTCTCCCGCGCTACGTTGATCGGGTGATCGGCCAGCTTTTCGTGGGACAGCCTGACGAACTCGTTCACGATCTCTGCGGTCCTCTGGGCATCCTCCTCGTACGGAAGAACGTCCAGGACCTTCTTGCCCGTCTCGTGAGGGTCCGCGTCCGAGACCTTCCACGAGAGCCCCTTCCCCCTGAGGACCAGGGCTGCGCGGTGAGCGGTTCCGGGCTTGAGGACTATCTCCGCCCCTCCGATCTCAACGCCGTCCAGGGTGCTCGTGATCTCTTCGGTGCCCGAGGCTATGCGGCCCGCCCTGCGGTCGATGACCTTCATATCTTCGTCGACCGTGGCGAAGTTGCAGCGGAACGCCACATCCCCCTCTTCCAGCTTCAGCCCCGCTCCGATGGCCTCGAAAGGTCCCCGTCCAGTGTAGCATTCATGTGGGTCGTAGCCGAATATCGCCAGGTGGGCCGTGTCGCTGCCAGGTCTGACGCCCGGTGCGATCGGGTCCATCAGACCGCATATCCCGTTCTCCGCGAGCCAGTCGAAGTTGTGCTTGTTTGCGGCCTGCAGCGGAGTTTTGCCGCCAAAAGAACCCACGGGCCGGTCACCCAGACCATCACAGACTATGAGAAGGATCCTCTTCACGTTCGCTCAGAAGTAGTCCTATTAGATATTCCTTTCTATCGCCAGTCTTTGACGTTGCCTATCTTTGGATGAGGATTAGACCTGAGACTTCCCCGAGGATTCATACTAGTCCAGCAAGTGTAATCTCCTTCTCCGTTAAGACCCCATTCTACGTTCCACTTGCGGGTGATATCGAAGCTGACAAACATATCCAATCGCAACCGCAGAATCAGAGACAGAAGCTACGACAGGTTGTGCGAATTCGGGAAAGAAGAGATATTGAGAATCCACAGGCAATGCTCCAAGGTAGGGAGAACATGGACCGACAAGATCAGAGACGAAGGATTCATTGACTTCTTGGTGCATGAGTTCGAGAGGCGGGTTGAAAGGAGAGATGATGTGTTCTCGATAGCAGCGTTCGTTATGCATTACGTTGTCGATAAGCATCCCTTCTGGGACGTAAGCCACAGATCTGCTTTCGAGCTCTCTGACGTGGTCCTGAGAGCATTTGGGTACAAGATACGCGCATTGACGGACGAGAAGATCGCATTTGTGAGGTCCATTGACTCGAAGGGACTGTCGGAAAACGATGTCGAGATATGGCTGAGAAGAAGAGCAGCAAAGGATATCGACTAGGACAACGCCTCCAGCATCTCCCAATTCTCTTCGAGAGAACGTGACAGCGTCTCTTCAAACCATGCGTCAAACTCTTCTCTGGTCATCTTTCTTTGCCTCTCCTTCGGCATCCTGTCACTCCCTATCGTATTCTATGACCCTGGCCGTATTAAATGCTTCTCTTCAGAAAGGCCGGGCCGTGCCTTGCACTTGACATATTCCTTTCTATCGCCAGTCTTTGACATTCCTTACGCTTGAACTTGGACCTCCAATCTGAAAACACTATGATAGCTCAAATCGACCTGAGATGCCAATCTCTTGCAGAGTCACCGAAATCCACTCTCAAACCTTTCGAGTTCAGAAACTCAACTATCTCGCGAAGTTTGTCTTTCCGTCGGTCTTCCTCCTCCAAAACAAGGCGCGCAGAAGTCAGGAACCGAGGGCATCTAGCTCGAAAGATGATGGCTGTCCAGTTATAGACAAATCCTTTTAGAATTCTGATCTCTGCACTCTCAATCTCATCGAACCTCTTGAAACCGAAAGTTGAGAGACCTCCTTGAAAGTTCTCAACACCTGTTTCGAACAACTTGACAGGCTCGATTCTCATGGCAAACGCTGCCATTAGCAGAACCAGGAGAATGACGAGCAAGGATAATAGGAACGTGGCAAGAACCACATCGAAACCCCACACTCTCATAAGAATCAGCAAAACGCCGGGACCAACTGTAATCGTGACGGCAGCTGCGCCTAGGACCAATCTCCGATATCTCACCGACGCCTCGCTTTCGGAGAGCAGAAGGCGACCCTTGTTGTCTTTGTTCCCTACGATCGTAATCCCACCCACGTGATTCTCAGCTCTTGTTAAATGCTTTGCGCTCAGATGAGGACTGGCGGGGATTCTCATTCTGAAAACCTTGGGATTGCCGAGAAACCTGGCATACTCCTTTCTATCTGACTGGATCGATTTGAATCTCACTGCCCCGCTTGGCCCCGAGGTCCGCGGCGGCGCTCCCTCGGTTGGCCGCGACCTCGAGAAAACCGCTGCTCGAGATGGTCAGCAGCACGCCCCTGTCGTCCAATTGCGAGTACGTTGCCAAGAAGGGTACGGTCAAGCGCTTCCCGGCGATCCTCATCTCCGTCTTCTGGCCGAAGGTGTACTTCCCCAGAACGACCTCTGCGGGGATGTTGGTGATCAGGTTCCCGAATGAGTCCAAGTGAAGGACCCGGCCCTTGAGCTCCTCGCCTCGCGTCCTGTAGACGCCGAAGTCCATGTCCACCCATTCATCCGTGACCCTTCCGATCTCCTCAGGGTCCACACCGAGACTGATGTGGGCGGCCACTGGTGCGAAGACGTCCCTCCCGTGGAACGTCGAGGACACGCTCTTGAGCATGTATTCCGGGTTCTCGATCTCGATCACCCTCTCGAGTCCCAGCTTCCGCGCGGCCGGAATGAGGAGCCCGTTGTCCGGTCCGACAAGGCAGTGGTCACCGCACTCCACGATTATGCCCTTCCTGTCGGCGCCCACCTCGGGATCGATCACAGCGACATGAACGCCCTCGCGGAAGTAGGGAAGCGCACTGTGGAGGACGTACGCACCCTGCTCGATGTCCTGAGGCTGGACGGTGTGGGAGACATCCAGTATTCGCGCGTCCTTAGCGATGGAAAGAATGACGCCCTTCATCGTCGCAACGTACTCTCCCGGTCCGAAGTCGGTGGTGAGGGTGATCGGCTTCATCCTCTGGGCTATGCAAGGAGCGATATTCAATCTTTCGCTGGCCTGTGCGCTGTGAGCGCCATTTCCCCATAAAGCTTAAGAAACAGCCTGCAATCTGCCATCCGTGAAAGACTTCGTGGAGAGGGTCACGGGACTCAAGGAGCAGAACGACGTCGTGCTTCTCGTGCACAACTACCAGAGACCGGAGGTCCAGGACGTTGCCGACTTCCTCGGGGACTCGTTCGACCTCGCGAAGCGGGCATCGAAGGTCTCCCAGCAGAACATAGTCTTCTGCGGCGTGGACTTCATGGCGGAGTCCGCCAAGATACTCAATCCCGGAAAGCGGGTCGTTCACCCGATCAGCCCGCCCAACCTCGTGGCCAAGTGCCCCATGGCCGGCATGGTGGACGCGGAAGGGCTCGAGTCGCTGAAGAGGGAACATCCGGACGCGGTGGTCGTCTCGTACGTCAACACGACGGCGGAAGTGAAGGCCATCTCCGACGTGTGCTGCACCTCCGCCAACGCCGTCAAGGTCGTCTCCAGCGTCCCGGAGGAGAAGGTGATATTCGTCCCCGATACGAACCTGGGGTTGTATGTGATGAGGTTCGTTAAGGACAAGGAGCTGATCCTGTGGCCGGGTTACTGCCGGACGCACGTGTGGATAACGGCGGAGGAGATCGAGAAGCTCAAGGCGCAGCACCCCGACGCAGAGGTCATCGTTCACCCGGAGTGCACGCCCGACGTCATCGACCTCGCCGACACCGTCGGTTCGACGCAGGGAATGGTGAAGCGCGTCAGGGAATCGGACGGCAGGGAGTTCATCATCGGAACGGAGAAGGGGCTCGTCTACAGGCTCAGGAAGGAGAACCCGGACAAGGAATTCTACTACGCGGAGAGGGCGGTGTGCCCGAACATGAAGGAGATCACGCCCAAGAACGTCTTGAGGTCGATGGAGACCCTGGGCCCGGAAGTCGTCCTCGACGAGGACATCATCAAGCTGGCCAGAATACCGCTTCAGAGAATGATGGCAATCGGAAGAACGGAATAGCTAGACCTCGGAGAGCGTCTTCTTTATCGTCTCCAGGTCCTTCGTCTTTCTCGCGATCTCCTCTTCTCTGGCCTGGAGGCTCTTCTCCTTCCTCGCGAGGGCTTTGTCCCTCTTCTTCAGACTCTTCCTCGCGTCCTCTCTCTGCTTGCCGATGGACATCCTTCCCTTTTCGAGTTCCTCGCTCGCCTCCCGGAGCTTCTCCCTTTCTTCCTCGAGCCTCTCGAGGTCTTCCTTGAGCCCGGCTTCGTCCTCGTCGAGCATGATCGAGCGGGCTTCGACCTCCTTCAGCCTGTGGTCCACCGTTTCCTTCTCCGAGGCCAACGAGGCCTGTGAGGCGGCGAGCTCGTCCCCCCTCTCCTCGAGCTCCTTCTCCCTGACGGCCAGGTCCTTCATGGACTTGTCCAGCCCCCCGCGGGAAGCTTTGAGCTTCTTCTCCCTGGCGGACAGCTCGTCCTTCATCTTCTCCTGCTTCTTCTTGCGCTTCGCCAGCTCCCTCTCCTTGCTCTGGACCTTCTTTGCCGCGGATTCGAAGTCCTTCCTCGATCCCTCCAGCTCCGCGGTCCTCTCTTCGATCTCCTTCTTTCTCAGGGATAGCTGAAGCTCGAGCTCTTCCTTGAGGTCATCGATCTCCGCCTCGCTCTCGACGAAGCCCTTCCTGAGGCCGTCCAGTTCTTCCCGCTCGGAATCCAGCTCATTCGCCCGCTTCTCCAGCTCGGCGAACTCCGAGTCCAGATCCTCCCTCTCCAGGCGGAGCCTTGAGACGTTCTTGTCCGCCTCCTTCATCTTCTTCTTCAGCTCCTCCCTTAGCCGCTCGAGGTTCCTGTCCTTGCGGACGAACTCGTCCTCCGTCAGTTTCAACCTCGTCTCCCGCCTGTCCTGGGACTTCTTCTCGGCAAGGAGCTTCTTCTCCTTCTCCGCCATCTCGCTCAGCTGTCTCTCCAGCTTCTCGTTCTCCCTCTCCATCCGCGTCTGGGACTTCTCCGTCTCCTTCTGAAGCCTGCGGATCTTCAGCTCCAGGTCGGAGGCCTTGTCCTCCCGCTCCTCGACGTTCTTGACGCGCGCGCCGAAGTCCTTCTCCCTGTCATCCAGTGCAGCCCGGATCCTCTCGAGCTCGGTCAGCCATTCCTTGATCTCTCCCTCTTTGGAGACTATCCTGGACTCGAGCGCCTCCAGTTCGTTCCTCCTCTCCTGCAGGATCTTGGAGAGGCCGTCCAGTTTCTTCTCCCGATCGAGGAGCTCTCCTTCCCTTTCGAGGAGCTTCGTCTTCCTCTCTTCGAGCTCGTCGGCCCTCCGCCTCGTCTCCTTCTGGACTCCCGCCAGCTTCTCCCCGAGCTGGGAGAGCCTTCTCTCCTTCGCGAGGGCCTCGTCTATCCTTTTCTCGAAGGCCTTCCTCGCCATCTCGCTCTTCTCCGTCTCCGACGCGAGGGACGCCCATATGCGGTCTATCTCCCCCCTCTGCTTCTCGAACTCCCGGTGCCGCTGCGTGATGTCGGCATCTCGCGCTTTGAGGGTGCCTTCCTTGTCGCCCAGCTCCTTCTCCTTGAGGGCAAGCTTCCTGCCAATCTTCTTCACCTCGCTCTCCCTCTTCTGGACGAGTTCCTTCACCCTGTCGAGTTCGACCTCCATCTCCTTCTTCCTGGTCGATATCTCCACGTCGTCAGAGCGCTTCTTCGTCATGTGTTTCATTATCGCGAGGCTGCCCCGCTTGACCGCCTCGAGCTCTGATCTCATCCCCTCCAGTGCCCTCTTGTACTCTTCGCTCTTCTCGAGCTCGTGGACGAGGGCGACCTGGCTCTTCGTGAGCTCCTTCTCTTTCTCCCTGGCAAAGGTCTCGATGCCTTCCTCCGTGGTGCGGGCCTCGATCTTCCTGAGCTCCTGCTGGTGCCTCTCCTCGGCGACCGTTCTCTCGAGCGCCTCCATGTCGGGGAGCTCGTCGATCAGCGCGGTGGGATGGGACTCCTTGATGTGTCCGATGCTTATCGTTGACGACTTGTAGTCGTAGGAGTGGAGCTCGATGATGCT
>JAGMAI010000052.1 GCA_023130895.1 Thermoplasmata archaeon
CCGCCCTTGAAGACGATGCTTCCGATCGACTGAACGTTCTCCCTCATCGCGCTGACCCTCAAGGTCCCCGTGATCTCCGAGTCCTTGATCCTCTCAAGGAAGTCCCTGAGGACGCCAGGCCCTCCGAAGGAAGTCTCTTCCAATTTCCCCGCAGGCAACTCCATGACGACACCGAACTTGGTCGTGAATCTGCTCCGCACTAATAAGGGTTATCGCCCGATTTGGATTACTGAGAATGTGAGGGTCAGTGCAGACACGTCAGCGGAGGGGAAAGGATTTATCGTGAATAGAGAATCCGGGTTTGGTGTTGATGATGAGAGGAAGGTCAATGACCTTCTGGGATGATTGACCCTATGAGTGCTGAGACACCTGCCTGAATGCAATGTACAAGGCCGTGGGAGGACACGACATATGGAAGAGGTGATTGAAATCGACGATGGTACGTGGGAGAGCACGATCGAGAGGGACAAGAAGCCCGCCGCGGTGATGTTCTTCAGCCCCACGTGCGCGTACTGCGCTCAGATCGAGCCGTACTTCGCGGAACTTGCCAAGGAACTCGGGGACAAGGTCGTGTTCGCCAAGCTGAACATCATGACCAGTACATACACGGCTGGCAGATACGGCGTCATGAGCACGCCCACGTTCAAGTTCTTCTGCAGCGGGCGTCCGGTCCAGGAGCTTGTGGGAGCTGTCTATCCGCCACTCCTGAAGAGGACCCTGGAGGAGGTCCTGGAGCACGGGGAGGAGTGCGTGAAGAAGTCGACGAAGGTCGAGTACGGAATGACTGGCTACGCCTGAGACCCCGAAACATGACTCTTCCCGCAAGGGGATGAGACTCTTTTGCAAGATTTCAAGTAGCACTTCTTCCGATAGTACTCAGGCTGGGCCATATGAACACCGCCATGATAGTCTCCTTGGGGATGATCTCACTCACGGTAGTCCTCGTTGCCATATTCGCCCTGAGATCAAGAGGACTCCTCAAGACCGCGCTCCGCCTGTTCTCAAGGAAGAAGAAGCTGACTGTCCTCACGATAATGGCTCTCGTCGTCGGCTCGTCGATTGTGACAGGCTCGCTAGCGGTGGGGGACTCCATGTGGTACGCGATAGTGGAGGGCGTCTACGACGACCTGGGCGACGTTGACGAGGTGGTCAGCTCAAGCGGGCTCTTCAACGAGTCGATTCTCGGCGACATTTCGGCAGACCCGGCTGCGCTCGAGGTCACGGATGCATTCGCCCCTCTGATTGCCTTGAAGGGGTCAGCGAGGAACAGAGACACGGGCCTGACCGAATCCGTAACGAACATCTTGGGATATGACGACGACCTGCTCCTCGGCTTTGGACCGTTCTGGGTGTCAGGAGACGAGTCGTACTATGACACTCTTGCCCCGGGAGAGGCCATCATCAACCGGAATCTGGCAGAGAAGCTGAACGCACAGGCGGATGACGTGATCACCATATCAATGAGGAATCCAGAGTTCTCCATCGAGAGCATCTACTCCCACCTGGCAGGACAGTCGTGGGCGAACGTCACGGTCAAAGCCGTCGTCCTGGACCGGGGCGTGGGAAGGCTGAACCTGGAGACCACGAGCGTGACAGCCGCGAATCTCTTCCTGAATCTCACGTACCTCCAGGGCCTCATCGGGGCGCCTTCGGAGATCAACACTATCCTGGTGTCCAACGAAGGTGACGAGAGGAAAGGTCTGGAACTGACGAACGAGGCCACGCAGCGGCTGCAGGATGCCCTCGATGACGCGGTCGGATACAGAGATATCGCGATGAATGTGGACTCATTCGACTACATTCGCGTGGAGAGCGAGAACGTGTTCTTCGACGTGGAATACGTCACTCGCGTTGAGCATATCGCGACAGTACTTCCGGACATCGAAGCGACCTCTCCGCTCACATCCTACTTCGTCAATAACCTCTCCTTTGGCGGGAACGTCGTCCCGTATTCCATCGTAACTGGCCTGGACCCAACCGTGGACAGCGACTTCGGGCTTTTCGTCGACAACTCTACAGCACTACCGATGGTCGGAGAGATCGAGGACGACGAGATGATCATTACCAACTACACGGCAGCCAGGCTCGGCGCAGGAGTCGGGGACAATGTCTCCATCAACTACACGGTCTTCACGAGGACCTACGCCATGGTCTATCGGACAGCCAGTTTCACGGTCGCACATGTCGTGAACATCGTCGGTAAGGCGCATGATGAGAACCTGATGCCCCCCATCCCCGGCATAAGAGGAGAGGACAGCTGCGCCGGTTGGGACCCGACCTGGATGGAGGGGGAACAGATGAGGAGCGAGATGACGTG
Source organism: Thermoplasmata archaeon (assembly GCA_023130895.1). Lineage (GTDB taxonomy): Archaea > Thermoplasmatota > Thermoplasmata > RBG-16-68-12 > JAGMCJ01 > JAGMCJ01. Next base: position 2,318 of record JAGMAI010000052.1, read on the forward strand.
GGAGGACCTCGACTACTGGACCGCGTACGGCGGGACGCCCAAGGCCTACATCACGCTCAGCAAGGCGCAGCAGCTCTGGTCGAACGACCTCGGCACCATCACGACGATCAAGGTGAAGGCTGTCGACGTCACTGCTCTGCTCCTGCCATTCAGGTCGCAGCTCAACTCCTCAGTCACTGCAGGAGACGCTGGAATCGTCGTGTTGCCCGTCAAGCAGCAGGGCATAGAGTCGGCCGAGGGAGTTCAGCTTCTCACGGAGACTTTCCTCTCGTTCGGAGCCATCGCCATCATCGCGGGGATCATCCTCGTGGCCGGCCTCGTCGGTGTGATCATGGATGACAGGAGGAGGGAGATCGGAACGCTCGGGGCGCTCGGATACAGCAGAGGCCAGATAACGGCCGTGTTCGGCATCGAGGGCTTCATTCTGGCAGTGATCGCATCGGCGATTGGAATCCTCGCGGGGATCCTCGTGGCCGGTGTGTCCATACTCCTCACGAACACGTTCTGGAGCAACATCATGGAAGGCACGACTGTTCCCCTGTACTTCACGCTCGAGACCGTGCTTCTCGGATTCGCGGCGGGTCTTCTGCTGTCGTTTCTGGCCTTCACGTTCTTCGCATATTGGACCACGAGAGCTCCCGTTGTCAGCACCCTCAAAGAGTTGGATGTGTCCGATGATACTGGGAAGAGTGCGTCGGTTCCTCGCGCGCTCGCGGTCCTCGGGGCGGCGATGACGGCGTCCTACTTCATTCTACCAATGGACGAGCCCCTCGGGTCGCTGACGATCCTGGCGGGCCCCGCATTCCTGGTACTCTTCTCCCCGTTCTTCCTGCGCGGGTCTGCGAGGGGAATCGCTTTGCACGTCGGAATGCTCCTGGCAGTCGCCATCACGATTGCCGTGGACATCCATTTCGTTTCCATATCGGGTTCCGTGCCCTTCCTCCTCTTCTTCGCGAGCGGGTTCATGATAATCTTGGCGCTCATGGTCTGGCTCTCCAATAACATGAAGAGCATCGGGTCATTCGCCTCCCGCCTACTGAGTGGGTCCCGGCGATATCCTGTCACCTCCAAGATGGCGCTTCTTTCCCCCTCAAGGAAGGTGCGAAGGACCTGTCTGGCGATCTCCATCTTCGCCGTGGTCATCTTCACGTACCTTGGTCTGTCGGTGAACATCTCCGGCCAGCAGGCCAACCTCGAGCAGATAATCGAGCATCAGGGTGCTGGGTACGACGTCATCGCGGAGAGCTCGGTGTCCCTGAGATTCGACCTCGGAAGCGTCGAGGAAAGGGCGAAGAACAACTTGTCTGACTTCCCCGCGAACGTCGAGGTCGCCCAATTCCTAACTTACGGGAAGCCGGGAGGCAGCTGCTCGAACCTCAGGAAGAACCTCCCGCCAAAGCTCATAGGCGTCAATGCCACGTTCGTGCAGCAGAGCAAGCTGGCGTTCGAGGTGCCCAAGGAGAGCCCCGCGTCGGTCTGGCCCAAGCTCGATGAAGCCCAGGCGGACGACTCGATCCCCGCAATCGGCGACCTCAATACGATAGTATGGATATTCGGGAAGAACGTCGGTGACCGCATCGGGATCGTGGACGAGCACGGAAACGAGCGGGAGCTGATCATCGTCGGGATACTGGAGAACTCCATCTTCCCCGGAGCGGTATTCGTGTCCGAGGACGACCTCAACGACCTCCATCCGACAACGGCCGAGTTCAACCTCTTCCTCTTCAGGACGGACGACGCGTCCGGGCTCGTCCCCTACCTGGAATCCAACCTGCAGGCGTACGGGATGGACGCGAGCCTCGTGGACGATGTCGTGAAAGAGAACCTGTCCGTGGAATGGTCGTACATGGGCCTCTTCCAGGCATTCCTGCTGTTCGGCCTCTTGATCGGGATCTTCGGTCTGGCCGCGTTCTCGTCGAGATCCGTGGAAGAGAGGAAGCATGAGATAGGCACGATGAAAGCCCTGGGGATGCAGAGGACGCAGATCTCCGATGTGTTCCTCCTGGAGAATCTGTTCATCGCTATGCTGGGATCCCTCGTTGGCATTGTCGCTGGCCTTTCGGTGGCGTTCACATTCTTCGGCGAGAGCAGCAGCGTCGGTTACGGTGCGACCATTCCCTGGCTGGCACTGTCCGCTGTCCTGACCGTTGTCCTGCTCACATCACTTCTGGCAACGCTGATGCCCGCGAGAAGGGCGGCTAGCCTGCATCCCGTTGAGGCGTTGAAGCGGGACCAGTGATTCCATCCATATCGGAATCCAGCTCAGAAAGCTTGATAAGAGTGGTGTGAAATAGGTCAGAAAGCTCAGATGGCCAAGGTGCCGAGCCAACCTGAACAGGCGATGTGAGCATCAGAGGAAGAAACCATGAGAGTAGCCAGAGTCGTCATCCTGTTCTTGTTGGTCGTCCTTCTCACTTCCCATATGAGTCGGCCAATCTCGGTTTTGGAAAGTGCGAGTGCCAATGGCGTGGAAGCATCCGACACGACCGGCTCATGGTCCGAGTTCAGAGGGAACCTGAACAACACCGGATACTCGATCTCTCGAGTACCGTCCAGGAACGGGTCGTTCCTCCGCTTCGACGCCCGCTTCCAAGTTCGTTCCTCACCCGTCCTGAGCGATGGCGTCCTCTACTTCGGTTCGGACTACGGTCGCGTCTACGCCGTGAACATCTCCACGAAGAAGGAGGTCTGGAACCTCACGACCGGGAGCGAGATCTGGGCATCCGCTCTTGTCGTTGATGACAAGGTGTTCGTGGGATCTTCTGACAACAACTTCTACGCCATCGACCGCCATAGCGGCATCCCCATCTGGACATTCCTGACCGGTGATGACATCCACTCCTCGGCCAAGCACGTGAACGGCACGATAGTCCTCGGCTCCCTTGACGGCAACCTGTACTTCCTAGACGCGGAAACGGGGAACGAGACCGCGCCGCACTTCGCCGCGAACGGAGGCATCTACGGGACGCCCGCCATAGTTGACGGGACCGCCGTCATCGGCTCCAACGACGGCAACGTCTACAGAGTGTGGCTCGAGAACGGGAGCATGATGTGGAACTTCACTCTCAGCCCGGCGTTTGGCGAGAACGTGAAGTACAGCAGCGCCTCGGTCTTCGAGGACAAGGTCTACATCGGGAGCAACGACCGCAACTCCTACTGCCTGAGCCTCGAGACGGGCGAGCTAATCTGGAGGTTCGAGACCGGAGATTACGTCTACGCGTCACCAGCAATCCACGACGGCAGGGTCTTCGTCCATTCCACGGACGGGTTCCTATCTGCCCTCCCGCTCGAGGACCCCAACGGGAACGGGAACATCAGCACCGACGAGGTCCTCTGGAGCTTCCAAACGCATGACGGCGGCGGTCGGGGCGAGGGTGGGTCCTCGCCAGCAGTGGCGGATGGAAAGGTCATCGTTGGCTCGCGTCTGAGCTTCATGGAGGGTTACGTCTACGTCCTGGAGGAGGACACTGGGAATCTGACCTGGCAGCTGAAGCTCCAGGGCATGTACTCCTCGCCCGCGATCGTGGACGGCAGGATATTCATCGGCGCATCCGACGGCTACATGCATGGCATCTCGGAGCTCGCTCCAGGCATGGCGCTGGAGATAGAGCCCGAAGTCCTCGTGATCAAGTCCGAGAGGCTGATGGTCATCGAGTTCGTGCTCACGTACGCAGGGGAACCCGTCGAAGGAGCGTTCATCCAGTTCGAAGTGACGGAGGGCATCCTGTCCCAGTCGGGAGCGAGCACCCTCGCCGACGGCGTCCAGGTGGTGAAGTACCTCTCTCCGGTCGTGACCGAGAACACGACCGTGACTATCACGGGCAAGGCCACGAAGTACGGCATGGAGGATGCGACGTCCTCATTGGACATCGTCATCGTCCCCGCGAAGGACTACGAGGGCACGGCCTCGGGCGCCGCCTTCTCGTTGGACAAGTATATGCCATTCATCATCGCAATCTCCATCCTCGTGATTCTCAACCTGCTCGTCCTTGCTGCAATCGTTGTGAGGAAAAGGAGGTTCCCGGATTGAAGCGGCTCGCAAGGTCCATCACAGCGATCGGCGTGCTGGCAGTCCTGATCACGCCCCTCATAGCGGTCCCGGAAGGTTCCTCCGCCCAGGGCATCGAAACGCTGTCCCTCATGTGGGATAGACTCGACGGGCACAACGCCACCATGTGGTCCGTCAGATGGTCACCGGACAACTCCATGATATCCAGCACCTTCTTCGACAACACGACCGTGGTGTGGAATGCGACGACCGGAAGAAGGATCGTCAAGCTCGGCTCGCATGAGAACTACACCGCCGAGACTCGTACGCGCTGCGATGGCATCAAGATGTGCAAGATAGCTGACCACTACCCAACGCGGATAAGCGCCTGGTCGCCGGACGGGAGATATCTGGCGGTGGGCGGGGATGACACTGAGATACACATCTTCGAGACTACGAACTGGACGGTCGAACGCGTCCTCAGCGGCCACGAGGGAAGCGTGCTCACGCTGCACTTCTCCCATGACGGGAAGTACCTGGCATCAGGCTCGGGAACGGACAAGGTCGACATGCACAACTTCCCGGAGAACATGATCAAGATATGGGATTTCGAAGCTGGTTCTGCGATCGCGAACCTGACCGGACACGCGGACGGCGTACTCGAAGTTAAGTGGTCCCCTGATGATTCGAAGCTCGTGTCCTCATCTGACGACAAGACCCTGAAGATGTGGGAGACGACGAACTGGACGAACACGGTCAATTTCACGGGACACGCCGGCGGGGTCCTCTCGGTGGACTGGTCCCCGAACGCGAGTCTCCTCGTTTCCGGAAGCAGGGACTACAAGATAAGGAAATGGAACGCGACGAGCGGCGAGAGAGTCGACGTCTGGGAAGCTCCCAACTGCGTTCGCTCGGTGGACTGGCACGAGGAGAGGGGCATAATCGTGTCCTCGGGCGTGGCAGAGGTCATGGTCATGATCCGCAACGAGACGAACGGGGCGGTGATGAAGACCCTCGACGAGAACAAGCATGCCGGGGGAGCCATAATGTCCGCGAGATGGTCCCCCAACGGGGAGATGCTCGCCACGGCCTCTGGCATGGACTTCGCGATAAGGGTCTACGCCTTTGGACTCGGAGAGGAAGAGCCCGCCCCGCTCATACCGCCTTGGCTGCCTGGCGTTGTCTTCTTCTTCGTCGTGATCGCCGTCTCCATCTGGGTCACGGTCATCGGTGTAGGGAGGCTCCCCAAGAAGAGGGAAAGAAGGTGAAGCTCTGTCTCTGAGATGGATTTCCGCAATTGCGTTGGCCTTCCTGCTTGTCATTCCAAGCGTAGCCGCATTGGAGATCGATGAGTCGTACCTGGGAAGCTCTCCAGGGAGGTTCAATTCCGTGAAGATCTGCGACCTGGACAACGACGGGAACAAGGAGATCGTCCTCGGCAACTATGAGGGCTACCTCAACGTGATCCAGTGGAAGGGAGACGAGTTCAGAGCGGTGAAGCACTTGGGTCCCTTCGGTGAGCGGCTGTGGGGAATCCACGTGGCCGACATCGATGGCGACGGGCAAGAGGAGATCCTGGCCGGTGACGGGGACGGCAACCTCCACGTGCTCAACGGCTCGGACTTCAGTGTCAGGTTCAGGATGGAAGGCCTCGTGCGAGATGTCCACGGGATTGCGGTCGGCGATGCGGACAACGACGGGGAGAAGGAGATAGTCGTAGGCACGGGCTACAAGATGGACTTCCCGCTGAGCACCGTCTACGTGTTCTCCGCGGACACCGGCGAACTGGAGAGCGAGTTCCTCCCCGGGAACGCGAGCAGGATGCGGGGTGTGGCCATTGCCGATATCGATGGTGACGCATACAACGAGGTCATCTTCGGCACAGGAATCTCACTGGGCGAGACCCCTGGTGCGGGCCACCTGTACGTATACCAGTACGACGGCTCCGAATACACGCGGGAATGGCGCAGCGACGACCTGAACGGAGATGTCACGGCCGTCGAGATCATTGACGTGGACGGGGACGGCAACCTCGAGATCGTGGCCTCGAACGGTTACAGGGAAGGTCCCGGCTTTCTCTTCATATTCAGATATCTGGGAGAGGACCCTGGAGGTAACGTAACGTACGAGAAGGTCTGGGAGAGCGAGAACATCGGCCCAAAGCCCTACGGTCTCGACGTGGCGGACATCGACGCAGACGGGATCAACGAGATAGTCGTGGGGAATATGTTGGGCTATATCTGGATATTCGATGGGAGCACGCGCGAGGTGGAGTGGAAGAGCCCCCCGCTCGGATCCGACATTCTCGGGATCGACCTCGGGGATGTTGACGGTGACGGTCAAATAGAGATAGTCGCCGCGCAGGGCGGTTACCAGGGGAAGTCGGACTTCACGAGCGCCTACACTGCACCTCACATCTACATACTGGACGGTTCGACGCATACGGTCGAGGTCGCTCTGGGCGGACGCGATTACATCGGCTGGACGCTTCAGATACTGATCGCCGTCCTGATCATCGTGCTCCTTGTCGGCCTGAACGTCTACTTCGGCCGGAAGCGGAACGCCTCAAAGAAGGGGAAGGGGCCAAAATGATCGAGGAGATAGTCGTGGCGATGGCGATCGGAGGGGGTCTCGGGAACTCCTGGGTCTGCGCCCTCCTCTCATTGGGCTGCTCTATCGAGGGCAAGAGGAGCGGCATCGCCTTCGTCGGTGGCCGGTTCCTCGGCCTCCTGATCCTGGGAGCTGCGATCGCCGGACTGGGCCTCATTGCGAACCTGAAGCCGACATACTTCCTGATCGTCTTCGGGGCGTTCAGCATCGTTCTCGGTGTGTACGCCCTTCATCAGACACTGAGGAAACCATCTCACGATCACAAGCACAGGAGACCGCTGCTCTTTCGCGGCCGCGCACAGCAGGCGGAGTGCAAGAGGGAGGTCATGGCGAACGGCGGCGAGCCGTGCGAGGAGCTCGATTCCCCGCCCAAAACCGCTTCGTTCTTCGCCCTGGGCGTCTTCAGAGGCGCCACGCCGTGCCTCAAGGTCGCCATTCTGGCCCCGCTGCTCATCTCCGTCGACTTCGGTCTTGCGATGATCATGGTCCTCGCCTACGCGGCGGTCTCGACAGTCTACCCGGTCATAGGACTGCTCTCGGGCAACCTGCTGAGACAGACGAGGAAGTACGCCATTCACGTGAGGGTCGCGGCGGCAGTGCTCATCATCGCCCTCGGGATCTTCTTCATCATCAATGCCTTCGGAGGTCAGGGTCACTGATGGCAAGAGAACAGCGCATCTGGAGAATTAGACTGGTCTTCCAGATCGTGAGCCTCATCCTGGTCAACAGCATGATATTCGGGGTGATATCCTTCGGCGAGTCCCCGCTGGTGAGGGACATCTATCTACCGAATGCGACGACGAAGTTCTTCAACAACGCTCCCACTCACTCGATTGTCTACAAGATCCAGGACACCTTGGCGTCCGAGTTCGACACGTTCTACTCGGACCTGGTCATTCCGCTCTTCATATTCTTGGTTCTCGTTGTGCTGCTCGGAAGGGTATGGTGCGCGTGGCTCTGCCCGCTCGGGCTGCCCCAGGACCTGCTGTCGCTGTTACGCAAGAAGCTGGGCATACCCGCCTACCACTTACCGCGGGCGGCGGGACAGGCGCTTCACGCGACCAAGTACCTGGCCCTCTTCATCATAATCTTCTACACGCTCAGCTTGGGCATCCCAGGTTCCGGCCTGTTCGAGTTCAGGACGGGGCTGGCCATTCCCTATGAGCAATTGGACCCGAACAGGGCGCTATACGTCTACCCGCAGATCGCCTTAGGTCTGCTCCCGCCAAGTACGATAGTGCCGTGGCTCTCGATCCTCACGACCATCTTCTTCCTCGCGATGTGCTTCAAGATCCGCAGGTTCTGGTGCTACATCTGTCCTGCGGGAGCACTTCAGGGCCTCTTCCACCGCCAGGCTCTGTTCCAGCTGAAGAAGGACAGCTCGAAGTGCACGAGCTGCGGGGTCTGCACGAGGGTCTGCCCGATGGGCATCCAAGAGGTCTATTCGGAGAGGAAGAAGGACAAGGTCACGCATCGCAACTGCACTCACTGCTACAAGTGCGTGGAGTGCTGCCCGGAGGACGACTGTCTCTACGTGACGTTCCTGGGCCGTAGGTTCCTGAGTTCGAAATCCATGGAGCACTTCGACATTGAGGAGACATGATCATGAAGTTGATTGGCAAGAGCAAGAAGGGTTCGGATCCCGCTAAATCCATCGAGAGCACATCCGCCCAGAGGGCCAGAATCGAGACCCTCGTCGCGGGCCGCGGGGACGAGATCATACAGAGGACGAAGGAGAAGATATCCGCGGAGCTGGCGAAGCTCGCCCTGCTCAAGAACAGAGCGAAAGCGATGGACTATTTCGATGAGATGGCGCAAATCGACGGCCCTCGGGCGAAGGAGATCGAGGAGTTCAAGGCGAAGGGCGGCAAGGTCATCGGGACCTTCTGCCATTTCGTCCCGCTGGAGATCATCGACGCCTCCGGCTGCCTCCCGCTCAGGCTGGGATGCGGACACCACGCCACCGTCGGTGTGGGCGAGAGCTATCTCGGAGATCCGAACCTGTGCCCGCTCGCGAAATCGATGGCGGGGTGCGCCATCGTAGATGACTTCCCGCTGTACAGCCAGTGCGACTATATCATAGCCCCCTCGCCGTGCGACGCCAAGCTCAAGCTCGGAGAGGCTCTGAAGGAGATCGGGCCACTGCTGACGATGAACGTTCCCAGGGTGAAGGAGGGAGAGTCCATCCGAAAGCAGTGGATCGAGGAGATCAAGAACGTGAGGGACGCGCTGGAGAAGATCACAGGGAAGAAGATAGACAAGAAGAGCCTGAAGCGGTCCATCATCAAGTACCAGAAGGCGCACAAAGCGTGGAGGACGCTGCTGAGCCAGAAACGGAAGGCCAACGTCATCTGGGGAAGGGACTTCCTCCTGGTCGGGTGGGTGAGCTTCATCGATGATATCGAGAGATGGACCCGCGAGGTGACGAAGCTCACGAAGGAGCTGAAGAGCATGGCATCCGCGGGCAAGCTCGTGGCAGACAAGTCCACCCCGAGGGTCATGCTGGCTGGGTCGCCGGTCGTGTGGCCGAACTGGAAGCTCCCGAACCTGCTCGAGGAATCGGGCGCGATAATCGTGTCGGACGAGCTCTGCTCGGGAACGAGGACCTTCTACGATCCCGTTGTCACAGACGAGTGGACGGAGAGGGCCATGATAGTCGCGATAGCGGAGCGGTACCTCTACCCGTGCACGTGTCCCTGCTTCTCGCCCAACGTCGAGCGGGAGGATAACTTCATCCGCGAGATAGAGGGGAGCCGGGCGGAGGGCGTGGTCTTCCACGTCCTGCAGGGGTGCCACCTGCACACGCTGGACGCGTCCCGTCTGTCGAGACCGCTCAAGAACAAGGGCATTCCTGTGCTCACGATCAGGAGCGAGTACCAGGACGGGGACATCGGCCAGATCAAGGTCAGGGTGGAGGCGTTCCTGGAGATGATCGAAGCGGGAGAGGATTCGCTGTTCGAGGACGTGTGAACATGACAACAGGATCAGTAGCTAATGAGCGGGACAGACACGCGGATTGGTTTCATCCCTGCTATTCCGAAGAGGCTCACAGGCAGTATGCGCGCATGCACCTGCCGGTTGCGCCGGGGTGCAATGTCCAGTGCAGGTTCTGCAACAGGAAGTATGACTGCGTCAACGAGACGAGACCCGGGGTGACGTCGAGCATACTGAACCCGGAGCAGGCTCTCGTCCTCGTCGACAGAGTGGTGGAGAGCATGCCATCCCTGTCCGTTGTTGGGATTGCGGGCCCGGGCGACTCGCTGGCGAACGAGGAGACCTTCGAGACGCTCCGCCTCGTCGGGGGGCGACATCCGGACCTTGCCCTGTGCCTGGCGACCAACGGACTTCTCTTGCCCTCGAAGGTTGAAGAGCTCACCGCTTTGGGAGTCGAGTACGTGACAGTGACCGTCAACGCCTTGGACCCTGGCGTCGGCAGCCAGATCTACTCTTGGATCCGCCACGAAGGCGAGACGCTACGTGGTCGAGATGCATTCCAGACCCTCTCCTCCAGACAGTGGGAGGGCGTGCGTGAGTGTATCGAGCAAGAGATTGTCGTCAAGGTGAACTCGGTCCTGATTCCCGGAGTCAACGAGAACGAGCTGCCCAGGATAGCTCAGAGGTCCAGGGATGTCGGCGTCGATGTGATGAACGTCATTCCGTTCATCCCAGTCCACGGGAGCGAGTTCGAGAACAGGACCGCGCCCACGAGACCGGTGGTCGAGCGCGTGCGTGAGGTCTGCAACCAGTTCACGAGGCAGATCACCCACTGCGCGAG
>JAGMAI010000053.1 GCA_023130895.1 Thermoplasmata archaeon
GAGACCTGTAGGTCGAGAGTGAGGTCATGAATCCCGCCCAAGTTGCACAGGAACCCCCCGCGAGCTTCGAGTGCAGTCTCGAGGATGGCGAGAGAGCCCGTTCCTGGCCACGCCTCCTGGCGGACAACACACCCACGATGATCACATACACGCTCGGGGCCATAATGCTGTACTACTTCCACATCTTTGCCGCTCTGGCCTACATGGTCTACTGCGTCGTGAGCACGGTCTTCATCTGGAAATACGTCTGCACCCATTGCGAGTACTTCGGCGGCATGTGCCAGTGCGGATTCAGCGTTGCCGCGACCCGCCTGTTCAAGAAGGGGGACGAGAGCAAGATCAAGACCAGGAAGAAGCTCTTGGCCGCCCTCGTGATACCCTGCTGGATGGCCCCTCCCCTGACGGGCATCTACATGCTCGTCGTCGGCTTCTCTTGGACGCTCCTGTGGCTGTTCCTGGCTTTCGCGATAATGGCCTTTGCGATCACTCCCTACATCTCGTGGAAAATCGGATGCTGCGATATCTGGCGGTACTTCTCCCGGAGCCCGTGATATCGCTCGACAATGTGCCCCACGCCCATCAACATGGACACCTATTTATACACGATATGGACATTAATGCCAGCATGTGGGCAAAGTCATCTGAAGTCCGTTCAGGATGGCCGTTGTTTCGAGCTACCGATGTTGTTTTCCACGCCCTGTAGGAGGTCTCACACATGATGCGGAAGATCCTCACTGTCGCAATCCTTGTCGCGCTTCTCCTCGGATTCCAGGGACCTGAGTTCTCGGACTCGCAGGAGAATGACTCCGGACACATGACGTTCGAGAGAACTCGCGGGGAAGATCGTCCAATTCCAACGGATACGCTGTTCCCCTGGCCGATGCATCTTCACAACGAGCTTCACACGGCCTTCACTTCGGCACCGGCGCCTCAGACGGCTGATGTGCTCTGGTACAACTTCACAGGATTCAGAGCTTACGGTTCACCCGCGATCGCTGGAGGAATGGTCTTCATTGGTGCCCGCAACACAACCGGAGCAATCCGGGACTACATGTACGCATTCTATCAGAACAACGGAACTCTTGCCTGGAAGACGCAAACCTTTGTGAACGTGAACCAGGCTGACGCAGGGTTGGCATCCTCTCCTGCATACGCAAACGGATACGTTGTGTATGGCGGTGATAGGATATACTGTCTGTACGCAAACAACGGAACGGTTAAGTGGACGGTTAACACCGGGAATCAGAATTGGGGAGACGGAACGCCTACGGTCGCGAATGGCAAGGTCTTCATCGGCGGGAGCGACTGGAAGGTCTACAACATCGATCTTGAGACAGGCTCGGTCCTCTGGACGTTCCAGACGCAGTTAGCGAACTATGGTCTGTATGCGGCTCCCGCGGTGTACAATGGCTACGTCTACGTTGCCGCATGCGACGGATGGGTCTATCGAATCCTGATAAACCAACCCGGCCCGATAGCTACGGCTGCCCACTCCTTCAACACTGGTCGTCCGATGTACGGCTCTCCCGTAATCTTCGATGATAAAGTCTACATAGGGAACGGGTACACGTCCAATAGCCCATCGAACAGCTTCTACGCCCTGAGCGCGACCGACCTCAGTCTCGTGTGGGAGTTCTTATCCGCCTCTTCGACGAGCTTCATGTCCTCGGCCGCTGTCGCGTACAACATGCTCTTCGTCGGATCGGTTGACGGCAACCTGTATGTGCTCGATCCGCAGGGCTCTGGGGGAATCGGATCCGTGATATGGCAGTACAGCATCGGATCAACGTGGTCATCTCCCGCAATCGCGGACGGTCAGGTATTCATCGGCTCAAAGTCCGACTACCTGTACGCCTTCAACGTCACTCAACCTGGTCCCGTGAGCTACAAATGGAGGTACAACACATTCGGGAACGTGGACTCCTCACCCGCAGTCGCCGACGGACTGATCTTCGTCGGAACACACGGTGGTACCGGGAGGGTCTATTGCTTCGGCCAGCTTGGCGATCTCATACCACCCCAGGCGACCTCATTCTCACCGACTGGAACGGGCGTGGACATCAACACTGACATCCTGGTCGAGTGGAGCGAGACGATGGATTGGATATCAGTGGAGAACTCCTTCAGCTTCACAGACACCATCACGACGTGGGATTCGACGGACGGGACCTTCTTCCACTTCTTCCCAACCAACACTTCGACGTTCGATCCTTCCTTCAGCCTTGACTGGGGAACCACATACTCGGTAACCTTCAGCGGTCTGGCGACGGATGTGGCGGGAAACCCGCTCGACGGTAACGGCGACGGTACTGGCGGGGACGACCTCACGTGGTCCTTCACGACGGTGCCTGACAACCCACCGGTCCTCGCTCTGTGGGAGCCAGGAGGATCTGCGGGGCAGATCTTCAACGTGGGTGAGGTCATCATCATAGTCTGGTCCGCGAGCGACGACAAGCCTTGGCCAAACGGCGACAATGTCGTAAACCTCAGCTACGGGCCGACTCCCACAGGCGGCACAACCATAGCCCAGTATGAAGCTGAAGACAGCAACTTCAATTGGGACACGTCCGCTGTCGCCCCGGGAACCTACTACGTGGAAATCAATGTCTTCGACTCCATCGGCCAGGTCTCCACTACGAGCAGTGCCAATAGCTTTGACATTGTCGCCTCGGACTCCCCACCGACGGTAAGTGCGTGGGAGCCAGGCGGGACCTCGGGACAGTCCTATATCGTGGGCACGGGCGTTCAGGTCGAGTGGACAGCCACGGATGACAACGCCATGCCCGCTGACAACATCAACATCACTTACGGCAGCGAAATGACGTGGAACGATATCGTGCGGGATACCGCGAACGACGGCGTCCACATCTGGGACACGACAGGTGTCCCGGCGGGGAACTACTACCTCAACGTCTCGGCGTACGATTCCATAGGGCAAGCGTCTTGGGACGTGAGCAACTTCACTTTCGAGATCGCTCTGATCCCCAATCTCCCACCATCTGTCAGCGTCCTCCAGCCTTCAGGAGGGGAGAGCTGGTCTGGCGGGTCGATCGTCGACGTCGTCTGGGACATGACAGATGATCTGACGCCAGAAACCAACCTCGTCATCTACCTCAACTACTCTTACTCGAGTGGAGGAGGCCCCATTGCGGGACCTCTCTCGGGTTACACCTCCCCAGGCACGTACCCGTGGACTCTCCCGCTCATTGATGCAGTGGACGTTGTTGTTGAGATCGACGTCAAGGACGAAGGAGGCGCTGTCGGAAACGATTTCAGCTCCCAATTCGAGGTGGACTCTACGGCGCCCACGCTAGCGTGGACCAATCCGCAGAACGGAGAGAGCGGCGTTCCCAGGAGCACCAATGTCGAGGGTCAATGGAGCGAGGGTATGAACCAAAGCGCGACAGAACCCTCCTTCCAGCTCCTTGACAACTCTACCTGGCTGCCCGTTTCGGGAACGGTGACGTGGATAGGGGACTCGCTGATCTTCGATCCGGACTCCGACCTTGCGGGGGACAGCTGGTATACCGCCAACTTCACGACCCAGGCGAAGGACGACTCCGAGCCAGGCAATGCTCTCCTTTCACTGCATTCATGGAGCTTCCGAACGGCTCCAGTACCGGACCTGCTGCGGCCAGAGATAGCCGACGTGCAGGCAACGCCATCTCCGCAGGAAGTGTACTTC
>JAGMAI010000054.1 GCA_023130895.1 Thermoplasmata archaeon
GGCACGGGGAACTCCTTGTCGAAGTCAAACATGTTCATGGTTAACCGGCAGAACGAGGCCAGGGCGCGACCTGGAACACGTTCACTACGCCTGTTCCGGTTCATTCTTCCTGCGGAAGAACTTGTACCCGGCATAGCCGAGAAGTGCAAACACGAGTCTCGTCAGAGACCAGAAACTGATCTCCCGCCTGAACATCTCGAAGGGCCGGTAGTTCCTCCACAGCCTCCCGTGCTTGAGCGTCAACTGCTTTCTTCCCACCCCGTTCCAGAATGCCTGCTCGTAGAACTTGTAGAACGTCGGGCGGGCCCTGTGATACATTATCGCTTCCTTCTCGTAATGAATCGTCGCTCCCGCCTCCACCGCCCTGAGGTTGAGATCGATGTCCTCGGCGGTGATGAACCTGTCATCGAATCCGCCAATCCTGTCGAAGAGCGACTTCTTGTACGCCAAGTTATTGCTCGGGAAAGTTATGTCGAACCCCTTGTACATCAGCTCGACCCGCTCAAGGTCCTCGAAGGGCTGGTAGCCGATGTTGATGGTCTTCCCGGCCACGACGTCCCAATCCCTTAGTGAGGCTCTCACCCTGCTTATCCAGAACGGATTCACGATGCAGTCGGCATCTATGAACGCGACCGCCTCACCGCTGCAGTTCTCCACGCCATAGTTCCTGCTCAGCCCCCTCGTCCCGCCTCTGACCACCAGCTTTATGAAGTCGTATCGCGACATATACCGCTTGACAATCTCCGCTGTGGAATCGGTGCTCTTGGCGTCGATGATCACAATCTCTATCGGCGGCTCCTGATTGACCAGGCTGTCGAGAAGGTGGACGATGTTCCTCTCCTCGTTCCTGGCTGTCACGATTATGCTGATCAACATGGGTGCCGCTCCTAAATGCGTAGCGTATATATTTATTGAGAATGTTCGCGACCGAGCTCGCGACCGAGCTCCGCAGTCATATCTGACCGGAGGACGCATTGGCGGGCCAATCGCTCCAAAGCTCATCGAGTTCTGCTATGCTGTGGGCGTCGCTTCCGAGAAGGATCTGAACGCCCTCGGAAACGAGTAGGGACAGGAACCCGCCGTCCGGGACTCCGTACTTGAGATTGTGCTCGAACACCTTCCCGCTAGGGCCTGCGAGAGACGCTATCTCTTCCTTCAGATACGTGGGGATCCTCACCCCGCTCATCTTGAGGATGTTGCCCGGGTGAGCGATTATATCCACCGCGGGATTGGAGAGTACGGCCTTCATCGACGTGAACCAGTTCTCCAGGGCCTCGGCCTTGTTCCTTCCTATATCGCGACGAGCCATGAACCCCTTGGCCCGAGGGATCCTGTGGAGTGCCGCAAAGACAAGGTCCGCCCGCGAGACCCGCCCGAGGTCCGCATCTATCCTCCCGCTGAAGTCCAGGACCTTCGCCTCTACGCCCGCCAGGACCTCGATGCTGCCCGCGAACTCCTCCTTGAGGGCCTCGATCTCCATGAAGAACTCGTCCAGCCACGCCGTGTCGATCCTGACGTGGTCCGTGATGCAGATCCTGTCGAACTCCCTGGAAACAGCGAACTCCACTATCTGACGAGGTGTTGCGAGGCCGTCGGAGAAACTAGAGTGAATATGGATGTCCGTCCTTGTCAACGAAAATCTCCCCCCAATACCGGATCATCCTCGTCCCGTACTTCGGCTCAATCGGCGGGATCTCTTCCCCGAGGGCGAGCTTGACCCCGAGGTAGGGCAGGTTGACTCCCGCTCCCGTGCACATGACTATCGTCCCGCTCACTCTCGGGTTTATCTCGATGATCTTCGGAACGCCGTCCTGCGACAGCTTGAACTGCATGTTGATGTTGTACTCGAGACCAATCTCCCTGGCAATCTTGGAGGCCAGTTCCTCGAGCCCCGGGTTCTTCTCTATCCTCCCCATGAACGAGATCCCGAGCTTGGTGACCTCCCTCGGCCTCGGCAGGACCGCCAGGGCTTCACCGCCACTGAGCAGAAGGTCCACGCTGTACTCGATCCCGGGCAGATACTCCATCACGACCAGCTCGGGGAAGGGGTCCGCCCCGCTGAGCACAGGCGAGATCTCGTCCAGTGTGGTGACCGTATGGGTCGGCTTGTGGTTCATGAGAAGGTCGTACCTGTCCACGCTCGGGTCAAGAACCCTGAAACCCCTGCTTCCCTTCCCGATCCTCGGCTTGAAGCACACGGGCACTTCGGGATGGCCCAGTTTCTCCACCGCCTGCTCGAACCCCTCGAAGGAGCTGACCATCACGGATTCTGGCGCTGGGAGGTCCCGCTCCCGCATGAAGTCATAGAGAAGACCCTTGTCGTTGGCGATCGTCAGCGCCTCCGGACTGGAGACTGGGACCTTGACCCTGATCTCCTCGAACCTCTGAACGTTCTCGGAGAAGGGCATGAGCTCGTACGTCGCGAGAGGCAGAATCACATCCGCCCGCTCCTTCTCGGCCAGCTCGAGCATCGTGGGGACGAACTCCGGGTCCGTTCCACCGGGGACGATGTGTCCCCTTTCCGCCATGAAGAGCCCCACCGCATCCGGGTTCATGTCGGTGCCGACGATCTCGACCTTCCTCTCACCATTCAGCCTCAGGCTCTTCATGATCGGAGGGGCACCAGGTGCCCCAGCTGCGGTCACGACGACCGTGATGTCCTTCAGTCCATTACCCATCGGACGACCTCGAAGGCTTCGGCGTAGTCCTTCTCAATCTGAGTCCCCCGGGTCCTCGCGAGCCCTCGGATGAACTCCGGATTGAGATAGGTCCTGTACTGCTGCGTCCCATAGCACGCGAGCGCATCCAGCTTCTTCTGAACGTGCTGCTCATCGAGCGGGACGAAGCAGACCGTGTTGAAACTTATGTTGTTCCAGGGCTCCTCGTACGCCAGGATCGTATCCTTCTTGTACGCGCGCCTCCCCTCCTCCGCCATGGTCTTGTGGTCCTGGTGCAGGTCCGCGAGCGAGGGCATGAGCACGATGTCCGGAGAGATGTCCCTCCGCAGTTTCAGGAGGTCGTCGAGGATCTCCTGCCTGTGGTAGGAGAACTGTCTGACCTCGTAACCGTATGTAAGAATGTGCTCGTCCGGAACGCCAAGGACCTTCATCGCCTTGTCGAGCTCCTGCTTCAGCGCGTCCTCGGGGAATCCCTCGCGGGTGACCTTGACCACGGAAAACGCAGCATACCAAACTTCCGCCTTCTCCTCTACGAACCTGGCGATCGTGCCGCCACATCCGAGCTCCCCGTCATCCGTGTGCGGCGCTAGAACTAGTATCCTGGAGAACATCTCAATCAGCCCCCAAATCCCTGTATGCCCTAATAAGCCTTCTTTTCATGATTTCCCAGTTGTACCTCTCTTTCGCTGCTCGCCTTCCTTTCTCGGCGATGTCCGCGAGCCTCCCCTCATCCTCGACAAGGTTCAGAATGGCGTTCTTGACCTCGCCTGCGTCGTCGAACGGTACGACGACCCCAATCCCCTCCTCCCTAGCAATGTCGGCGTTGCCCGTCCCATCGCTCACGATGACAGGCTTCCCAGCGGCCATGGCATTGAAGAGCCTGGCGGATATCCCCAGCCGGATGTTGGTGTTCCGCGGGTCGTGTATGAGGATGATGATGTCCGATGCAGAGATGTGATCGAACATCTCCGCCGAGGGGATCCATCCTATGAAATCAACGTTCTTGGCCTCTTCTGCCGCGCGGGAGATCTCTGAGACCAGACTACCGGTCCCGCCGACCACGAGTTTAATGTCAGGCCCTTCCAATCCCGCGAAGATGTCGATGAGCATCTGCATGTTCCTCGACGGCTCGAGCATGCCTGCGCACAGGGCGAGTTTGCCCGCCTTCCCCAACATCGCTTTCCTGACCTGGCCGATTCTCTCGGCGTCGGGCTCGCGGACTTCCTCGCAGTTCATCACGAGGACGACCTCCTTTGCCCCGTAGCTCTCAAGGACGGACGCGACCTGGGGTGTGACAGTGAGAACGATGTCCGCTCTGGAAACCGATCTCCTCTCAAACCTCTCCACGACCTTGCTGAGCCACCCGGGCACACTGTTCTCGACCATCGCCCAGTAAAGCTCGTGCGCGTCGTAGACCAGCTTCACCGAGCGGAGCTTCGAGAGTATCCGTCCCAAAACGAGCGTGTCGAAGTCGTGCGCGTGGACGACGTCGAAATCGAGATTGCGCGACTTCAGAAGGGCCCTCCACAGGAAAAGGGGGAGCTTGACAAACATGTCGAAGGGGTCGTTGTAGAGCGCTCGGGGACCGAATCTCAGGACGGAAACCCCGCCGACGACCTCAGCGTCCTTGTGATCCCCTTCCCTGTCCCAAGCCAGTATCCGAATCTCATGGCCCTCCTCCAGGAGCGCCTTCGCCTCCCGCTCGACCCGGTAGTCGGGCCTGTACGGGTTCGAAAGCAGCATCAGGACCCTCATTCGATTCCGCACACAGCTTACCGCTCTTAAAGTTATCTGGTACCGAGAATGCACCCGATATCAATTTATAGAGAGGGTCGGCTTTCACATCGGAATGCTTGAGGGCAAGAGGATCCTCGTCACCGGAGGCGCGGGCTTCATCGGGTCGCACATAGCCGAGAGACTGTGCGAGGACAACGAAGTCGTCGTCTACGATGACCTGAGCGCCGGGCGGGAGAGCAATCTCTCTGGCTTTGATGGGAAGGTCGACTTCGTCCGGGGTGACGTGCGGGACTCCGATGCCCTTGGCGAGGCGGTCCGCGGCGTGAATGTCGCGTTTCACTGCGCCGCAAGAGTATCTGTCACGGAGAGTGTCGAGGACCCGATCGGAACAAGCAAGGTCAACATCGGGGGGACCCTGAGACTTCTGTGGGAGAGCAAGAAGGCAGGTGTGGAGAGGGTCGTCTTTCCGTCCTCGGCCGCGGTCTACGGCTCCAGCCCCGAGATACCGAAGAGAGAGGACATGCAGCCGGACGCTGACTCGCCCTACGCCGCGTCCAAGATCGTGGGCGAGCAGTACTGCAGGCTGTTCACCAAGGTGTATGACCTCCCGACCGTCATCCTCCGATGCTTCAATGTCTACGGACCCAGGCAGGACATCTCCTCTCCGTACGCATCTGTCATTCCGAGATTCGTGACCGCCATAGCGAGAGGTGACAGACCCCAGGTGTTCGGTGACGGCAAGCAGACGAGGGACTTCATCTACGTCGAGGACGTCGTCGATGCTTTCACGCTGGCGGCAACGGCGACCGGTGCGGAGGGAGAGACATTCAACGTGGCGTCGGGAGAGGGCACTAGTGTTCTGGAGCTTCTAGAACGTGTGTCGGGGATCGTCGGTAGCAAGACCGAGCCTGAGTTCCTAGCGGAAAGGCCAGGCGATGTCAAACACTCCCTCGCTGACGTCTCGAGGGCGGGGAGCAAGCTCGGATTCGCGCCTCGAGTAGGCATTGAGGAAGGGCTGCGGAGGACCGTGGACTACTTCATGAGCCTTCAATGATATTGCACTGTTTTGAACGGTTGTGGGAAGCATTCAGTCAGGAGCACACGCGAGGATGAGCGGAAGGATCATGTCGTGATGAACGCAGAGCGGAGTCACATCGACCGATGCCCAGGCTGCTCAGAGGATTGAGAAAAGGTTCAAATACGTCCGCACGGTTGAAACGGACTGGAACACCCGATGCCGACGAGCCACTGGAACCAGCTGAACGAGATCATGGACATGGTCGTGCTGATAAGTCCCGAGAGCATTCTGGACGTCGGCGTGGGCTTTGGGAAGTACGGGTTTCTTTCGCGGGAGTTCCTGGAGCTTCGGGACAGCGAAGTGGAATACGGCAAGTGGAAGAGGACCATCGACGGGATCGAGGCCTACGAGGGGTACCTCACGCCCGTGCACGAGCACATCTACGACGAGATCTTCATCGGGGACGCGGTGGATCTGGTCCCGAACCTGGAGAAGAAGTACGACCTCATCCTGCTCATAGACGTCCTTGAGCACCTCGACCGCCGCAAGGGCGGGAAGCTCCTGGGCGACTGCATCGGACGTAGCGGGCACGTGATAGTCTCCACGCCCAAGAACATAGGAGGCCAGAAGGACTCGCATGACAATCCCTACGAGGTCCACAGGTCGCAGTGGACGAAGGCGGACTTCGCCCGGTTCCCTGGCAAGTTCTTCGTCCCGAACTACAACTCGATCATCTGCTACATCGGCGGAGACGCCGCGAGGCTGAGAAGCGCTCTGAGAAGATCGAGGGTGGGCTCCACGATTACGAACCTATTCCCGTTTCTCTCGCCATCTGGAAAGCGCAGGCGGTGAGGCATCAGGAGACGACCGAGCGGTACGCTTCGACCGTTCTCTTGGCGATCCCGTCCCAGTCGTACTTGGCGGCCATCTCGTGCGCCTTCAATCCCATCTCCTTTGCCCGAGCTCTGTCCATGCCGCCGATGACCTCGACCATCTCCTCGACGTCCGAGACCAGGTAGCCGTTCTCCCCGCTCTCGATGATGTCGGGAAGGTGACCCTCGGGCGTCGTGACGACGGGCTTCTTGTACGCGAATGCGAAGAAGACGCTGCCGGAGGTCGTTATCCACTTGTACGGGATGAAATAGATGTCGGCCGCAGAGAAATAGGCGGGGACCTCCTCGTCGGGAATGAACCTAAGATCGGTGATGAGCCGGGGGCCGAGCCGCTTCCTGGCCCGCTCGATCTCCCCGCGGATCTCCCGGTCAGGGCATCTTCCCGCAAGAATGCCGACATAGTCCGGCGGGAGCTTCTCGAGCACTTCTATGAAGGTGTCAACGCCCTTGTTCCGGCGGTCCGGAGCGAACAGGAGGAGCGCGGTCTTGTCCTCCGCGATGCCCAGTCTCTTCCTCGCCTCCTCGGCGGGAACGCTCCTGGCGAGCGTGTTGAAGTGACCGTGAGGAATGGTCACCAGCCGGAGATCGGACGAGAGCTTCTCAGAGACGGCGGCCCTCGTTCTGTCGCTGTGGACTATCCCGAGATCGGCCCAATCGGCAACGGCACGCATTACGGCGAGGTCATCCGCGAACTGAGGCTCGTGCGGGAGGATGTTGTGTACGGTCCACACGACCTTGACGTTGAACTCCTCGGTGGCATTGCGGACCAGCTTCAGAATGCGCTCGTACCTGAACGGCACCCAGTGGAGGTGCAGCAGCTCGTAGCCCCTCGATCGAAACGCGAAGAACTGAGAGATCGAGTAAGGGTACTGCCTCCCGAAGGACTCCAGCTCGGCGACCTTCACGCCCAAGGACCTGAGGGAGGAGTTCAGGAGCTGGACGTATGGAGCGTCGGTTCGGGGACAGGCAATCACCTTCAACGGGAGACCTCTTTCCAGCGAATCCTGCTTGCGGGATAAAAGCATTTGGATGGTGATGTTCTTATAAAGTGGCCTGATATTCTCATCGAAAGGCCATGAAGGTCCTGCACGTATCGCCGTACACGAAGGACGACTTCTATTCCGCCGGGGTCGATGCGGACGAGGTCATGGACAGCCACATAAACCGTATCGGCAAGATGCTGCACCAGAAGGGCGTGGAGACGACGATTCTCTACTTCTCCCGCCTGGCGAAGAGGTCGAGGACGCTCACGCACAGCGACGGATACGAGGTCATCGTGGCCAAGTCCGTCAGGGTCCCGTGGCACGTTCACTTCTCGTTCGACATCTTCGAGTGGCTCATGGCCTCGGGATGCGATCTCGTCGACTTCCGCGGGATCTTCAGCCCGATGTACCCCTTCGTTGCGAGCTACCTCTCGAGCAGGAACATGCCCTTCGTAGCGGGCGACCCTGGCGGGGGGTACGCGGAGTACCTTAAGCGGAAGCAGTTCATTCCTCTCCGCCCGTGGTTCAGGAGGACCATCCCGCTCGCCAGCATCCTCTTCTCGGGCTCTTACGCGGAGAAGGAATACCTCGCCACGCTCGGGATACCGAAAGAGCGCATACTGGTCCAGCGAATGCCTGTCGAAGACTACTTCGTCCCCACGGGTGAGAAGGAGGAGGAGTTCACAGTCCTCTACACGGGGAGGCTCATCCCGACGAAGAGCGTGGACACACTCATACGGGCACTCAAGGGTGTGGAGGGAAAACTGTGGATCGTTGGCTCGGGCCCCGAAGAGCAGAAGTTGCGCGCGCTCTCCAAAGAACTCGGGGTGAACGCGGAGTTCCTGGGCTACATGGACAGGCGGGAGCTGCCGAAGCTCTACACAGCCGCAAGCCTTACTGTCCTGCCGTCCTTCACGGAGTCTTTCGGCTACACAATCGCTGAATCCCTTGCATGCGGGACACCGGCGATAGGGAGCAGAGTCGGCATGGTCCCAGAGATGATCATCGACGGGAAGAACGGGTACCTCTTTGAGTCAGGGAACGCCGAGGAACTGAGATTGAGAATCGTGCAGGCCCGAGACAATCTTGACCGGCTGACCGAGAACGCTCAGTTGGCTTCCGAAGAATACTCATGGGACAGTGTGATTTCGGTTGTGCTCAAAGGCTACAGGATGGTACTGGGCGAGAACTTCGACTAGATAAGCGATTCCGAAAACCCTTTTGTATCCCCTAATCCATTTGGAACTGGGTAGTTGGTTGAGGGGGATTCATCCGCGCTTCTTGGCATTGTCTGTCGCGCTTCTCATGGTCGTGGGCGGAAGCACCATCGTCGAGTGGTCTCCTGCATGGCAATCGGGCGATATGGACCTGTTCATCGAAGACAGTGAGTTGACATTCGTTCCGTTCAGTCCTGTGGAGCTTGATACCAACGTCACAATCGAAGCTGTGGTTCATCTCGGAGGCGGCATCTACGAACTGCAGTGGACGAAGCAGGGTGTCTCGCTGGACATCGGCGGGGCACAAGGCTATGACGACTACCACGTCATCTCGCCGCGAATCCTCAAGGAGGGCGGTCAGTACAAGATGTGGTACTCGGGGAGCGATGGACCACACTACCGAATCCTCTATGCCAATTCCACAGACGGCATCAGCTGGACGAAGCATGGAATGGTGCTGGACATCGGTGCCCCAGGTGGGTCCGACGATACCCATGTCGCCTATCACTGGGTGCTCAAGGAGGGGTCGACTTACAAGATGTGGTACAGCGGTCTCGACGAGTACACGCCCCACGGCGGCATCTATCGGATCTTCTACGCGACCTCCTCGGATGGGATATCCTGGACGAAACACGGCGTTGTCCTGGATGCCGACCCGCCAGGAGGGCCGGGATATCCGCTCACTCACACGCCTTGCATACGCAACGAGGGCGGCACATACAGGATGTGGTACTCAGGGCGCGACCAAGCGGGCACCTGGAGAATCCTCTACGCAACCTCACCGGACGGAGTGTCGTGGACGAAACACGGAGTCGTGCTCGGCGCGGGTCCGCCCGGAGGAATGGAATCGACAGGTGTGACCACGCCCTTCGTGGTTAACACGGGCGGGCTCTACCGAATGTGGTATGCAGGAGCACAGGGCTCAAACGCGCGCATCTTTGAGGCGACCTCACCAGATGGGCTGAACTGGACGAGGGAGGGCCTTGTTCTTGACCTGGGACCGCCGGGGTCCGGGGACGACGTTCGTCTTACGGAGCCTTTTATTGAGTTCTCAGGAGGATTGCCCAAGCAGATGTGGTACGCCGCGAGAGGAGCCAACTACAGGATTATGAGAGCGACCGCAACCGCTCAACCAATCGAGATCTCGACATCCGTCTCGTTCTACATTGATGGCCTGGGTCCGTCCAACCAAATCGACAGAGTCGACAACGTGACCATTCCGTACAACGGCTCGGCCTCCGTAACGATTTCCTGGCAGGCCGGACCAGTGGGCAATCACACGATCTGCGCTCAAGTCGACCCCGATGACGTCTACGACGAGACGAGCGAGCTCAACAACACGGCTTGCAGGGAGATCGAGATCGTCTCTCTAGATCCCGAGGCCGATGCAGGAGGGCCATACTACGGGAACGAAGGCGAACCCGTCACATTCGATGGCAGCAATTCGTCCGACCCCGAAGGAGACCCGCTGCAATACAGATGGGACTTCGATCATGATGGCGTCTGGGACACGAGCTGGGATAGCAGTCCTCAGGCCCAATACACCTGGGGGGATGACTACGCTGGCCAAGTTCTGCTGCAGGTTTCGGACGGAAACGACACCGATGTTGACTCCGCATCTGTCACCGTTCAGAACGTGAACCCCTCACTGCAGCCCATGGAGCACTTCCTCAACGCCTCCTTCGCATTCCGAATCGCGGGAGAGAAATGGCACAACGTGGAGGTGCATCTCTTCGAGGACGGAGTGGAGATCGGATGCGCGGACATCACAAGATACCCTGGGAGTCCGAACGAGCAGGTGGCGGTTCTCGCAAACGTCTCTGTGAACCTGTCGGGGAACTACTCCGCGATTGCATACTACACTCCGGCTGACGATCCCATCAACGGCCAGATCTGGGGAGCGGATCCAGCGTGGTTGATCCTGGGATTCGAGGACGGAGAGTCCCGAGTGCATCACACTTTCAACGTGAGACGTGAGGAGACGTGGACGTGGCATGTGCAGAATCTCTCTCTGCTCTTCCTTGGACACAGTATCACGTTCGTCGCGACGGCATATGACCAGGGGAGCGATGACCTGTCGTTCCATTGGGACTGGGGAGACGGAGCCACAACGGTCAACGTCCATTACAACGACGGAGTTGGTCCCGATCCGCCAATGAGTCCAGACGTCAACCCCATAGCGGTCATGGACATAGCACTCCACTCTTACGCGTCTTCGGGATCCTACACAATCGCACTCACGGTGATGGATGACGATGGCGGGACTGCTGCTTCCTCGCTTGTCATAGAAATCGGATAAAGCGAGTGGAGCAGCCAAGCGGTTTCCGAAAGGACGGTGCGTCGCCTTATGAAAGGCGACCCCATTGGGAAGTGGCAATCCAACGGAAAGACACCGCTCCCGAGACGTGCGCATCCGAGAGGACGAACCGAAAAGTATTACTACGGGGAGCATAATCTCAAACACTGGGGAGGTGCGACGTGGATGTCCAGATCCATCGTGGTTGTGCTGTGTCTATTGCTCTTGTTCTCGACAATGCCGTTCATTCACGCAAGTGAGGACAAAGAGGAAACGAACCAGAGTGGAGGAGTTGATTTCTTCATTTCAGACAACGACATTTCATTTTCTCCCTCACAGGTCGTTCACCTCGATGATGTCGTCGAAATCCAAGCGGAAGTCACCCGATTCGGCGACCAATGGTCCATTGACTGGACCAAGGAGGGTGTGAACATCCCGCTGGGCGGAGGTGGGGATGATGATGCCCACATGGTGTCCCCCAGAGTCATACATGAGAATGCAACGTACAAAATGTGGTACGGCGGTGCGACGGGACTGGGACAAGTATACAAGATCTTTTATGCGACGTCTCCAGACGGGTTCACTTGGACGAAACAGGGCGTCGTGCTAGACGTTGGATCTCCGGGGCAACTCGATGACCAAAAGGTGTGCCTTCACTACGTGATAAAGGAGGGAAATGTCTACAAGATGTGGTACTCAGGTGCCGACGACCTGATTTCTTGGGGTGGCGTGTACAGAATATTCTATGCGACGTCCACCGATGGAACGACATGGACCAAGCATGGACTGGTGCTGGACGTGGGTCCCTTAGGGTCAACGGATGAAAGGATGCTCAGGAGCCCAGTCGTGCTCAACGAGTCGGGCTTGTTCAAGATGTGGTATTCGGGAACGGACAGCTCCAACACGGATCGAGTACACTATGCGACGTCTCCAGACGGAGTGAACTGGACGAAACATGGTGTCGTTGTGGACATAGGGTCGCCCGGAGACTACGACGAGATCGGCACGGGCTGGTCATTCGTCTGGAGCAACTCTTGCGGTTACACCATGTTGTATGTCGGGCGGCGGGCAGGGGTGTTTCGCATCCTCAGCGCGGTTTCTTCTGATGGTGTTGTTTGGGAAAAGACTGGATTGGTCTTGGACGTGGGTCCTGACCCGCAAGAACACCTCAGAGTCGATGACGCGTTCATCCTCTTCAACGGCTCCATTCCAGAGAGGATGTGGTATGCGGCAATCGGCACAAACTATCAGATATTCTCGGCCTCGCCCACTCTCACAGAGCTGGCAACCTCGGCCTCTGTCGCGTTCTACCTTGATGCCATCGACCCAGCCAATCTGCTCGAAGAGCATATCGATGTGCAGTTTCCCCTTTGTGGATGCAGGGGTGTTTCGACAAACTGGACCGCCTCAGTGGCCGGTGTGCATGAGATTTTCGTGGTCGCCGATTCGGAGGACATAGTCTCCGAAAGTAATGAATCCAATAATGTTGCCAGTCGGAGTTTGCTCGTGATGCAGACATCCGTGTCCGCGGATGCGGGACCCGACAGCCTGGTCAATGAGGGGGAGCCTCTGCAGATTGTTGGCAATGGATCCTCAGGACCTTCGTCGTTTGTGGAATGGACAGACACTTTCGATGACGATTCCAGAATCTCTCAGTTCGTGAATACAACGATTTCGAGCGGAAGCGTGGTGCTGGAAAATGTATCCGTTCGAATCACGCACACGTTCGACACTGATCCAGGGTTCGTCGTTCAGGATGACCAGCCCAGCACGAACATATGGTGGGACTCTGGCCAACAAGTGATACGATGGTACGTGGATCGAGAGGATCCTCGCGACCACTATGAGAAGCTGGTTGGTTTTCTTCCTCATCCAATTGTAGACACAATGGATTTCTCAGCCCATGTGGACTATTTGTATTGGCGGGCTGACTCGTTCGCGATTGCGGACACATTGCTCCTCCAGAAGAATGGCAGCTTCCGCTCTGGAACCAAGTGGGGGGATGCGAACAACACTCTGATGGCTAGAGTCTATGGAGGCAACCCCGATTTGGATATGCTACAGGGAGGTCTTTTCGATGATTCGGGTGTACCTTACACCATCTACACAATAGACTATGACCAACACTACTGGGAACTCTTCACCACACACATAGTCTGGGATTCCGACACCAGAACTATGTATGGAGAAGTGCGAGACGCCTCTAGTACTGTTGTCGTGAATGGCACGGAGGTCGTCGACGAGGGATTCATCTTCCACAAATATGGCGTCGGTAGCTTCGCAGATGGCATCATAAATGACGGCCAGCCCAACGTAGGTGAGGGATGGGCGGACAACATCAGCATCTCGGCCTTTGGGTACGAGACATCTGGAGTAGTAATCTCCGAACAGATTGCCCAGGGGGACAACCTATCTAACTGGATTACGTTCAATATGTCAACGAACGAGCCGACAGGGACAGACATCAAAGTGGACATACTGAACGAGTCCGGAGTGCCCCTAATTCAGGGCATCGATGCAAGTGACTGCCCGCTGGATCTGTTCGTGGATATCGACCCCCTCACTAACCCCGTTCTGATGCTCAGGGCAAACCTGATGACCGACAGAAACGAAACGCCTGCATTGCTTGACTGGAGCATCAACTATTCAGTGTCGCAACCTGTGGAATACCTGTGGGATGTCAACCATCTCGTGGACGGCGACGATGACGGCAATTTCACGAACGATATCGACTTCACGGGAAAATCGCTCGAAGTCACATACGGCGACAATGGCATGTACGAAGTCCACTTGACAGTGAGAGATCAGCAAGGCAATTCATCGGTCGATTCCTGCAATGTCACAGTTCTCAATGTGAATCCCATCGTCTCCGTTGTTCCTCCGTCCTTGCCGGAAGAGGGTTACTCTCTAAGCTTCAACGCATCAGCATACGACCCCGGAAGCGACGACCTGACTCTCTTGTGGGACTGGGGAGATGGATCCAATGAGACGTGGACATACTACAACGACGGGATGGGTCCAGACCCCCCCAATAGTCCCGATGTCAATCCGATGACCGTCGCGGGTCAGTGGACTCACTCCTACGGACACAGCGGAGCGTATCTTGTGAACCTGACTGTCGTTGATGATGACGGAGGAAGCAGTATGGTCGCGTTTCAGCTGAATGTCTCGAATGTTGCGCCTTCGGTCACCATAGTCGCAGACCCGAATCCAGTGATGGAGGGCTCGCCCGTCCTTCTCGGTGGCTACTTCGATGACCCGAGCTGGCTTGACAATCACACCGTAACGTGGGCCTTCGGGGATGGCCAGAGCATGCAGGGCAACTTCGCGCCTGGTGTGGGCTTCACGCACCATGTCGTCGACAACGTAACCCACTTCTACGGCGACGACGGCGTGTTCCAGGTGACGCTCAACGTCTCGGACGAGTACGGGGACAATGACGAGGCCTCCGTCGCGATCACAGTTCTCAATCAGAATCCGAGCGCCAACATCAATTGCCCGTCCAAGGTCTCGCTGGGCATGGACTTCCAGTGCTTCACGAACGCAACTGATCCGGGAAGTGATGACCTCACCGTCGACTGGAACTGGGATGACGGGACAGCGCACAATACGACCATATACTACAACAACGGCGTCTCTCCGGACCCGTATCCGAGTCCCGGGCCCGTATACCCCTTCTCGACCGACGACCTGGTGACTCACGCATACGGCTCAGTTGGCAACTACACCGTTGTGCTCAACATCACAGACGACGATGGTGGCTACATCGAACTCCAGTTCGACATCGAGGTCGTGGGACCTCCCGAGACAGCAATTGTCATCGGCAATCCACAGTACGTCTCCACTGACTTCTTCATGACTTCATCGACACCGGTATCATTCATCGTGTGGGACAGGAGCGGGACGGGGATAGAATCGACGTACTACAGAGTGGATGGCGGCAGTTGGACCCTCTATACCTCACCCTTCACCGTCCTTGGAGAGGGGGGCCACATCATCTACTTCAACAGCACGGACATGCTGGGCGGGGCGGAGCCGACGAAGAACTTCAGCCTCATCGTGGACGACACACCGCCTTCCTCCGCAATCGCCGTGGGAGTGCCAAATTACACTGACGTTGACCTGTGGATAGCTCCTTCGACACCGCTCACGATCACGTCAATCGATATCAGCTGCGGTCTCTCGCACATCGAGTACGAACTGGATGGCGGCGGCTGGCAGACCTACTTGGCACCGATCACTGTGCCCGCTGAAGGGAGCCATGTCCTGCTCTATCGAGGAATTGACAATCTGGGAAACACGGAGATCCCTCAGAGCCTGACGTTCTGGGTCGATGGGATTCCTCCGGTCTCGAGCATCATTGTGGGGGCGCCCAACTACACATCAGTGAATCTGTGGATCTCCCCATCCACGACCCTCGAGATTGTGTCCGTCGACAGCGGTAGCGGTCTCTCGTACGTTGAGTACGAGCTCGACGGTGGCGGCTGGCAGATCTACACAATGCCAATCACTGTTCCCAATGAGGGCAGTCACGTTCTGCTATACAGAGGAGTTGACAATCTCGGATTCGTCGAGACCCAACAGAGCATCAACTTCTGGGTCGATGCCACTCCGCCGTACTCGGATATCTTCGTCGGTACGCCCAACTACACGGGAATAGATCTGTGGATAGCTCCCTCAACACTGCTCACGATCACTTCCAATGACGACGGCTCAGGCATTTCGCTGATAGAGTATCAACTGGACGGCGGCGGTTGGCAGACATACACCGCTCCGATTACTGTGCCAGATGAGGGCAGTCACGTCCTCGACTACAGGGGAATCGACAATCTGGGATACGTCGAGAGTCCATCGAGTCTGACGTTCATAGTTGACGGGTCCCCTCCTTCCTCAGCCGTCATGGTCGGAACGCCCAACTACACAGGAGTGGACCTATGGGTTTCTCCGTCGACTACTCTCACTATCACGTCCAGCGATGTTGGCTGCGGACTATCCCTTGTCGAGTACCAGCTGGACGGCGGCGGTTGGCAGACGTACACAATCCCGATCACTATCCCAGAGGAGGGGAGCCACCTTCTCCTCTACAGGGGGATCGACAACCTTGGAATCACAGAGGATCCAGGAAGCCTCGTATTCTGGGTCGATGCCACTCCCCCGTCCTCCGATGTGACCGTGGGATCACCCAGCTACACGGGAGTGGACCTGTGGATTTCCCCATCGACGACTCTCGAGATTGCATCCGCTGATGCTGGTAGCGGTGTTTCGCATATCGAGTACCAGCTGGACGGTGGCAGTTGGCAGACGTACTCCATACCCATCACGGTGTCACAGGAAGGAACTCACTTCCTTGTCTACAGAGGGGTCGACAATCTGGGGTACGTTGAGGACCCGAAGAGTCTGGTCTTTGTAGTGGACGACACACCGCCCTCCTCAGATCTAGCCGTCGGATCGCCGAGCTACACAGCGGCAGACCTGTGGATATCACCATCAACGCCCATCACCATTTCGTCGACCGATGGCGGCTGCGGCCTCTCATACGTGGAATATCAGATCGATGGTGGTCTCTGGCAGACGTACACGGTCCCCATCGTTGTGACGCAGGAGGGCAGTCATGTACTCCTCTACCGGGGCGTTGACTACCTTGGAAACGTTGAGACAGAAGAAAGTCTGGACTTCATCGTTGACGGGACTCCTCCCTCTTCGAGCGAGATCATAGGAAGTCCGAACTACACGTGGGGAGGTTTGTGGATAGCGCCTTCAACCTCAATAGAGATTCGGTCCCAGGACCAGGGTTGTGGTCTTTCAGAAGTCGAGTTCTCACTCGACGGCGGCGGTTGGCAGACGTACACTGGACTCTTGACGATGCAGTCCGAGGGAGCTCACACCCTCTCGTACAGAGGAGTGGACAACCTCGGGAACGTCGAGGAAGCCAATAACCTCGACCTCTTGGTCGATGGGTCTCCTCCGTCCTCGTGGGTGGCGGCAGGCCAGCCCAACTACACAGCCGTGACCTTGTGGGTTTCTCCTTTGACACCCCTCAGCATCACATCGGGAGATGATGGATGTGGCCTCTCTCATATCGAGTACCGGCTCGATCTGGGCAACTGGCAGAACTACACGACTGCGATTACGGTCCAGATCGAAGGGAGTCACACGCTCTCATACAGAGGAGTGGACAACCTCGGGAACGTCGAGGTTGAGAAACTGATGTCTTTCATCGTCGACGGGACGCCGCCCGCGTCGAGCGTCGGCATAGGAGAGCCGAAGAGGGAAGTCACGCCCGTCGAAGTGTATCAGGAGACGCCGTTCACCATATCATCCGTCGACGCCGGTTCGGGTGTGAGGGTCATAGAGTACAGGATTGACTCTGGCGCGTGGCATGAATACACTGGCAACTTCAACCTAACTGGACGTGTATTGGGCATTCATACGATAGAATTCCGGGCATATGACAACCTTGACAACTCGGAAGCGGTTCAATCGATTACTGTTGATCTCATAGAACCCGCCACCCTCGAGGAGAACCTCAAGCCGCTGATCGCGATAGTCTTCGCCATTGTCCTGGCGATAATCGGTGCCCTGCTCGCTCTCAAGAGGCCCTTCATCTCTGAGAAAGGGGAAGAAAAGAGAGCGTTTACGTTCTTGGCGGTTGCATTTCCCTTCGTCCTCGCGGAGATATTCACTGGGATCTCCTCGCTGTTTGTTCCTGCGATGGAGGTGCCTCCTTGGTTCGGGCTCGGGATGATTATCGACCTGGCGATTCTAGCAGCGGGTCTTGTCGTCGAGATGGTGATCTTCTCCAAGAACAAGAGCCCTGAAAAGGAAGAGGAGGAACCCGAGAGCGACGTTTCAGAAGAGGTCGACTGATCGCCCCGCCAGATGGTTTGACCGGAGAGCCTATCGAGATTGGGCCAAATCCCCCAGCCGCGCGAGCATTCTGTCGTGCAGCCCGTCCACTTCCTTGGTGATTCTGCCACATGTTTCGAGGAGTCGTTCGGAGTAATCCTTCCGCTCGATTGCTTTCATAGTGAGACTCACAATCTTGTCCCCGGTGACAGCGTTCAGGGGAAGGCAGTAATCTCCGAACCCGAAGGATTCCATCGTGGATGCGACCTTGCTGGCATAGGACAAAGCGATGCTCGGCACGCCCATCGACAGCGAGAATATCAGCGAGTGTAACCTCATCCCGAGCATCAGGTCCATCTGCCCCAGTAAGGCCTTGACCTCGGCGGGCGTGTAGCTGTCCCTGACGAAGTGAATGTCGTCCTCGCATGCGGACCCCGCCGCGATCTCCTCCATCAGACCGACATCGCCGAGTGCTGGCGGGAGTTGGAAAGGGACCATCACGAACGAAACGTCCGACTTCGCCGCCGTCTTCTCCAGGGCATTTCTGATGCTCGATGCAAAGCGCTTCTGTTGTGATTCATCAAAGGCCTGCCAGTACCTCAAGGAAACGCCTATCTTCAGCCCGCCATCTTCGGGAACGCCTTCTTCCCGCAGTATTTCCTTCGCCCTAGACTCAGCAGCGGGCTCCAAGAGCAGAGCCGGATCAGGCAGGATAGACACTTCCCGCTTGACACCGCATTTCCTGAGCAGTTCCGCTGAGTATTCGTCTCGGACGGATATCGCATCCGCGTATCTGAGCCCGAGCCTGAGGTACCGGCGGCTCCTGCGTTTCTCGATTGGCCCGACTCCCACGGAATAGAGAACTGACGGAGTCCCGACGCTGCGCGCCGCCACTATCCGCCCGAGCCAGAAGGGCAGGACCTGGAAGGGAGTGTCGAACAGCAGCCCCCCGCCGCCGACGAGTATTATATCGGATTTGGAGGCGACCGCCACAAAGGAGCGCATCTGATCGAGCGGGAACGTCTCCACATCGTGCATCCGACGCACGTAGGTCTCGTCCCTCGCAGAGACCTTGATCGAAGCATCGGGAAAGGCTGGGCGGAGCTTCTGGAGCATCCCCGCCAAGATCGCTTCATCGCCGATGTTGGGAACGCCGTAGTACCCGAGAATCGTGACTTTCATGAGAGCTCCTCGACATATCGTCAGGCGGTCATAGCGACGGGGCGACTGAACATCGGTCACGGCGATATAAATCCATGCTCGCGGCGGCGCCACCGGAAAGCCTCGCTGGAACGAGCAAGACGAGCGGTTTGTTCGACACGTCGACTATCACAATATTTATATATCCATAGCCTATACAGTGCTTGTCCGACAATTTGTCGGACTAACAGAAGGGAAAGATGGGGTGCAGCATCAACAATCAGCGAGCCATATCATTTTCCCCAACAGGTGATACGCTTGTATCTCAAGGAAATACAACTGGAGAACTTCAAGTCCTTCAAGCGGATGAGGATTCCACTTCTGAAGGGCTATTCAACGGTGACAGGTCCCAACGG
>JAGMAI010000055.1 GCA_023130895.1 Thermoplasmata archaeon
CCGAGAAGCTCAAGGGTGATCCGAGCGGGAAAGCTGACAGACCTCATCTTCAACGGAGGGAAGTCCAAGCGGCCCGCCAAGTACACGAGGGTGTCCCTGATATTCGACAACAAGGACAGGGTATTCCCCGTCGACGCGGACGAGGTGAAGCTCACGAGGTACGTGAACCGCTCGCCTTCCGTGGAGGGAGGCTATAATTCATATTTCTACATCAACGACAAGCGGTCCAAGCTATCCGAGTTCGATTCCCTGCTCGCACATGCCAGGATAAGCGCGGACGGCTACAACATCGTCCAGCAGGGGGATATCGCCAACATCGTTCAGATGGGCAACGTGGACAGAAGGAAGGTCCTGGACTCCATGGCTGGCATCTCGAAGTACGACGAGGACATCGAGAAGGCCTACAAGAAGAGAGCGGACGTGGAGGAGAACGTGTCGAGGATCGAGATAATACTGGGCGAGATCAAGAAACAGATCCGCCAGCTCGGAAGTGACAGGTCAGGCGCCCTCAAGTACAAGGAGATCAAGGACACGATGGACCTCGCCAACAAGCAGGTTGTCTTCAAGAACAAGGAGATGCTCGAGCATCAGGTCGTCGGCACGCTGAAGCAGATCGAGAAGTTCGAGTCCGAGAAGGAGAACCTGCTGAAAAGGAGGCAGGAGCTCTCCCAGCGGCTGGAGGAGTCCAGGCTGGAGCTGGAGGACCACGAGAACAAGATGGTCGAGAAGGGCGGGGACGAAGTAAGGAAGCTCAAGCAGAGCATCGACGAACTCAGGATAGAAAGAGCCCGAGCGGAGGATGGCGCTGAGAACGCGGAGGAAGCCATCACAAAGACCACGGCTGAGATCCGGAACCTCAAGGAAGAGATGAAGAAGGTCGAGGGAGAGCTGGAGAAGCTCTCGGAGGCGCTCCAGGAGACCGGGAAGCGTCTGCGCTCGAGGGAGAAGGAACTAAAGAAGAAGAGCGAGCGGATAGAGGAGTCCGAGCAGGCCGTCACGAGGTCCGATGCGAGCGCGCTGAAGCTGCAGAAGAACATCATTTCGATGAACAAGCATGTGCACGACTCGGAGGAAGAGCTCCACAAGGTCAAGCTCCAGGATGACAGGCTCGAAGCGATGACAGAGAGGAAGAACGAGGAGGTCGCCCAGCTGGAGGAGTCCCAAAAGACAGCGGATTTCGAGCTGAAGGACTCCACCTGGCAGCTCAAGGAGGCGAACAAGGGCGAGAGGGCGAAGACAAAGAACCTCGACAAGCTGCACAGCGAGCTGGACAGGCTAAGAAAGGATGAGCGGGAACTCGTCCGGAAGGAAACGGAGCTGGAGGACGCTGTCAAGAGGCTCACCAGGGACTACAACCAGCTCAAGGCGGAGGCCCAGGCCGCAGAGGACGTGCAGAAGGGATACACAAGGGCGGTCAGAGCCGTCCTGGAGACCCGGGACAAGGGGAAGATCAAGGGAATCCACGGCACCATCGCTCATCTCGCGAAGGTCGACCCGAAGTACGAGGTCGCGCTGAACGTCGCGGCCGGAGCGAGGATGCAGGCCATCGTCGTGGAGGATGACTCCGTTGCCGCGAAGGCCATAGAGTTCCTGAGATCCAAGCGGATCGGGCGGGCAATCTTCCTGCCCCTGAACAAGATGGTGACGAGGAGACCCCGTGGAAAGGCCCTCCTGGCCTCGAAGGAATCTCTCGGCTTTGCGATCAACCTCGTTGAATTCGACCAGGAATACGAGGCCGCCTTTTCGTATGTGTTCGGGGACACGCTCATAGTGGAGGACCTCGGGTCCGCTAGGAAGCTGATGGGCGGCGTGAGGATCACGACGCTTGACGGAGAGCTGATCGAAGCAAGCGGGGCCATGATCGGCGGACAGATCGAGAGGGCCATCATCAAGTTCGGGTCACCGGACAAGGGAGAGATTGACAAGGTCTCCAAGGAGCTCCGAAGGGCCACGAAGAAGGCGGACGAGACAAGGAAGGAGATCGGGACTATCAGAGACCAGATCAAGACCGCGGAGGATGGCCTGAGCGACGCGAGAGAAGGGTCGGAGTCGTCCACATTCAAACTGTCCACGCTGAAGGCCAAGATCAAGGATTTCAAGAAGAAGTCCAGGTCCCTTTCGGAGAAGGTCGAGGAAGCCCTTTCGGACCTGGAGGAGCTGAGCAACAGCAGGGCAACGGCCGCCAAGGAGATCTCCGATTTGGAAAAGACCATCAGGTCCATGAAGGACGAGAGAGAGGGTGTGAAGAGGAGGCTCGAGAAGTCCACACCGGAGGCCCTTTCCAAGGAGCTCAGGTCCCTCGAGAAGGAGAGGAGCGGCCTTCGAGAAGAGATCAACGCCCTCGAGTCGAAGAGGGAGACCGTCAAGACGCAGATCGCAGTGATCGACGACAGAAAGAAAGAGATGACGGAAAGGCTCGAGTTCATGGAGACGTTCATCGAGGAGAACTCCCAGAAGTCAAAGGAGATGGAAAAGAAGAAGAGAGAGTCCAAGGAGAAGCTCCTCGCCTTGGAGAAGGTCGAGCAGTCGATGGGAGAGGAGCTTAAAGAGATCCGGGACCGCCGGGACGAGGCCTACAGGGAGAAGACGAGGCTCGAGAACGAGATCGACAAGATCATCCACAAGATGGACACGAAGGAGGACTTCCTTCTCGGGCTCCAGCGGGAGCTGGATGTCGGGAAGCAGAACCTCGATGAGGCGGAGAAGACCCTGGAGGGCTATGAGATCGAGAGCACGGACGACCTCCCATCGGCCAACGATCTCAAGAGGACCATCGAGGAGTGCCAGAAGTCTATCGAGACCCTGGGCCCCGTCAACATGAGGGCCCTCGAGGACTACGACAGGCAGAAGGACAGACACCAGGAGCTGAAGGACGAGTTCTCGCAGCTCGAGAAGCAGAGGAAGAACCTCCTCGGTCTGGTCGACGATCTGAACTCCAGGAAGAAGGACGGGCTCATGAAGGTCTTCACCGCGATCAACGAGAACTTCAGGCAGATACACAAGGAGCTCTCGGATGGAGGCGAGGCAGAGCTTGTCCTGGAGAACGAGAAGAACCCCTTCGAGGGCGGACTCCTGATCAAGGCGAGACCGAGGCACAAGAAGCTCCTCAGGCTGGAAGCGCTCTCGGGCGGCGAGAAGAGCCTGGTCTCGATGGCATTCATCTTCGCACTTCAGCAGTACGACCCGTCCCCGTTCTACTTCTTGGACGAGGTCGATCAGAACCTGGACGCGGTCAACGCGGAGAAGATAGCCCGGGCGATCAAGGAGCACTCCGCTGTCGCCCAGTTCATCCAGATATCGCTCAGAAAGGTCACGCTGAAGGAATCGGACAATATCGTGGGCGTCACGATGCAAGACGAGGGAGTCTCCAACGTAGTGATGGAGGTCGGCATAAGGGAGACCCCGGAACCCGAGCCCCCCACGGTGGAGGTGACGCCGTGAAGGAGAGCTACGAGGCGGTCCTCAACCACCTGCTCTTTCACAAGGCGCTGATCTCCGAGCAAGAAAACGGTGAAAGGATAACCGAGTACTTGCAGATGATCGAAGAGATAAACAAGGGGATGCACATCGCGTGCAGGGACCCCATGGAGAAGAGCCTCGCAGCGGCCTTCGAGCTTGTCATCGAGAGCAAGTTCGATCCGTGGGACATAAACCTGGTGGAGTTCACGAAGATGTACTTGAAGAAGGTCAAGCTGGACGGGGACGTGAATTTCGTGGTGGCGGGCCGCTTGATTCTCATGGCATGGTCCATCCTCAAGCTCCAAAGCGACGAGGTCCTAGAGGACGCTACGCCGCAACTTCCCGCTGAAGAGTGCTTCTTCTCGGATTGGGACATCCCGCTGGAGTTCTATCAGGCGCCCGAGGACCTTGACTACACCAACGTGATAATGCACACGGGCATGAACCCGCTCAAGCAGGCGGTCAGAAGGCAGCCGGAGAGGAAGGTCACCCTGATCGAGCTCGTCGATGCCTTCGATGAGGCGAGAAAGGAGTCCGAGTACAGGGCCAGGATCGAATCCCTCAGAGTGGCGAGCACGGAGCAGAGGGACGTGGAGTTCCACTCAAGGGTTCACAAGGAGAATCTGAGCGAGGACATGGTAGCGACATGGTCGCGAATCCGACAGTTCAACGGCGAGGCGATCCCCCTTCACAACCTATGGGACAACGACGTCTGGGACCGCGTGACGGTGTTCGTATCGGTGCTCTTCCTCTGCATGATGAACAAAGTGAAACTATGGCAGCGGAGAATGCCGCACGGCGAGATATTCGTGAAGACCCTGGTTGGAGAGGAATTGTTGACCCAGGAGGATGTCGCAGAGACCCTCGAAGTGGACAAACTGGCGGTGATGAATTGAAGGCGAAAGGCGTCGTTGAGGCTGCTCTCTTCTCATCGTCCCACCCGCTCAGGATAGCCGAGATCTCGGACAGAACTGGCCTGAGCAAGGACGTGGTCAGGAGGTCCCTTGATGACCTGAGAAGGAGATACAACAGTGGCGAGAGCGCCATAGAGATAAGCAGGATAGGTCAGAGCTACATCATGAAGGTGAAGGAGGGGTACTCGGATGAGGTGCTGGAGTTCTCCGAATCGCATATCGGCCGCGACGTGCTCAAAACGGCCTCGTTGATAGCATATCATCAACCGATCATGCAGAGCGACCTGAAGATCCTCGTGGGAGGCAAGGTCTACGACCATGTGAAGGCTCTCAGGGACCTGGGGCTCATCATCACAAGAAGGAGGGGCCCCACATACGAGCTCGTAACCAGTGGGGCGTTCTCGGAATACTTCGGATTACCATCTAGCAACAGAGAAATCGTGAAGAAGGTGATGGCAGAGAGGATAGGAATACAGTAAGCCAAATAGAGTGGTCAAATCATGTGGACGGGTGAGTGTCGTTGAATTTAAATAGAGGCAGGGTCATAAGTTAAATCTAACGACTGGAAGCTTGATGGAGCACAGCGTATAGCACACTGACTGCGGAGCCTAAGCATGAGTTATCTCAAACACATCCAGCTATCAAAGCAGCTGGAAGAACGAGCGAAAGAGGCGACCAAGTTCCGACAGCTCGCAGAGAAGGAGCTTGAGGAAGCCAAGAAGGGAATCGAAGAGGCCAAGAAGATAGACGCCAACATCGCCGAATCGGAAGCCACTTTTTCTGAGGCAGATGATGCTAAAAGGGGCAAGGACTACAAGCTTGCCCTGGAGAAGGCCACCGAATCGAAGCAGAAGGCATTGAAAGCGTATCAGGAACGTGTCAAGACAATCGTGGATTCGAGCCTCGTCCTCCTGAAGATGGCCAAGGACATAGGGGCGGATACATCATCTGCCGACAGCTTGGCGAAGAGCGCTGGCGAGGCTCTTTCGCAGGATGACCTCGAGAAGTCCATAGAGTTCGCCCAAAAGAGCTGGGAGAAATCGGAGAAGATACTTCACGAGCACCTGTCAAGTTCGTTCTCGACCGCTCAGTCGATGATCGTTGCCGCCAAGAAGCAGGAGAAGGACACCTCTGTGGCGGAGGACCTCCTGTCGCGTGCAAGGAGCGCTGTGGAAGACCAGGATTACCAGACCGCCATGGACTACATGAACGAGTGTATGGAATCGGTCAGCTCGGAACTCAGCCAGGACATAAACGGGATGCTTGAGGATGCCCGGGCCATGATAGACGTCTCCAAGGAGATCGGGGAAGACACATCCAAGGTGGATGGCATAGTCGAAAGAGCAAGGGCGGAACTCGAGAACAAGGATTTCGAAGGGTCCCTGAACTCCTCCAAGCAGGCGAGAGCGGAGGCGGAGAAGCTCCTCCACAGAAGCGTCGAGAACGGAATGGACACGGTCGAAAAAGCCATAGCCAAGGCCGAGAGAATCAAGGCGGACACGAGCAAGACGAAGACGCTCCTGTCCGAGACCAGGGATTCGCTGAAGGGTGGCAACTACAAGGAATCCGTGGTGCTCATCAAGAAGGCCTTGGAGAGCATCGAGAATGCTCAGTTCCAGACCGTACTCGAGACCATTTCCAGATCCAGATCCAAGTTCGTCACAGCGAGAGACATCGGCGCCGACCTTGGCAAGGCGATGGAACTACTGAACGCCTCAAGGGAATCGCTGAAGAAGGGCGATTTCGAGAGCGCTCTGGAACACGCTCGGAAGGGCGACGAAGAAGTCGACAGGCTTGTGGAGGAGTTCCGATCTGTTGAGAAGGAAGTATCTCAGCTCCAGGCCGATTTCGCGGAGGCGGAGGGCCTCGGCGTGGACATATCATCGGCGAAGGCTCTCCTCGACAAGGCGAGCCTGGCGCTCAAGACGAGGAGCTTCGGGCGCGTGGCGAAACACATGGAGGAGAGCAAGGACGAGCTGGAGAAGGCACAGTACGAGAGGACCATGGAGCTGATCGAGTCCGCCGAGCTTGGACTCACTCTCGGAGAGCAGATCGGCGCTGACCTCAGCAAAGCGGACATCATCCTGGAAGAGTGCGTCGTCCTGACGAAGTCCAAGGACTACCTCAAGGCGATAGGGCTGGCAACCGAGTGCAGGGAAGTCACCGATGGGAAGGTCGATGAACACCTCGTGGAGACCATAGAGAGCCTTAGTGCGTCCGTGGATTCAATCGGCAAGGAGGCGGTCTCGGCCAGGAAGCGGCTGGACAAGGCGGAGAGCGCGCTCGCGATAAAGGACTTCTCGAAGGCCACCGAGCTCGTGACCGATGCGCGGGACCTGCTCGAAGAGAAGTTCAAGGAGAAGGGAACTGGTCTCCTCCAGAGCCTCGAGGCCGGAATCGAGATCGGAAAGGTGATGGGTGAGACCACTGACGAGCTCGAGACGAGACTTGAGAGCGTCAGGCAATCGATCCAGGAAGGCAAGTTCAACGAGCTCGTGAAGGTGACGGAGGATGTCGCTTCCGAGGTTTCGGGGCTGACGGACTCCGCCTTCTCATACGTCAAGGAGAAGGTCGTGGAGGCGAGAAAGGCAGGCGTCAGCATAGAAGAGATGAGGAACCTCCTGAAGAAGGCGAAAATCGCCATGGGGACGGAGGACTACTCCGATGCTTTGGGCCTGCTCGTGGACTGCAATCGGACCGTGGACGTGCATCTCAAGGACCACAAGGAGACGTACAACGCGATATCCTCCTCAGCCGCACTCGTCGGTGAGGCCAGAAAGAAGAGGATGGATGTCTCGAAGGCACTCAGGATACTTCTCGCGGCGAAGAAGGCGTTTGAGGGTCATGACTACGAAAAGGCCCTCGACCTCGCTACCAGGAGCAGGAAAGAAGCCGAGAAGCTCATGGTCCTGTACTCATCCGCGGAGAAGATCGCTGCCGTCAATGAGAGAATCGAGCTCGCTCAGGGATTGGAAATCGACATCGCCGGGATGAACGGGATCGTAGAAGAGGCAAAGGATGCGATAAAGGAGAAGAGGTACGAAGCGGCCCTTGAACTGGCGAAGAAGAGCTTGTCCGGCGTAGAGGAGCTTCTCAGGGATGGCATACTCGGCGCCATCACATCATCACAATCAATTTCAACGGAGTCCCGCGAGATGGGCATTCTTACGGAGGCGGTGGACGACGACCTCACGGAAGCCAGGAAGCTCCTTGACGAGGGCGACTACGATGCATCAGCGAAACTGACAGCCCAGGCAAGAGATGCCCTGTCAGACATGCGCGGGAAGCTCGATGAGGCCGCCGAGAGGGTCAAGGAGGCGAGAACCGCCCTCCAGGAGATCCAGAGCATGAACGTCGAGTCCCCGGAATCCGTGAGACTGCTCGAAAGAGCGGAAAGGGGCATTGAGACGGGGCGATACGAGGACGCGCTGGAATCTGCAGAGGAGTGCCTCAGGACATTGCAGCTCGAGAGGGACACGTACATCACTGATATGATAAACTCGTTCATCGAGGTCATCAAGAAGTCCAAGCAGGAAGGTGTGAACACAAAATCCGCAGAGGAGCTGATCGCGAGGGCCAAGAACCACTTCAGGGACGGGGAGTACAAGGAGTCCATCGAATTCGCGATGAAGAGTGAGAGCGAGGTTGAGAGAGTTGGCCTCCAGCAAGACATGGCCAGAAAGGCCATCACGACCGCGAAGAAGAAGATGGACGGTTTCCCAATCACGATCCAAGGGGCAGAGGATTTCCTGCGGGAAGCCCAAGGAGCCTTCAACGGTGGTGAATACCCCAAAGCACTCGAACTGAGCTTGAAGAGTGGGGACGTTTTCCACGAGGCGGTCGAGGCCTATGAGGATGCGAAGAAGTCGTTCGGACTGGCGGAGAAGATGCGCAACACCATCGTTTCAATAGGCGCGGACTCCTCTGGAATCGAGAAGATGCTGACCGAGGCCAAGTCCGCGCTCGATTCGGGCAACATGAAGGCGGCCAAGGAGGCCTCTAGTCAGTGCCATGAGTGGGCAACGGGCGTCGGCGAATCCCATCTGCTCCAGATCGCGACCCAGACGTCAGAGGACGTCGACCTTGCCGAGGAGCTTGGCCTGGAGAGCAGTCTGTCGAGACACAAATTGGGAGAGGGCAAGGCCCTAATCAAGACCAGGGACTTCGAGACCGCCAAGGACCTCATCGAATCCGCCAGACAGGAGGTCGAGGGCATTCTGTCCGAGGTCGCCAACCAGGTGATTGCGAATTCCGAGAGCGCTGTGCGGTACGCCAAGAAGATGGGCGCGGATGTCGCCGAGAACGAGGAGATGATTGCATCCGCGAAGGAGACCCTCGAGCAGGGGAGATACCAGGACGCTCTCGACATGGCCGAGGAAGCGGTCAAGAAGGTCGAGTCCAGCCGAAAACTCGAGAGGGAGTTCATCGACCTCACGTACAAGGCGGACAGTATCATCGGTTCAGCGAAGAGGTTCGGGATCGACATCAAAGAGGCGGAGAAGCTCCTCCTTCAGGCCTTGGACGCGAAGAATGTGAACATCGAGGATGCGAAAGAGCATGCACAGCAGGCACTTGACCTGGCAAACGGGGCAATAGACGGTTTCGCCCCTTCGGTGACCGCTGAGATAGACATCGAGAAGGCAGATCTGGATGAATGGATGGATGCGACTCTTACCCTCGAGAACAGCGGAAAGACGCTCGCCAGCAATGTCTCCATCCAGATGCTCGGAGACGCTGAGACTGAGGGGCTTGAGCCCGTCGAAAGCATCAGGGCGGGCGGCTCGGAGAGTCTCAAGTTCAGGCTCAGGATGACGGCACCAGGGACCGTGCCTCTGGCGATCAAGGTCATCTCTCACAGGGTTTTCGACGATGCTGAGTACATCGAGGAGAGCATCGCCCAGATCGATGTGACCGGAACTCCCGGGAAGGAGAAGAAGGACATTATCAAGATGGTTGCCGAGAAGGACACGAAGTGCAATCTCTGCCGTGGGAAGATAAAGAAGGGCTTCCCGATGGTCGTCTGTCCTTGCGGGGAGGAATTCCACGACACGTGCGCGGGAAGAGTCGAGGAATGTCCCGAATGCGGGACGTCCTTCACCTAGCCAGCTTTCCCGCCTGTTTTTCGACTTCCGTGTTGATCGTTCCCTCTTCCACGAGAGCCGCCAGACGCTCAACGTCCGCAGTCAACGGTCTATCATCATCCAGCCGGTCGACGTCCCGCCTGATTAGGTTGTACGCGGCGAGCGCGCCCTTTCCGGGTCTGAGGGGCTTGAGGAACTCGAGACCCTGAGCAGCGCAAAGGAGCTCGATGGCGACGATGTTCCTCGCATTGCCGACCGCCAAAGCCGCCTTTCGAGCAGCCCACATTCCCATGCTCACGAAATCCTCCTGGCCCGCCGATGTTGGGATTGAATCCGCCGACGCAGGATGGGCAAGCGTCTTGTTCTCCGACGCCAAAGCGGCCGCGGTGCATTGTGCCATCATGTAGCCCGAGTGCGTGCCGCTCTTCTCCGTGAGGAAAGGCGGGAGACCGCTCAGATGGGAGTCGACCAGCCTGGCGATCCTTCGTTCCGAGAAGGACCCGAGGACGCACATGGCAAGCGAGAGATGGTCCATCGC
Source organism: Thermoplasmata archaeon (assembly GCA_023130895.1). Taxonomy (GTDB): domain Archaea; phylum Thermoplasmatota; class Thermoplasmata; order RBG-16-68-12; family JAGMCJ01; genus JAGMCJ01. The sequence goes on from JAGMAI010000055.1 coordinate 9,993, forward strand.
CATGGCAATCGGCTGCCCGTGGAAGTTGCCACCGGAGATGCTCTCGCCCGTTTCCGGGAAGACCAATGGGTTGTCCGTTGCGGAATTCATCTCCGTCTCGATGATCCCCCTCGCATAGTCGATTGCATCCATGACCGGCCCAATGACCTGTGGGATGCAACGAATCGTGTAGGCGTCCTGGACCTTAGGGCAATCCTCGTGTGACGGGATGATCTCGCTCCCCTTGAGGAGTCTCAGCATGTTTCTCGCACAGGTCACCTGACCCTTGTGCGGGCGGACCTTGCCCAGCCTACCGTCGAAAGGCTGAGGGGAGGACTTGAGGGCCTCAAAGCTCATCGAGGCGGCTATCTGCGCAGCTTTGACCAGGTTCAGAGAATCGTGAATGATTAGACATGCCATGCCCGTCATCACTGACGTGCCGTTTATCAGCGCGACGCCTTCCTTCGGTTCGAGGCGAAGCGGCTTGATCCCAGATTGCTTCATCCCTGCGCCCCCGGTCATCACCTCCCCGTCCAAGGAGCACCGGCCCTCTCCCATCATGACCGCCGCTATGTGAGCCAACGGCGCCAAGTCGCCGCTGGCACCGACGGACCCGATCTCTGGGACGACTGGATGGACACCTTTGTTCAGCATCTCCAAGAGCGTCTCCACAACAAGAACACGGATGCCAGAGTGCCCTTTTGCCAGACTGTTGGCCCGAAGGAGCATGCTTGCCCTGACGTGCCCCTTGCCGAGGCTTTCTCCGATTCCCGCACGGTGACTTCTCACGAGGTTCCTCTGAAGATCGAGGAGTTCCTTCTCCGGTATGACAACGCTTGTCAGGTCGCCGAAGCCCGTGTTTATCCCGTAGGCCAGTCCGTCGGAGCTGAGGATCTCGAGCACCGCCTTCCTGGACATCTCCATCCCCTTCACGGCATCACGAGACAGACTGACCTTCTCGTAGTTCCTGGAAACCTGAACGACATCCATTATCGTGAGGGACTCTCCATCCACTGCAATCAAGGAACCACCCTGCATTGAGATACCTTTCCGACTATTTATGTTTCCGTGGGTTCCATCTCGGCTCCAATCGCCCTTCGAAACTTTAATGAAGAGCATGCCTCTTTCGTTCCAGTCGTGCAGATTGTATTCCTTGGAACCGGCGGAAGTTGGCCCTCGCCAAAGAGGAACGTTGCAGCCATAGCTGTCAAGAGAGGAAGGGAGATCATCCTCTTCGATTGCGGTGAGGGGACACAGAGGCAGTTCATGATGTCCAGCCTCTCGTTCATGCAGGTTCAGAAGGTATTCATCACGCACTTCCACGGGGACCATTTCCTTGGGCTTCCGGGACTCGTACAGAGCATGACGCTCAACGACAGGAAAGAGCCACTGCGGATATGGGGGCCCAGGGGGATAAGGGACCTCATGGAGGTCCTCCTGAGAATCGGCTACTTCAGTCCTGGCTTCGATGTCTATGTGGAGGAGATGGAGGATGGGTCCGAGGTGGATTTCCCGGAGTACACGGTCAGAAGCGTCAAGATGACGCATAACGTCCCATCAATTGGATTCGTGCTGCAGGAGAAGGACAGGCCTGGCAAGTTCAACCGTGAGAGGGCGATCGAGCTGGGTCTGCCAGAAGGTCCACTGTTCGGCAGACTTCAGAGGGGAGAGACCGTTGAGCACGACGGCATGACGGTCGCACCGGAAATGGTTCTCGGAGAAAGACGCGCGGGAAGGAAGATTGCATACTCCGGGGACACGCTGCCCTCGAGCAGCTTCGCGGACGCCGCAACGGGCTCCGATGTTCTCATCCACGACGCCACGACCGATGCCAGCCTTGAGGAAAAGGCGAACGAGTTCGGACACTCTTCCTCCCGCCAGGCCGCTCAGATCGCGAGGGACTGCGGTGCCCGGATGCTGTTCCTGACACACATCAGCCCCAGGTATGATGACGTGTCCACATTGGAGAAGGACGCGAGAGACGTCTTCGAGAACGCCCACGTCCCGAACGATTTCGACGAGCACCTCGTGCGGTACAAGGACTGACGCGTCCATCACATTTGGAGAACCGAAAGGGATAAATCGAAGGCTGAACTTTCACTTCACTCCACGGGGAGGAATCGCATGGATCGCAACATCTGGGTTGAGCAGGCTAGTCGGATGCCGATGGAAGAGACGAAGATTGAGATCGTGGAAAGGAAGGGGATCGGGCACCCAGACAGCATTGCTGACGGGCTTGCGGAATCAGTGAGCAGGACGCTGTGCAAGCTGTACCTGGAACGGTACAACAAGATCCTTCATCACAATACCGACGAGACGCAGATCGTGGGCGGTCAATCGGCGCCCAGGTTCGGCGGTGGAACGGTCCTCGAACCCGTGTACATCCTTCTGGTGGGAAGGGCAACGACGCAAGTGGATGGAGAGAGGCTCCCGTACAGGTCGAGGGCGATCAGGGCGGCCCGAGACTACCTGGAATCCTTCTGCCCGCATCTCGACGTCGATATGGATGTCATGCTCGACTGCAGAATCGGCCAGGGATCCGTAGACCTCAGAGGCCTCTACGAGACCCAGAGGCTGCTCGCCAACGACACGTCGTTCGGGGTGGGCTATGCGCCCTTCAGCGAGACGGAGACGATCACGTACGAAACGGAGCGGCTCATCAACGGCCCGCTGAAGAAGGAGATCCCTGAAGCCGGCGAGGACGTCAAAGTAATGGCAACGAGGGTCGGCGACGACATCAACGTGACCGTGGCGGCAGCGATGGTCGACCGTCTCGTCCCGGACCAGTCGCATTATATCAGCGTCATAGAGGAGCTGAAGGACAGGCTTCTCGAGAACGCTCTGAAGCAGACGAATAGGAATGTGAGCGTGGACATCAACACCGGCGACAACTACGACGATGGCATATTCTATCTCACGGTGACGGGGCTCTCGTTCGAGAATGGCGACGATGGGTCCGTCGGCAGAGGGAACAGGGCGAACGGGCTAATCACGCCTTTCAGACCGATGAGCATGGAGGCGACGGCGGGCAAGAACCCCGTGACCCACGTCGGAAAGCTCTACAACATCCTGACCCTGAAGATCGCCAACGACATCGTCAAGGCTGGAGGGGGCGACATCCTCGAAGCCTATGTGAGAATCGTTTCCCAGATCGGGAAACCTATAGACGATCCCCAGGCGGCGAGCATCCAGCTCGTGATGGCCAATGGCGTTCAGCTGAGCGGAGTCCAATCGGAAGCTGAAGGTGTCGTCGATGAGTGGCTCGCGAACATCTCCAAGATCACTGACCTTATCGTGAACGGAGAGGTGTCCGTTTTCTAGCGTGGTACCCGACGCAGCATATGAATCCCGGCGGGAAACTGAGAAAGGGTTATAAGCGGTTTGTTCCATCTTAAGCCCAGTTGGCTGTGTGCAGATGACCGAGTTGATGAGCGAACTCCGAGAGAAGAGGAACGAGAGGAACATCGAGGCGGAGAAGCACAAGAGAACGCGCGATGAGCTCAACGACAAGACGAAGCAGTGGGTCGGCAGAAGAGACGAGCTAAATGCCAAGGTCAGAGAGCTTATCGACGAGGCCGCGGTACACAGAGACAAAAGGGACAAGCTCAACCTTGATGTCAAGGGGGCAAAAGAGGAGAGGGACAAGCTCAACCGCGCCGTCAACGAGAACATCGATAGAATCAACAGATTGAAGAGGAGGCACACGCCGAGGGGAGAGGTGCCCCTGAATCGATTGAAGAAGGACCTGAGGGACCTAGAGTTCAGGCAGATGACCTCGGTCATGAAGATCGACAAGGAAAGGCAGCTCGTGGAGGCCCTCTCAAGCGTCAAAGACACGATCGACGAGAGGGAGAAGGAGCTGGAGAAGGTCGAGGAGATCCAAGAAGCCATACGGGAGCTCGAGAGCGTCAAGTCGGAAGCCGAGAAGTGCCACGAAAATGTCGGCAAGCTTGCAGATGCGGCACAGGAAGAGCATGACAAGATGATGGCATACTACGAGAAGAGCGACGGGGTCAGAAAGCAGGCCGACGACGCCCAGGAGCAGTTCATCAGAACAAAGATGATGGCCGACGAGGAGCACAAGAATCACATAGTCATGATCAGAGAGGTGCATGACTTCGACAAGATGGTAAGCGGGATACGACGCAAGCAGAGAAGGGCGAGAGTCGACAAGTACGAGACGGTCGCCAAGAGGGAAGCTGATGACATATATGACCGCTTCAAGAAAGGTGAGAAGCTCAGCACGGAGGACCTGATGACACTGCAGAAGTCTGGCTACCTCTAGAGATCAGTCCTTGTTTTTCGAGAAAGCTTTAAATATAGGTGAGAGAATATATCGAATGGGGAGTTTTGGGCTAGTTCGTTAGAGTGCATCCCATCCCTTCTGACAAGGCTAGCCCTCCCTTTTCTATTTTTTGTCGTCCAGAGAGCGCCATGTGGTCCTGTCGTTGGACATAACAGAGACACACGTACATCCTGTCTCAGAGAATGTGCCGAAGCGGGGAACCGGGCTTCCCGGGAATGCGGCCAGCCATCCAGGGAATGGGCGGTGGAATCTTAATATAGGCAACGCCATATTTGACGACGATGAGCTTTGAGAAATTCGGCGCCTCGCTCAGGAACGCGATGAAGAAGGTGCTCTCGGCCTCCCATCTGGACAAGGACGTCATAAGAGAGGTCATCAGGGATATCCAGCGAGCCCTGCTAAGAGCCGACGTCAACGTCCAACTGACCCTCGAACTCTCGAAGACACTCGAGGAGAGGTCCCTGGAAGAGAAGCCGCCCGCAGGAATGAGCGCCAAAGAACACGTTGCCAGAATCATCTACGAAGAGCTCGTCAACATACTGGGAGAGGGGAAGGAGCTCAAACTCCAGAAGCAGAGACTGCTTCTCGTCGGTCTGTATGGCCAGGGGAAGACGACCACTGCGGGGAAGATGGCGAGGTACTTCCAGAAGAGAGGTCTGAAGGTCGGAATCATTGCGGCCGACGTCCACAGACCGGCCGCGTACGAGCAGATCTCCCAGATAGCGGAATCCATAAACGTGCCAGTCCACGGGGACCCCAGCGAGAAGAAGGCTGAGAGGATCGTGAAGGAGGGCATGAAGCGCTTCGAGGACTCCGATGTCGTGATAGTGGACACGAGCGGGAGGCATTCCCTCGAGAAGGACCTGATAAAGGAGATCAAGAGCGTGTCGAAGGTCGCAGACCCCACTGACACCGTCCTCGTACTGGACGCGACGATGGGGCAGCAGGCGGGACCCCAAGCAAGAGCGTTCCATGACGCCGTCGGTGTCACCTCTGTTGTACTGGCGAAGCTCGACGGATCGGCAAAGGGCGGCGGGGCACTGAGCGCGATTTCGGAAACCGGCGCCTCGATCGTTTTCATAGGAACGGGCGAGAAGATCGACGATCTGGAGAAGTTCGATCCTCAGAGATTCATCTCGCGTCTTCTAGGAATGGGCGATCTGAAGCTCCTGCTGGAAAGGGCCCAGGAGGCCATGGACGAGGAGAAGGCCAAGGAGACCGTCAAGAGGATGATGGGTGGGAGGTTCACGCTGAAGGACATGTACAGCCAGATGGAGATGCTCAGCGGAATGGGCCCGCTCAGAAAGCTGATGAGCCTGTTGCCCGGAATGCCCGGAAAACTCAGCGACGATGACTTGGAGACCGCTCAGACCAGACTGAGGAAGTTCAGGTTCATCATGGACTCGATGACGGACGACGAAATGACGACCCCGAAGATCGTGAAAGGAAGCAGGATCGCCAGAATCGCAAGGGGTAGCGGGACCTCCCCCAAGGACGTACGGGAGCTCCTGAAGCAGTACAACATGTCCCGGAAGGCGATCAAGGGCCTAGCGGGGAACCGCAAGATGAGGAAACAACTGATGAAACAGATGCAGGCCGCCGATTTCGATATGCCGTCCTAGCTACTCGCTCTCGATCCTGGGGGCTAGAAGATAGTGTACTTCTCCCTTTCCGTCGGAGACCTTGAACTCCATCTTGACGGGATAGTCAGTCCCCAAGAACATCGTGATCGACCCAGCTGCGGAGACCGCCTTGACCATATTGGAGAAATAGTCGAGTGGGAACAGTGAACGGACGGTTTCCTTGCAGTCCAGCGACTCAAGGAGGTCCTTCGGCAACTTCAGATTGACGGAGTCCGTGTCCCCTTCAGAGGTCATCTCGAAGCCGTCCGGCGTGCATATCAAAGCGACGTGGTCAGAGACGCTCTCCGACGCCCGGATGCCCTGACGCAACTCCTCTGCCCTGACTGTCACCTTGACCGGGAGGTTCAGGTTCGGTGCCTTCGGATCGGACATGCCTGCGGTATCGACCAGCGCCATTCTGCGGGTGATGTTGCCGACGCTCATTATGAGCCTGTTCTTCTCCTCGTCGTAGTCCATGCTGACTATGTCCCCCGCCTTGGCCAGCTTCAGGACCTCCTTGAACTTGTCCATGTCCACGCCCATCTCTTGCTCGTCCGCACTGTACTCCTCGAAGGCGTCCTTTGCCACGGACAGATCAAGCATCGCCACATGAGCGGGATCGACTGCCTTAACGGAAAGACCGTCTTTGCCAAGGTTGAGCTTGGCCTCATCAACGAGCGTCGAAATGACATCCACAATCTCTTTTAGCACCTCTGACTTGGCTTTTGCGCTAAACATATACTCCCCCGAGATTCTAAGTCCATCTCCGTAAACCACTTGGCGATTATAAAGGTATGCTCGACACCTTTCTCGAAAGGAACACGCCAGATGGGAACGACAAATTCTGATACGTCGAAAACCATCGTGTGGCGCATACTGAGGAACGCGTTAGACTTTCTGCATAACTATATATACGCGAGAATCCAATAAATTCAACAGTTATTCACGGGGGGTCTTATGAAAAGCCTATTGGCAGCTGCGACCATCTCGGTTCTCTTGTTATCAGGTCTAGTGGGCATCTCCTCGATTCCTTCGGACCTGAGCCCGATGGCCATCGGGGACGACATGGTCCTCTACCGATATGACGCCGACAGAACGGGAAGAGCCCCCTTTGTGGGAGACATAGAAGAGCCACACGTGAGATGGGTTTTCAACACGAGCGCCAATGTGATATCGGCCCCGCTCATTGCAGACGTGAACGGTGACAGCAGGTACGAGGTGATTGTTGCGGCGGACAATGGTGGGCTGTATGTCATCGACGAGAACGGCGTCTTCCTCTACAGCACCTACTTCGCGCCTGAGTACCCGATGATGCCCGCAGCGGCGGACATCGATGGCGATGGGAAGCTCGAGGTCATGGCAGGCCAGGGAAGCCACAGCGTCGTTGGAGGGTCTCTCGAGATACACGCCCTGAACGGCGAGGACCTCTCACCCCTGTGGAGCTACACCTCAACCTCTGGTTCGGAACACGGCTTCTTCGCATCACCCATGTTCCATGATTCCAACGACGATGGGATCGTGGATGTTCTCGTTGGGAGCATGGATGATTACTTCTACGCGTTCAACGGCCCCGACGGTAACATTATCTGGAAGAGTCCGAAGGGGCTCCACTACAACCGCGCGACCTCGCCCTTGGATGACATCGACAATGACGGGGATCAAGAGATCGTGGGATTCGACAATGCGGCCCAGATGCGACTGTACGATGCTGACACCGGGACTATCGAGTGGGAAACAGACCTCGGATACGGAGTCGGCTCCTCGCCTCTGATAGCGGATTTCGATGGCGATGGATACGGCGAGATCGCCAGCTTCATGGTCGTCACCGGAGGGATCTCGGTCCTGAACCACGACGGCTCGATTCTCTGGAACGACGCCTCCAGGAGTGATTTCTACAGTACTCCCACAATCGCACAGATCGATGGTGATGGTCTTCCTGACCTGATCGGAGGCGACTTCAACAATCACACAGTCTTGGCATACCGCGGTGTCGACGGGACTCCTCTCTGGCAGACGGTTCTCCCGGACAACGCGAGAGCCCAGAGCTCGCTGGTCACCGCGGACGTGGACGGGGACGGCGAGATCGAGGTTCTGGCTCTGGGCAAGGACAGAAACCTCTTCTCCCTCGACGCCAAGACCGGCGCCATAGAATGGACATTCGGCATCGAGAAGCCGTTCGGACAGCCCACTGTCTGGGACATCGACCAGGATGGCGTTGCAGAGATTGTACTGAGCGCGGCAGGCGGACTTGTCTACGTCCTCGAGCAGGCTCCTCAGCCCGATTTTCTCCCGAGAACCACGGGGTACTGGGAACATCAGTGCAAGGTGTCCGAGCCCAAGGAGGAGCATCCGGGCATAACGGATGAGTTCGCGCAAGGAATCGCCGACAACTCGCTCGTCTTCGTGGACATCCAGTCCAAGGACGACGTCTGCAGTGTGCTTTCGTCCAATCCGAAGTCGAACATGACAGGGAAGGCGCTGGTTCAGCTCATGGCACTCTGGCTCAATGTGGTCTCCGGATATGTGGACGCTTCGACGGGGATCGACCTCGGGAATCTGACCTCAGCGAGCACGGTGGGAGATGCGATCGCGGAGATAGAGGACATCATCCTTCACAGCACCGACAAGGCTGAACTGGAAAGGGCCAAGAACATCGCAGACGCGCTCAACAACGGCATTGGCGGCTAGAACTCTCTCCACGTGTGACTGCATTTTGTGCATCGGTATATTCTGGTCTCGGGCTCGTCAGCGGCCCGTGTTTGCCTCAACTGCCAGAAGGCCTCGTTGTTCCCGCACTTCTCACACTCGATCCTGGTCTTCGGAAGCGTCTCCATGATCTCGTCAAGGACAAGCGTCTCCATCTTCTCCTTTCTCTTGGTCCGCACGATCTGGCGGTCATCTTCCTCTCCGATCTTCCTAGAGTACTTGCATTGAGGATTGCTGCAGACCAGTTCCCCTTTCTCCGGATACATAAGGGACTCGCACTCGGGGCAGAAGAGGGACATCCCGGCGTCATAGGGAGAATCCGAATAAAAACCTTTTGTGGCTGGTCAGCGGTAGTTCTTCAAGGCCCTTTCCGTCAGCTTTCGACCGATTCTCTCGCGATCCTCGACCGTTGTGGTGCTCTTTTTCTCCTGCCCCTTTGCCTTGGTCTTCGCACGTTTGCCCGGTTTCGATGACGGCTTGGCAGGGGTCGCGGCCCGTTTCCCTTGACCACTAGCCTTCTTGCCTGATGCGACGGGAATCTTCTTCATCGACCCGAGGGTCGTCTGTTGTCCCTCATCCCATCCCCTCGGGGCAGGTGACTTGGCGGCCGCGAAGGGCGAGTTGTATTGTCCCGCCACTATCACCGTGGGGACGCCTGCTCTGGTATACTCCATCTCAGTCCTTCTCTGGGAGGAGACCACGCCACCTATGTATGCGAAGATCACGGTCACGAGATAGCCATTGAGTCCCAGCCCAAGCGTTAGAGCCAGTGATTCCACGAAAGTCGTCACGTACACGGCCACGAATTCGATGTAAGGAGCAAGAACGGGAACGTTGGCGTGTAGGGCTGAGGCAATGTAGGAGGGGACGCCAGCCACATAGGATATCTCCTCTGTGAGTATCCCTTGATCTGCCATGGCCAACACAGCAATGAAGATGGCAACAGGGATGAATGCCGCAATGGCTCCTTTCCATGGCCCTCCCGCCCTCCTGCCACCAACGTAGCCGGCGATCATCTGCCCGAAGGTTGGCATCCACCAGAGGAAGAGAGAAAGGACGAATGTGTACTGCACGGCACTCCAGAAGCCATACGGTGGATGGGACTCAATAGCCACTCTTCGCGAGTAAGTGTCTCTTCGACCGACATTCAAGACTCCCGAATCCATCAGCTTCATGGTGGTCTTATCGGCGGTCTTCGACTTCCTCTTCCGGCGCGTCATTCCCATCCCTGACAAAGATTGGTCGGACTATTGTCCGACAACATGGTTAATATCGTAGGACGTATAAAAGTATTTCGTAACACCACATGAAGACCCACGAGGCGCGTTCCGGCTCCGTTCGTGTCGGTGGGTTGAACTGAGTTGAAGATCCTAGGGAGAAGTGGGGGCTTGTGAGCCCCGCAGAAGTCCCGACTCCCGGATTTGAACCGGGGATCTGCTGATATCGGCCGAGACCGGAAAGACTCCGGGAACCAACTACAGTCAGCCGCTCTAGCCAGTCTAAGCTAAGTCGGGAATGCCGCAGGCCGGACTTGAACCGGCGACTTCAAGATCTTCAGTCTTGCACTCTCCCAACTGAGTTACTGCGGCAACGGACTTTCATATGATTCTGCACATATTAAAGTTAGGGTTTCAACCCTAGATCCGAGGGCTCCTAAGTATCATTGATTGGAATGACCAGTTGCAATTGGTGGCGACACATATAAATACGTCATCCAACATTAGAACTAAGAGGAATCCGATTCTTCCAGGTGATGTGATGGAGCCCTCGCGCAGAGCTTTTAGGATAAAGAGGAAACTTAAGTGGGACAATAAGGGAGTGGCTTCCACAGTGGGCACGATCATGGCCCTGATGGTCGTCATGACGTTCTTTTCCATGATAGTGAACCAGTACGTTCCCGTCTGGATGAAGGACGCCGAATCCGCTCATATGAATGAGGTTTACGGACAGTTCGGCACGCTCAAGGGATCGGTTGATCTGCAGGTTCTCTCCTGTGTGATCATGCTGCGTCAAAACGAGCCATGCATGAGGAGCAGCGGGTTCACTCCGATTGAAGTAGGTATCGACGGGGTCCCCATCTTTTCCGCACCGACCGTCGGGGAACTCACGGGGAGGGAAGACCGCGGGAAGTTCTCCGTCAATTTCAGCTATCAACATGAGGTCAAAGGCACTAACCAGACGTTCTACGTGAAACAGAACGCTTCGGGGAATATCGTCCTTGAAGTCGCGAACAGGTATTTCGTGAGACAGACTCTCACGTACGAGGGCGGGGCCATCATCAGATCCCAGGAGGAAGGTGAGGTCATGAAGGGAGAGCCTTCTTTCATGGTGACCAAGAAGGGTGACTACGTCGAGATTTGGATGTACCTCTTAGACCTGTACGGTGACGGCTCCGTGGGCGGCATCGGGACGCAGGGCGTCCACCATGACCTCATTGGGGCCTCGTGGGACGAGTACCACAATGTCAACTCTGACGTGACTATTGTTCACTGGACCCAGAACGGCAAGGCGTGGTACAACTTCTTCAATGAGACGCTGTCAAGTGCCTTCGGCGTGACGGAACAGGACTACGAGGACAACTCACCTCCCGAATGGGATTGGTATGACAGCGGTGCACAGGAGAAGGCGACCAATCCGTATTTCATCGTGAAGAGGACGGCCTTCGATGATTACTCGATCGTTGAGGTCACGATAGAATCCGATGATGTGGACATCGGGAGGTTGACACTGGTTTCATCGAACTTCGACGTTGTCATCGGGGAGACCAGTTCTCGAACCTGAGTCCAACGAAGAGGTATATGGTATGTTTGGAGCAAAGAAACAGAGGAAAGTCCTGGTGCCAAAAGGCGCATCCACGGCAACGAAGTGGGAAGGGGGCAGAGGTTCCCACCTCACGCCCATCGCACCCACTGAGGAGGAGTGGATAGACGAGCTTGAGATCTTGCCCATAAAGCCTCCCTTCAGCTACTCGAGGATAATCTACGACAACGAGGAGAGCGAGTACGTCTACGAGTCGTGGGAACCTTATCTCACCGAGAGAGAAGAGAAGCTGTTGGCCCTCATCAAGGACTCGCTCAAACGAACGCTGGAGTACGAGACCGGCACCCTGGGAATAAAAGACAAGGAGGAGTTCCTCAAGGAGAGCATTGACAGCTTCTTCAGGAGCAGGGGGATGCGTGTCGACGATAATTCCCGGGACAAGATCGTCTACTACATCACGAGGGACTACGTGGGCTACGGCCCAATCGATGTTCTGATGTCCGATAAGTCAATCGAGGACGTCTCATGCGATGGCGTCAGCGTTCCCCTTTTCATATTCCACAAGAAGTACGAGTCCATCAGGACGAGGGAGAGATTCGACGATGAGGATGACCTGAATTCGTTCGTCATCGGGCTTGGACAGAGATGCGGGAAGCAGATCTCTGTGGCCAATCCCATCCTGGACGGTACCAGCGTTGAAGGCCATCGTGTCCAGGCCACGTACGCAAGGGAGGTGACCACGCGAGGGTCATCCTTCACGATCCGGAGATTCAAGGAGAAACCATTCACTCCGACAGAGCTCATAAAGTACGGCACGGCATCGCCAGAGATGGTCGCGTATCTGTGGTTGGCCGTAGAGCACGGAAGGTCAATGATGGTCTGTGGCGGGACCGCAACGGGCAAGACCGCGACTCTGAACGCAGCGGCGTTGTTCATCAGGCCAGGCGCAAAAATCGTGTCCATAGAGGACACGAGAGAGATCAACCTTCCACATGAGAACTGGATTCCAGGGACAACGAGAAGCGGCGTGGGCGAGAAAGGGGCAGATGGAAAGGCCGCCGGCGAGATAGACATGTTCGACCTCGTTAGGGCCGCTCTGAGGCAGAGACCCAACTACATCGTTGTCGGAGAGGTCCGAGGAAGGGAAACGTACACGATGTTCCAGGCCATGGCGACAGGCCACCCGACGATGTCCACCATGCACGCGGACTCCGTGAAATCGATGGTCAACAGACTCGAGAATCCGCCCATCAACACACCGAGGATCTTGCTGACCGCGCTCAACTTCGTAATCATACAGAATTTCGCGAGAATCGGCGCCGAGTCAGAACAAGTGAGGAGAGTCGTTCAGGTAGTTGAGCTCGTCGGCTTCGAACCTGAGACGAACGAACTCATCACGAATACGGTGTACGAGTGGGATACGGCAACCGATTCGTTCATCTACAAGGGTCACAGCTTCCTCTTCGACGAACTGCAGGAAATGAAGAACATGACCCACGATGAGATGGACCGAGAGTTTCAGAGAAGGGTGGATCTGGTGAACTACATGGTCGAAAAGGACCTTGACGACTACAAGGACATCTCGAGACTCGTTGTGTCCTACTACCACTACCCTGAAGAGACCATCGAGAGGATAAGGAACGAAATGGGATGGGTCCGAGAGGAACCCGAACCCGAGGATCTGGTTGAAGGTGATATGTTTGCCTCAAGAGAGGTCTGACACGTTCGACAAGTTAGAGGCGAGTAAGGCCTATGTGAAGACGAAGAGATTCAGGCCAGAGGAAACGGGGCTCAGAGGTCCGCATCAGATAAAGCTGGCCAAGGGCTCGAGACCGGAATACATCAAGCTGACGCCCTACCAGGAAACCTGCTGGCGCATCCTTGGTGGGTTCGTGGAGTCGAGGTTCGAACCGAAACAGGACTTGGAGGACGACCTCGTTCAGGCTCACATGAAGATCAGACCGGAAGAGTATCTGGCCTATGTCTGGATGAGCACGTTCATCATGGTGATCGTCGGTGTGGTCATTGGAGTGATTCTCGGACCGCTCCTATTCGTGCTGGGCATTATGGATGGGCTGACAAGCATCATCATCGCCATCATGTTGGCAGTGGTTCCGGCACTCCTCACCTACTTCGTATTGTTGCACGCCCCTGCATCCGCCAAGAAGAAAAGGGGAACTAAGATCGATGCAAAGATCTCCGGAGCGATGAGTTTCATTTCCGCGATGGCGTCAGCCGATGTGCCAGTGAACGTCATTTTCAAGGAGCTCTCGAAGCAAGCCGTGTACGGTGAGGTTGCCGAGGAGGCCGAGTGGATAACGAGAGACACGGAGCTCCTGGGAGTCGATATCCTCTCCGCCATCCGTGCGGGTGCCGCGAGATCCCCGTCCGTCAAGTTCCAGGACTTCCTTCAGGGCGTCGTCACGACCTCCACATCCGGAGGACAGCTCAAACCCTACTTCCTCATGAAGGCGGAGCAGTACGAGAAGGAGGACAAACTGGAGATGAGGAAGAACATGGAGACCCTCGGCATGCTTGCCGAGAGCTTCGTCACGGTCGTCGTCGCCTTTCCCCTCTTCCTCGTCGTCATCATGGCCATAATGGGCCTGATCAGCAAGGGCGGGTCAGGCTTCGTCGTGACACTGCTGTACGTCGTCGTCCTCCTGATGATACCGATTTCCCAGTTCGGGTTCATCTTCGTCATATGGAACATGGAACAGGAGGGCAAGTAATGACGCGAGAGGACCTGGAGCAGGCCAGAATCAAGATGTACGAGAAGCTGGACCTCGCCAAGCCCATACTGATCGTGAGCGGGAGCGTTGCTGCGGTTTTCGTCATCATCGCCATCCTGAACATGATGGATGTGGTCGATATTTCACTGCGTTCAGGGGAGACGCCGATCAAGAGGGGAATCGACTTCATCGTCTTTGCAATGCTCGTCATAATGGGGCCATACGGGTTCTACATGCAGAAGAAACTGAAGGAAGTCGCGGCCATCGAGGGAAGGCTTCCGGATTTCCTCAGAGACGTTGCCGAGGCGGGAAGGTTCGGAATGACCCTCGCCGACGCTATTGTCGTGGCCTCGACCGGTAGGTACGGGAGACTCACAGCAGAGATTGAGAAGATGGCTGCCCAGATCCAATGGGGGGTTCCCGCGAGCGAGGCCCTCAAACTCTTCAACGAGCGTGTCAAGACACCGATGGTTAGTCGTGTCGTCAGCATAATCGTCAAGTCGAGCGATGCAGGCGGAGATGTTGCGGATGTCCTGACAATGGTCTCGCACGATGCCAAGGAGACGCAGCTGACGGAATACGAAAGGAGCATTGCGATGTCGACATACATCGCTGTCATCTACATCTCGTTCTTCGTGTTCCTTGTCACGATCGCAATCATCAACGCGACTTTCCTCCCGAAGATGCTTGAGGCGAGCGAATCGCTCACCACCTCAGGCGACGGGGATGGCGGTGCAGTGGACAGCCCACTTGCATCTGACCTGCCGAATATCGTGGAAAGCATCAAGTTGGCCTTCTTCCTCGCAGCGATAATACACGCTGTGGGGGACGGGCTTCTCGCGGGAGTTCTTGACAACGGGAGAGTGATCAGCGGATTCCGGCACAGCTTCCTGATGCTACTGATCGGTTTCTCCATACTGAGTTTCATCTAGGTGATAGAATTGAGCGAAGCGATAGGCAAGGGTGTCAAAGAGGAGCTTGAAGAGCTCAAGAGGAGAGAGGTAGAGACTGCTGCAAAGCTCAGACAGCTCGAACGGGACAAGATGGCGACGGAGGGAGAGCTGGAAGTCTTGGAAGAACGCAGGAAGAGAGGCGTCTTCTCCGCCCTCGATGCCGTCAAGAGGGGGTATTTCAGCAAGCTTCTGGGCAAGAAGGGGATAAAGGTCCTCTCGCCCATGGTCAGTGCGGTCGAAGAGAAGACCATGGGAAGGGTGACGACGATACCCAAGATCTCGAAGAAGGACCTCACGGAGATTGAGATCCTACCCATGATTGAGGGCTATTCCTATGTTCGCATAAACTACGACACGCGCGCGAACGAGTACACGTACGAGGTCATCGAGCCGAAGCTCCTCCCAGAAGAGGAGGACATACTCGAGGTCCTCAAGGAGATCCTGGTCGAATCACTCGAGACGATCGACGAAGAGGACGAGAGAGTGAAGGAGACCTACCTGAGGAGGATTGTGGACGGTCTTCTCCGAGAGCTCGGCGTAAGCCTTCATCCCATATCCAAAGAACGGATAATGTACTACGTGCTCAGGGACTTCATCAGGTACGGACCCATCGATGTCGTGATGATCGATGTCAACGTGGAGGATATCTCGTGTGATGGCGTTGATATCCCGTTCTACATCTATCACAGGAAGTACGGGTCCATCCCCTCCAACCTGAGGTTTGACGATGAGGGGGAACTCGATTCCTTCGTCGTTTGGCTGGCACAGAGGTGCGGTAAGCACATCTCGGTTGCGCAGCCGATGCTCGACGCCACGGTCCCGGACGGATCAAGGCTTCAGGCGACGCTCGGCAAGCACGTCACCAAGAGAGGCTCGAGCTTCACGATCAGAAGGTTCAGGGAGAACCCGTTCACACCTCTGGACCTGTTGAGATTCAAGACCCTGAATGATGAGATGATGGCATATCTGTGGCTCGCCATCGAGAACGGTCAGTCCATGCTCATATGCGGTGGAACGGCGAGTGGAAAGACGACCACGCTCAACGCCATACTGCTCTTCATACCGCCTCAGATGAAGATTGTCAGCATCGAGGACACGAGAGAGCTCAACCTGCCGCACGACAACTGGGTTCCCACCGTGACCCGTGCTGGATTCGGGACCAGGAGCAAGATCACGGGCAAGGCGATGGGAGAGATCGACATGTTCGACCTGCTGACATCCGCTCTGCGACAACGACCTCAGTATCTGATGGTCGGAGAGGTCAGAGGAACGGAGGCCTACGTCGTCTTCCAGGCGATGGCAACGGGAAAGAGTGCGTACACGACGTTCCACGCTGAGGACGTACAGGCGATGGTCCACAGGATGGAGAACGATCCCATCAACCTCCCGCGCGCTCTCGTCTCCGCACTGGACGTCGTCCTGATGCAAGCCCAGGTGAAGGTCGGGACCGACATGACCCGAAGGGTGAAGTCGCTCACGGAGTTCATCGGCGTGGACCCGGAGTCGGACGAGCTCATAACCAACACGGCGTATTCATGGAACCCTGCGGACGACACCTTCAACTACAGCGGGCACAGCTACGTCTACGAGAAGATATCCATCGCGAGGAACTGGTCACAGAAGAGGATGGAGCAGGAGGTCCGGAGGAGGATTGGGCTCTTCAAGTACATGAGCAAGATCGGACTCGACAAACACACGGATGTGGCAAAGCTCGTCTCCTCGTACTACAAGGACCCCGACGCTGTCTACAAGAAAGCGCAAGAGGCTCTGGCGAGAGGCTAGAGCTCTTCTGTCTCGTCTTCGACAGGCGCAGGCTTCTTGATTACTTTCTTCTGGACCACGGGCCTGTCCACCGGCTTCTTGATCACTTTCTTCGGAACCGGCCTGTCCAGCTTCTCCAGTTCCTCCCCGGGGACGGCCTTCTTCTCTACAGCGGGCGCCGCGGCTGCGGGTTTCGCTGGCGGCTCCTTTGCGGGCGGTTTCTTCGCTGGCGGGGCCTCAGCCTCGACATCCTCGAAGAGGGTACCGCACTTGTGGCACACCTTGGCCGTGACGGAGTTGAGCGTTCCACAGGACGGGCACGCGCGTGAGCCCATCTTCCTCATCTCCTCTTCTTCCTTGAGCCATCCCTCGAAGGTCACGAATGTTGGCTGCGTCTTCCACCAAGACTGGAACTCCCCCTCGCTGAGGGTTCTTCCGAGAGCCTTGTCGGCCTCAGCGCGGAACTTCGCAACGACCTCATCGTACTGCATCCTCATCTTCTCGCGGTACTCCTCCATCTCGAGCTCTCCGGTCGCGAACTCCACGCCGCACTCGGGACAGACCTTGACACCGATGGGGATCCAAGCTCCGCAGCTACTGCACTTCGCCAGGTCCTTCTCGAACTCCACGCCGCACTTCGGACACTTCTCGCTCGACTCTGGGATGAAGGCTCCGCAGTTCCCGCATTCGACAAGCTTGCCGAGTCCGACGTACTTGAGATAGACGGTGATGGCAACGATGATGACGACTATGATTATGATGATGATGAGCCAGAGCCATATCGGAATCCCAAGGAACGTCCCCTCAAGCGGCCCGACTACCTCCTCGACCCTTATCGTCACTGTGGCATCTGTGATGGAGGCAATGTCGGTTGAGGCTTCGAGAGTGAATGTGCCCGAAATGTCGTCAGGAATCTGGAAATTGGTGATGAGGAATTGGCCACCAGAATCGGTCACTGTGTTCACCGTAGCCGTGGTACCAAGGAGCTCGATATGAACTGTTATGCCAGGTATCGGATCGTGTGCATTCGTCTGGACACGGCCTCTGATGAGTATCGTCGCGCCGGGCTCGTATTCCGTGTTGTCCGGCGGCTGGCTTATCGTTATGAAGCCTTCAGGAGGAACGACTTGCAGGGATATCGTGACGTTGTTGTTCGAGTCGTCGCCCTCGGTGACCTGGTTTGCCGGATCTACTGCCACAATGAGGTCGAAGGTCCCTGTATCGGGCAGGCCGTCTGGGACGGAGAGCTCGAAGTCACTGTGCGTGTCGCCTCCGATGTACAGATCGGACAGGCTTGCAATCATGTTGGCGGTGCTTTCGATGTATGCTTCAATGGTGAACGACGCGACAGAGCTCTCACCGAGGTTGTAGACCCTGACGGTGAATGAGAATCCCTTGGCCTGTGTCACGTTCGGTGGAGATCCAAGACCCATGATGCTCGTCGAGTCCACCATGAGGTCTGACTCTGAAAGGACGGACTTCGTGATCGATGCATCGTTGTTGTTCCAGTTGTAGTCCGTGTTCTCGATAGTGAGGTTGTCCGTGTAAGCGATTACTGTTATTTCATGAGGCCCTGACTGCTGGGCGGCCCATTCAACCATGGCAAGGGCAGATCCGCTGGACTTGATGAGGGGAATCGTGTCGTTGCCTATCGATACCCCGTCATCAAGGAACTCCACTCTGACGTTCGTCGCTTCGGCCGAGCCGATGTTGCGGACCTTCGCCTGAATGGTTACCGATGAGAAGACCGGAACCTGCGTCGGAATCGTAATGATGTCCTCCACCGGAACTTCGAGGTCAGGCCAGCGGAACATCGTGACTAATTCCATATCGATGTTGTTCAGCTCGTTGACCTCGTTGATCTTGCCATACATGTCTATGAAGACGGAGATCTTGTTTCCAGCAGCAATCATCGCTGGTTCGCCTGGATTCCATGTGACCACAGCGTTCGCCGTACCGTTCGCTGGTATGTCGATTATTGCATCACCGATGAAGTATGCCGCGAACGTCGACGGTTCGTTCTGCATGATGCCGTCCTCGTCGGGATCGATGTGGGTGGCGAAGAAGTAGACCTCAACATTCCTCGTCGTGATCTTGCCGTCATTGTGAATGGCGGCTGAGATATTCAGAGCCAGGTTGTACGGCTGGTCGTTCGAGATACCGTTGCCGCCGATGAAGCTGATTCCCTCATGCCAGAACTCGGGAGTGAGGGCCGAGAACACAAGCCGGATGGTCGTGTTCGACTTGACGCTGTCAGCGATGTCCTTGTCTGGATAGTAGTCCCTGCCCTCAACTGGAAGGTACTTCGACCCGTTTGCTTTGTATGTCCAGGGCTCGTAGTGGTCCACCACGAACCTTACCTGCGAAAGCGCGCGGTACAAGTAGCTGCCCTCTAGAAGGGACACGTTTTGCACGGGATTGCCCTGGTCGTCGATGGCCAGACTCCAGTTGAGCGTGGCCGCGTCAAGATGATAGAGCGTGACGTTCGACGTCGGAAGCAATGCCCCTGTACCGTCAACAAGCTCGACCGTGAGCCAGTAATAGACCGAGACCTTGGCGCTTCCAACGATCATGTTGGTCCACCAGTCCTCGCCGACAGGGATGTACGTCTCCACATCCGTAAGCCAGACCCATTGGTCACCGCCGAAGACGAGCTGCTGGTCCAGACCCGGATCGGCGAAGGACACGTTCCTTATGTCGAAGTCGAGCGTGCCGACATCACCGTCGTCCGTGTTCAGTGAGAGCGTGCCAACGGTCCAGAAGATCGTGTCCCATATGTATGACGTATTCTGAGTGTAGATGAACACTACATCCCCGGTGAGGTCCACGTTCTTGAGCGAGACATCGAATCCGGTTGCCCTGATATCCCCATCGAGCAGCGTGTCCTTGAAATCTATCCTCCCGTTCCCTCGGGTGAAGAGGGCTCCCTTTCCATGGAACTGCGAGTCCAGGAACACCTGGGAATCCTGCTCGGTTATCAGCTCTCCGTCGTCCAGCACGCAGACGTTCAGAGGCCAGTTGTTGTCGAAGTTGGTCTTCAGGTCACTGTTGATGAGGGTCAAGCTGCCTCCGTTCTGAATCTTCACGTAATGCCTGCCAACGCCTGGTCCAGACTGAGTCACCGTGAGTTCCGAGTTAATGAACACGATGTTGCCCGTAATCACGAGGTTATCGGTCGGTGCGACGGACACCGAGTCCATTGTCTTGTCAAGCGACCAGATTGTCTGTAATCCTGTATAGACTATGTACTGAGCGACCACCGTGTTATCATCGTCGTTGCTCTCCCTTATCGCGTCGGTCGGGTCGACTACGACCGTGATCTCCCCGAAACCGGGACTCCCGGCTGGTGCGGACAACGGGCTGGTTGCCAGGACCGTGGCCCCCGCTGCCAGGGTCGACGGGGAAGTCCATGTTCCCACTGAAACGCCGTCTATCCAGAAGGCCACCTCGAAGATGGCGGCGTCGGCCTGGCCTGCGTTGGATATCCAAGCGTCAGCCCGGATGTTCTGGCCCTCCGAGGGACAGGGATCGTCCGGAGACACGTAGTCCGTGATTATGACGAGATTCGCGACAGGAATGACCTGGATGTCCCAGGTGTCTTCGTTGTTGTCCTCACTGATCTCCTGCACCGTGTCCGTCGGATCGACGACGACGCGGATTGTGTAGTCGCCCACGGCAATGGGCGTCCACTCGGTTTCCAGGGTGACGGTTGTTTTGTTATTTATCGTGTCTGAGTAGGTGATGAGATCGATGCTGTCCGCTCCGACAAAGAACTCCACGAAGAACTTGTTCGTCACATCAGCATTTCCCTGATTCTGAATCGTTGCGGTAATTGTCAACGGGTTGCCAGGATAGCCCTGACCTGGGGCGGTAATGAAGACAACGAGATCGGGATAGAGGGGCTCAACCGTTATGGGCAGGGTCAGCCTGTTATTGCCCTCATTCGACTCCTGGATTACCCCGCCGGTGTCGACGGGCGGGTCAACATCAACGACGACAAGATGGGTTCCCACTGTCGCATTAATCCATACAGCCGAGCAGTCGGCTGAGTCGCCTATGTCCAGCCATGGGATGAGGCAGGATGGCAGGGTGGTCGCCCCCACCGTGAAGTCCACCCAGATATCGATGGCTGGCCATGAACCCACGTTCTCGACCGTTGCCCAGATGGTCACATTGTTACGAACGTGGATTATCGCGGGATCTGTCCAGACGGCCGTGGGTGTAAGGTCTGGCTCAGGGAGGACCAGCCCGATGAGATATATGTCCAGCACGTATGTGTTATCGGACTCGGTCAGCGCTGGGTACGGGTTGAAAGCCATGGTTGCGAAGCCTATGAACGTAAGATAGGTGGCAGTCGCGTTGTAGTTGCCGATGAACTCGGTGTTCGGGAATGTGGGCTGCTGCAAGGTGCTGTTCATCCACTCAGAGAGTAATGGAATCCAAGTCCTTCCGTCCGGCCCGGTTGTCTTGTAGTTCCCGACGTTCTTCCCGAGGTATGCGAGTATGTCTGGGCTCGGATCGTTGGCCATGCCGTTTCTCGGGTACTCCGGTAGAGATCCATCGGCGAGGAATGCTATGTCAACATCAGCACCCTCAACGGGAGCTCCGTTCTCATCCCGTACGGTCGGAACGAGCCATCGGTGGATGTAGAAGATCGCCTGGGAATCTATGACGAAGTAGTCCACGTCGATCCAGATTCTGTCGAAGTAGACGTTTGCTGCCACGGAGGCATCATTGTAGAATGCCATGTCGAGATCCCGCAGCTTGTTGAATGTGTCCATGCCTGCGCCGTAGATGTCGTAGGATTCCGTGAACTCGGTATTAATCCCGCCTGTATTGACAGGAGTGATTGTCGTGTCATGCAGCGTCGGGTCTCCCTCCAGACCCCACTGGACAGGGCGTGTCCCATCATATCCAGGATCCGTGGAGTAGGTCACCCAGAGCGTTGCACTGGTCATCACGTAGGGCAGGTCAAGGTCGAACCCGTCCACGTACATCGTCTCCAAGGGCGCAACTGTGTACCTGATATTGTCATCGGCTTGCAGGAACGTCTCATCCTGTCCTGGTGGCGTGGTGTCCTTCGTCGGATGAATCGAGTCCGGTAAGGCCGTGCCACTTCCGAGGATTATGTTACCGTAGGGCTGAAGACATGACGACCTCTGTGAGTTCAGAGTTGGGTTCTGGCTCTGGTCAATCGTCATATTGTAGATGTACACAATGGACGTGTCATCAGCCAGGATGACGTTGTGCAACCTGCTGATACCCGAGAAATCGACGCCCACATACGAATTCACTATCGTCATCTCTGTGCTCCCCTTGAGCGTGATGTTGTACCTGAAATCGGAGCCTGAAGAGACCAATTCCTCGAATATCTTCTCGATCCTCGAGTCGTACAGCTCGACCGTGGAGCTCGTGAAGGTCATCACGGGGGCATCGTCGAACTCGTCCGTGTTCCCAACGTGCGTGCCCAGCTCCTGCGTGGAGAATCCTGTTATCATGGAATCGCGCATCGTGATTGAGGAGCCCGCGTAGGCGTTCAGCGTTCCCGGGAACTTCAGCTGGGAACCCGTCTCCATCACGAGGTTTCCGTAGACGTGCATGTTGAGCTTGGGGTAGCTGCTCAACTGGTCCAGCCAGGTCGAGACGGTGCTGTTTATCAAGCGAAGGGTCCCACCAGGTGCCTGGATCGTGAGATGATGCACATGTGTGATGTCCTGCAGGAACACTATACCGCCGTTCGTGACGGTCAGCGTGGCCCCGGCAGAGATAGTGACGTTGCCGTCAACCCGGTAGATGGCATCCTGCCACGCTTCGTTGCCGGTGATGGTCACGTCTCCGTTGATGTCGATTATCACAAGACCCTCGACCTCACGCTGGTCGAGAATCCCCATCATGCTTCCAAGAATCATGGTCCCTACGATTAGGAAGCTCACGAATCTCATCATGAGCCTCGAGAAGTTCTTTCCCATGGTTATTCCTCCATTAAGTATCGATGCTGGATACCTATCAAACAACGCGTAACCAGTATGGTTCTAAACGCTTTTTGACAATAAGGTGCTTGGCATATATATATGTTGTCCACCCAATTTCAGTCCACGTAATCTGTTCTGAAAATCTGGCTATTTCCTCTTCAGGATCTTGCGGATGGGTTTCTTCTTGGAGGACCCTTCCTCGAGCTTGTGACCGCAGGCGTAGCACATCACGGCGTCTGAGCTGATCATGGTCCCGCAGGCGGGGCAGGAAATCTCCTCTTCCTCGCTGGCTGCTTCTTCTTCCTCTGCGGGGGGCTCCTCTTCAGCGGGAGCCTCCTTGTCGCCTTCCTCGAGCTTGTGACCGCAGGCGTAGCACATCACGGCGTCTGAGCTGATCATGGTTCCGCAGGCGGGGCAGGGAACCTCGCCAGCCTCTCCTTCGGCGGGTTCTTCCTCGGCGGGAGCCTCCTCAGGGGGCGCCTCTTCGGCGGGGGCTTCTTCGGGCGCTTCCTCTTCGGCTGGAGCCTCTTCGGCCTCCTCGGCGGGAGCCTCCTCGGCGGGCATCTCTTCAGCGGGTTCTTCCTCTGCTGTGATTTCCTCGGCTGGAGCCTCTTCGGCCTCTTCGGCGGGAGCCTCCTCGGGGACCTCCTCGTCCGTGACCTCGGCCTCGACCATCTCCCTGACTTCCACTTCCTTGCCCAGGATCGCCTTCTCCTTCTCCATCAGCTTCTTTCCGTCCTCGATGAGCTTCTGCTTCAGCTCACGGACCTCTTCTTCCTCAGAGCTGACCTGCTTCTCCCTCTCCAGGAGGTCGTTCGCCTTCTGGATGTTGGAATCGAGAACATCTCTCAGCTCCTTCTCCATCTTCAGGAGGGCTTCTTCCCTCGCGAACACCTCATCTCTCTTCGAGGAGATCTCGTTCTCCTTTCCAGTGAGGCCCTCCTCCTTGCGAAGGACGTCCTCCTCGCGTGAAACGAGCTGCTCCTGCCTGGAAGATACCTCGGATTCCCGGCTGGCGAGCTCCGTCTCCTTCTGGGAGAACTCCGCGCCGAGCTTCTCGACTCTCTCCTTCTCCGCACTCAGCTCATTCCTCTCGGCCTCAATGCTCTCCTTCTCGGAGTCGAGGGTCTGTTTCGCAGAATCTATCTCGTCCTTCTGCGTCTGCACTCGTGCCTCTAGCTCACTAAGCTCCGCTTCTTTCGTCCGGATCGTCTCTTCCTTGTCCTTGAGTGCCTGCTCGACCTTCTTAATGGTGTCGAATATGGATTCACTGCCAAGGGCCGAATCGGAAGCGGCCTCTTCCTCTGGAGCCTCATCTTCTGCCAATTATATCGCCTCACACAGATAAATAATCCCGCTCAAACCGAATACATCTCTTGCGGTAATAATCTTTTGTATCTAATCACCCCCGCTATCGAAGATCGGGCCCAGGATGGATATCCCGTCTTCCCCGACCTGGACGGCGTGACGCTCCATGCTGTGCTGCGAGGCCCTCATCTTCTCGACCTGGAGGTAGCGGACGAGCTTTCCCCTCATCCTGTCCAGTCCCAGCATGATGATCCCATCGACCAGGAACCCCTCGTTTCCGAGGAGCTGGGACTCCGCTCCGAGAGACCTCTCCATGATGACGAACGAGATGAGGTCGTTGTCCCTGATCATCTTGAAGAAGTAGAACATCTTCTTTCTCATGTCGCTCACGTCCTCCATGAGCGA
>JAGMAI010000056.1 GCA_023130895.1 Thermoplasmata archaeon
ATCATCTTCTCTATGAACTGCAGGTAGTCGGTCGCCTCGCTCTCATCGACGACCTGGTCGATCTCGCGCAGGTCCGTGAAATCCGATATCTGAAGGTTCAGGGATATCTCGACGCCGAGGCTCTCCATGTTCTTCAGGTGGCTCGTGACGCTCTCTTCGAGGGTCGTATACAGGCCAAACTCGCCCGAGTTCGAGAGATAATTCGACATCATTGCGTAGCAGAAACTGGTCTTCATGGATCCTGGGGGGCCGGTAACGAGTACCACTTTGGGCGCTTCAATGTCCGTCTTGAAAACCTTGTCCAGCCCCTCTATCGAGTTCTTGAACATCATCCATCTCCCGGACGGCTGTCGTTCAGATATCATTGTATGATTTAACTCTATCGTTTCGGTTATCATGTCTTGGCATGGCCTGACCCACATCGATAACTATTTAACTCACATGTAATATTAGTTCAAACCCGCAGTCCTTATCCGAGGTGAACTTCTTTGGCAGGTGGGGAGAAAAATACTTGTCCAGTATGTGATGCAACAATAGACCCCGCCGCCAAGATTTGCCCTTCTTGCCACACCGATTTGACACTTTTCGATTTCGATTCGAAGCCGGGTTTGGACATAGATAAGATCACGATTAACGACGAGAAATCGATAGATCAAATCCTCGCGAACATCGTTGGAGAGGATAAGGGCGAAGAGGGCGACATCCTGGAAGACATCAAGAGCCTGGGGAAGAACGATACAGCCGTCGTCGAGGGGGAAGAGGACGTCGAGTTCGAGTGTCCCGTTTGCGGCGCTTCAGTTGCCTCCGACGCAACGTCCTGCCCTGAATGCGACGCGGAGTTCGCCGGGGATGAAGAGGCTGAATTCGAGTGTCCCGTCTGTCAGGCGATAGTTGCCAGTGATGCCTCGTCCTGTCCGAGCTGTGGGGTTGAGTTCGAATCAGAGGAAGAGGCTCCCGCCGAAGAGGAAGCGGCTGAGGAGTTCGAAGAAGGAGAGGCGATACTGGTTCCAGAAGAGCCCGCCGAGGAAGTGGAAGAAGAGGCGGTGGAGCTGCCGGAGCCCGAGTTCCCTCAGGAGCTGGAGATCGAGCCTCCGATGCCACATATCACGGTCCTGGAAAGGGTGCAAGCGAAGAGAGACGCCCGCATGGCCGAGGAGGTCGAGGAGGAGGAAGACATACGAACCCTCTACAAGACCCTCCCGAAGCTCGTGAACGAGGTCAAGCCGATGCTCATATCCGCCAAGAAGCTTGGCGTCGACATAGCCGAGAGCAGGAAGCTGATCAGCGAGGCGATCGCTGCTGGGAAGAGGAGAGATGTAAGGAAGGCCGTTGGGCTCGTGAGGCAGAGCAAGAGCGGCCTTGAGGACGCTTTCATGCAGCAGATTGCTGAGAGCCTCGAGGCATTCCGTGAGGACGTAACCGCCGCGATGGGGCTGGGAGCAGATGTCGAGAGAACCGAGGAACTGATAGAGAGCGCGATACTGTCCCTGGAGAACGAGGACTTCGAGGGTTCCATAAAGGACCTGCAGTCCGCGAAGAAGAAGTTCGAGACCGTCGGCGCAGGATTGACCACGGCGAAGGACGCTCTCGAGGAGGCGAAGCTGCTGATCACCGACGCTTCGCAGTTTGGAATCGACGTGTCAGTGGCAGAGCACTTGTACAAGGAGGGTTCGGCGGCCCTTCAGAGAAAGGAGTGGGACGTCGCCTCCCTGTTCGCGAAGCAGAGCAAGGAGAAGCTGATCGAGAGACTGCCCGCCAAGCTCGTGGAGGAGGTCAGGAGGGCCCGGGACATTCTACTGGAGCTCAAGGTCAGAGGAGGGGACCTCAAGAGACCCATACAGATACTGAAGAAGGCGAGCATGACCCTGAAGGAAGAGAAATACGTGGACTCCCTCCGGCTCCTCAAGGTCTTCAGAAAAGAGATAAGAGATATGAGAAGGGGTTAGCGGAATATCCTGACTTCCATCTCCCTCTCGAGGATCTTCAGTTCCTGCTCCCTCAGTGTTTTCGGACTTACGGACAGCAAGAGGAAGGCGCTGCTCTCGGAGACCTCGTCTATGAGCCTTCTCAGGAAGCGCAGCACGGCGTCGAAGTTGTTGTTACTTATGAGATACTCCAGACCGTCGAGCACCACGACGCCCTTCTCGGTGCTCTTGACGAAGTTCTCTACCATGTACATTATCCGCTCCAACGTGGGCGGAATCGTTTCCTCGGTCGCGCTGTCCCTATCGGTCAGCCAGATGATCCGCGCATCGCCCAGATCGAACAGGTCCCTCATCCTCTTCGGGTTCGTTCGCGTGACCAGGAACGCGGTGGTTCCTTCCTCCATCGCTTCGCGGGACAGCCTGAAGACGTTCGCGGGTCTGTCCTCCTCGATGAGATAGCTCCTGCCCCCGACAAGCTCTCTCTCCATTTCCTCAACGATCTCGCCCTCTCTCAACGCCACTCTTGTGGCTACGTCGGACAGCACATCCTTCGCCATCTCCAGCGTGACCGGGACTTCGGTCAGCGAAGAATACGCGACCACGCGGTTCAGCAGGCCTTCCAGCTCGCGGATGTTGTCGGTCGGAGCGTTCGCCATGAAGTCCAGGACATCCTCACCGAGGACCACTTCCGCCTCCTCCGCCTTCTTCGCCAGAATCGCGACTCTCGTCTCGACCTCTGGGATCTGGATATCCGCGACAAGGCCCGATTCGAACCTGGACACGAGGCGGTCCTCGAGCTCGGGGATGTCCTTCGGCGGTCGGTCGCTCGTCAGCGCGATCTCCTTGTTCTCGTTGTAGAGGGCGTTGAAAGTGTGGAAGAGCTCCTCCTGCACGTCGTCGTTCCCAGAGAGGAACTGGGCATCGTCGAGAAGCATCACATCCAGGTTCCTGTACTTGTTCCTGAAGGCTGAGAGGTCGCCCCTTCTCTTGGCGTCGTTGTACTCGTTGATGAACGTCTCCAGCGTGAAGTAGAGGACCCTCGTCTCTGGCGACCTTTCCATGATATAGTTCCCTATCGCGTTGAGCAGGTGCGTCTTTCCAAGACCGGGTCCGCTGCAGATGAAAAGAGGATTGTAGGCCTTGTACGGCGTCTTCGCAACGGCGAGACATGCCGCCTGTGCGAACCTGTTGCTTGGACCGACGACGAACCTGTCGAACGTGAACTGGCCGATCAGGTTGGTCTTCTCGTCCCGCTCGTGCTTGCTCTCGGCCTCCTCCTTCCTGAGGGGGGGCACATCTGGTAGTTCGGCCTCGTCATCCGCCTTCTCCACGAGCATGTCAGCGACAGCGGAGGCCCTGGCTTCCGTTTCCTTATCCCCAATGACCTTCTCCTCGGCGGTCAGCCAGCTCTCCATATCCTTCTTTTCCTCTATCTTCTCTCTAAGCCGCTCGATGTCTGCCTCTATCGCGAGGTTCATCTTCGGTTTCCTGAACCTCGACCTGATCGCCTGGACCTCGTCCTCGAACCCGCTCGTCTCCATAGAATCCAGGATCTCCTCCAGTATCTTCAGCTTCTTGACATCCTCATCGAAAGTTCGGAACATCCCCCTGGCCTTCTCCGTGTCACCCTTGAGAGCCTTCGCCAGTTCGGTCACATCGTAGCCCCTGTTCTCCCACAGCTTGAGCTTCCTGCTGAGGACCTTCTCCGCCTTGTCAACTATCCTGATCTTCTCCGCCTTCCTCAGCTTGGCGATGCTGGCCTTCGCACCGAATCGGCGGATGAACTCACCCACCTCGACCCTTGCATGCAGCTCAATCTTGCACTTCCTGTCGTAGGAGTCCTCCCAGATCTTCTTGAGGCTCATTCGTCCCAGCTCAGAGCCTCCCTCACCGGTGTAGACGGAGATGGCGGGGGTGCCCTCTTTGACGATCACGTACCCTATGGAAGGCTCGTTATCCCGAAGGTAGATCGTCTTCACATACCCGCTGAAGGCATATTTCTTCAGGTCGAGAAGTATCTTCTTGAGGGCATCCGTCCCGCCGTTGAGCGTCTTGATTATCTTGCCTTCGGGAATCTCATAATCAGGAGTCAATGACGAGCCTCGGCGCATATATCGACCCGCAGTATAATATTTTTTTTGTCCTCGTTCGCCAATCTGGTAAGGAGCCAGAATATCGAGTCTGCTGCACCGCAACCGTCCAAGTCGAAAGAGATATCTATCCGTAGTCCTCTCAGACGTGCGTCATGGGAGAGGAATTCCTCACTCTGGATGACTTCGATCTGAAAGGCAAATCTGTTCTTGTGAGGGTCGACATTAACTCGCCGATAGACCCCTCCAGCGGGAGAATACTGA
>JAGMAI010000057.1 GCA_023130895.1 Thermoplasmata archaeon
CCCTCCCCGAACATGGACCGGTAGGGCTGCAACTGTTTCTTCACGTGCCGTTTGAGCTCAACCGGGTCTCCGAATGTTGCCTTGGACTCTATCCACATCCGGTCGGAGCCGTCCAACCTGAGAGGTTTGTGGAAAAGGGCGTCCGGTGTCTTCTTGTACTTACCTCGAAGCTCCGCTTCGGTCCGGTACTCGATGTTCTTCTTGTCCAGCCACTCGTTCAGTTTGGCTTCTCCCCATCTGCCCCTCTCCCTCTGTCTCTCGATACCCTCTGGAGAGTAGACGAGATCGGCCTTGCACGCATTCCTGATGTCTTGTCGGAGCCTGTTGTCCTTGATGTCCTCAGGCTTGAGGGCCATCTTCCAGAAGCGCTTCCGAGAGATCTTGTTCTCCTGCATTATCAGCAGGGCCATCAGAATGGGCGGGAACGAGAACGTCTCGGATATCTGACGAAAGGACTTGCCGCTCTTCCAGAGATGGAGCAACTTGGGTGCCCTTCTCTTGACCACATAGAACCTCCTCGTAGCATCCCTGACGACGTTCTGTGTGTAGAGCACCATGAGCAGTTCTTTGTCCAGTCCCCTGCTCTGGGCGATGACGTTTATGTCCGATGGTTTCTGCAGGCGGCTGGAGATCTCCGCGTAGTCCCTGTACTTCATTTCTTGCACTGCCTGGAAGCTATGTAAGGCCAGATTACGCCACCACCTATTTCAAGCTTCCGAGACCGTTCCAGATGTCTCACCAGAGGCATGGGAAGATAGAAATAGTCGGTGAAGGATTTTCGAGAAGAGATGGCTAGCGAAATCACGCGGATGATATCCGACACCGCCTATCAGGCCTACGTCAAGAGGCTTGAGATGCAGGTCGAGAGCGGCAAGATCCCCGGACACATCGCGATAATCATGGACGGGAACAGAAGGTTCGCAAGAGACCTGGGCATCGATCCCAACGTCGGGCATGAGAGGGGAGGGGACAAGCTCAAGGAGGTTCTTCAGTGGTGCCTCGATGTCGGCGTCAAGGTCCTCACGGTCTATGCCTTCTCCACGGAGAACCTGAAAAGGAGCAAGAAGGAGGTCAGTCATCTCATGAGCCTCTTCGCGGAGAACTTCAGGAGGATCGGTGAGGACGAGAGAGTCCACGAGTACGGCATAAGGGTCAGGGTGTTGGGAGAAAGGGAGCTTCTCCCAAAGGACGTGAGGGAGGCGATAGAGTATGCAGAGGAGATGACCAAGGACTATAACAACTACTTCTACAACATCGCCATCGCCTACGGAGGGAGGGAGGAGATCATCACTGCCATCAGAAGCCTCGCTCAGGACGTGAAGGATGGGAAGATCTCGGTGGACAGCATAGATGAGAAGACCTTCGCGTCCAAGCTGTACACGGCGGACGTTCCAGATCCGGACCTTATCCTGAGGACCTCGGGGGAGGAGAGGATAAGCAACTTCCTTCTGTGGCAGCTGGCCTACAGCGAGCTGTACTTCGTCGACGTATACTGGCCTGGCTTTCGAAAACTGGATTTTCTGAGGGCGATAAGGTCCTACCAGATGAGACAGAGGAGATACGGCGAGTAAGTAGTCAGATTATTATCGCGTCCGACGGCCGGAGGACCCTCACTCTGGTCCTCAGCTTCCTCTCTCTAACCGCCTTCTGGAACTCCTCGGGGGTTCCAGGGGGTCGAACCTCGCTTCCTCCGATGCGAGCGGGGTGCCAGTGGATAGGGACGGCGGACTTGGCCTTCAGGCGGGCCGCCGCGTCCGCGGCCTCGTCCGGATCCATCACGCTGCGTCCTCCACGGATCTTCCCGCCGACGGGCAGAAGTGCAAGGTCTATCTCATACGTGTTTCCGATCGCGGCCATCTTTTCGAAGAGGAGAGTCGGACCCGCGAAATACACGTTCTTGGCGGAGGAGAACAGTACACCAAAGGACTCCCTCGTATGCTTGGAGGGGAGAGTCACCACCCTCGTGTCCCCGATGTTGAAGGCCCTTCCCGGCTGGACCTCGTACACGTTCACGAACCCGCGCTTTTTGAGCCTCTTCTCGGTTCCGCGGGGACAAACCACGGGAATGGTCCTTCTCACTGGCTCCAGGACCTGCCATGAGAGTGTGTCCACTCCGGGATGCGTTACGATTACTCCATCGAGGCGGGGAAGATCGTCAAGGCTGACGGCCTTCTGCGTACTGGGAAAGCAAGGATTGGCAATCAGATTCGTACCATTGCTCCCAACCACAACACAGTCCTGCCACACGAATGTGAGTCTCATATCTTCAGACCCTTGATGCTCTCTGAGCCTAGTCCTCACCAAGTCCAACGACTACTTCTGCTTTTCTATGTTCTCCTCTTGCTTCCTGTAGGTTCTCAACCTTGAACCGCAAACTTCGCAGACTTCAGAGTGGTCCTCGTATCTCCTTCCACAGCCCACGCATCGATACCGCCAGGACACTCTCTTCGTGATCTCTGGAAACATGACACCCTTGTAGTCGATTCCCAACACCATGGCGAGATTCTGGATCGAGTAGTCGTCGGTGAGGATGGTCGCTTTCTCGTCCAGCGCGAGCGCCAGGAGTCCAGTGTCCGTCTGTGACAGCCTCTCGGAATCGCCGCTTTCCAGGGATGCTTCCATCACCCGTTCCATTCCCTCCTCCGACGGTGAAGCGACCCTGAGCTTCACCTCGATGAAGGAGCGGAGCTCGGATGTCATTCCCTTTTTCTCCAGTTCTCGAATGACATCGGGCGTTGTGAGCATCTCTTCCATCTCTGGATACTTGCCCACGAGGAGGGCCGAGGAGTCCAGCACAGCTTTCATCTGGTCTCACCGCGCTCCGGAAGAATGAGGGAGTATATCTCGCTCACCGACCTCTCCGCCTCCTCCCTATCGTTCGTTTTCACAATAGTCTTCCCGTTCCGGTACAGCGTGAGTTCGACTTCCTTCTTGACGACGAGGAGAGGGCCGGCGTCGGTGACCTCGTAGTCCGCGTCTCTGAGAAGTGAGGCCGTCCTCCCGAGGTCCAGCCTGACTTCCCCCTTCAGTGTTGACATGAAACCTGCCGACGTCCTGCAAGGCTCCAGCAGATAGAAGGTCATTGGACCTCCATTTCCGCCAGTGCGTTCTCGACGAGCTCTTCGACACCCACCTTCATCTCTTCCTCTCTGATCCTTTCGATGCCAGAGACCGTCGCTGGCCTATCTGGGACAATCGTGCAGCAGAGCCCGGGTCTGATCGAGATCTCGTACGTGCCGATCTCCTTGGCGATTCTCTCTATCTCCAGCTTGTCGAATCCGATGAGCGGCCTCAGGATGGGGATGTCGACCGCTTCCTCCTCGACGACGATGTTTGGAAGCGTCTGTGAAGCGACCTGACCGAGGGATTCACCGGTGACCAACGCTTCGCACCCCTCCCTTCTGGCAATCCTCTCGCCGATGCGGAACATCATCCTTCTGCAGAAGACGCACCCGAACCGGCGTATGGCATTTCGGGCGAACTCGATCTGCGTCTTTCCGTGAGGGACGATGTAGAGAGGAATCCTCTCACTGGAATACTCCTGCAAGCACCTCACCAGGTCCTTCGCCTTCCCCAATTGGCTCTCATCGGTGAAGGGTTGGTTGTCGAAGTGAAGAGCCAAGCACTGATCGCCTCTTCGCAGCATCAGGTACGTGGCGACCGGAGAATCGATGCCTCCGGACAGAAGGGAGATGAGCTTCATCGCATCTAGTCTCCTATGAACCTGGAATACAGCGACCTGGCTTTGGCGGTGTCCCCTGTGCCCGATATGAGCACCCGACCGTCCTGGAAAATCGTCATCTTGTATTCATCGACAGCGAACTTGAGGATGTCCTCTCCCCTGCGTGTGTCCCCGATCTTCGCGAGGCGGGCTTCCAAGGAGTCGAAGTCGATGCGTTCGGTCCCCTTCGCACTGATCGAGACGCTGTTCGTTCCGCAGAGCGAGACGGCGAGATCTGCATCGTCCTCGGTCAAGTATCGGAACTCCTTCCTCCCGCAGGAAGGACAATCCTCGTTCCTGGAGATGTCCATCTCATTAATCTCGCGCAGCCAAGCGTCGTACGTCAAGAGCTTGCCTCCGACTTCCTCTCCAAGGATGAGCTTCAGTGCGTCGGCGACCTGGAGCGAGGACACCGTCGCGGGGACCGTATTGAGGATGCCTTCAGTTTCACATGTGGCCACTGACCCGGCGGGCGGCAGGGATGGGAATAGGCACTCGAAGCACGCCGTCCTGTTGGGGACTATCGTCATCGTCATTCCGTATGTTGCCACGGCACCGCCGTAGACGAACGGTATGTCGTTCTTGACACAGTAATCGTTGACGACGAATCTCGTCTTCATGTTGTCGAGGCCGTCGACGACGAGGTCCACGCCAGCGAGCATGTCATCGACGTTCTTCGGGATCAGGTCAGATGGGAAGGGCTGGACCTCCACGGACGAGTTCATCTCTCCTATCCTCCTCCCCGCCACGACTGCCTTTGCCTCGCCAAGATCGCGCTCACCGTACAGGACTTGCCTTTGGAGGTTGTCGAGCTCAACGACGTCCCTGTCGATTAGGACGATGTGTCCCATTCCGGCGCGTGCGAGGAGGATGGAACTGAGAGAGCCGAGAGCGCCCAGGCCGATCACGGCAACTCTAGCGCCGATCAACTTCCGCTGTCCGTCCTCCCCGATCTGAGGAAGAACGAGCTGACGGTTGTATCTCTCCATGTCTGCATTCACGAGAGTCAGATTGCGTCACCGAATATCATATTGTCGCTTGACGGGAACCTCAGAAGCAGTATTGGATGGAGAGCCCCTCCCTCAGCTTCTTGGCCTCGGCAAGGACGTTCTCGCCCGAGATGCAGCGTGAGATGAGAGATGCCAGGTCTGCCACGTGAGCCTCGTCCGCGCCGAGCCTGGTGATCTCGTTGACTCCCATTCTGCCGACAGCATCGATGATGATGTTTGACTCCTCAAGCCTGATCGCCAGGTCGTTTATCCTCGTGCCCTGTTCTTCCTCAATCCTGCTGCTGTCCAGCAACACCTGACTGGAGCGAGTGAAGCCTTCGTTCTCATATCGTACATGGACGCCGTGCTCGTGCAGCTGCTTTGCGAGAACGGAGGCGTTGCGGACACATTTCTGGGCATACTCCTTCCCGAACTTCTTCATCTCCTCGAGTGCGAGTGCGAGTGCGGCGATGCGGTTCCAGTGGGCATTGTCGAGAACTCTCCACGTGATGTTCTTCTTCGCCTCCTCGAAGATGCCTTCGTCAGTGGTCAGGAAGATGCCCCCCTGCGGGCCGAAGAATGACTTGTGCGTGCTGCCTATGACGACATCGACGCCGTCCTGGAAGGGAGTCTGGAACTCGCCTCCAGCGATCAGCCCGAGTACATGGGAGGCGTCGTAGCCAAGGGTCGCTCCCACGTCGCTGCACGCGTCCCTGAGCCTCCTCAGATCGTAAGGGAACAGGAGGAAGCTCGTGCCCACGACAACGATGGACGGCGAGATGTCCCTTATCTTGTCGGCTGCCATGCTGTAATCGATGTTCGCCGCGGCGCCGTCAAAGGGGAGGTACTCGCACTTCATGTCGAGCATCTGCGGCACGTTCTCCGAGGCGTAGCCGTCGTACCCTCCGTCCTCGGGGCTGACGGTCAGGATGGTCTCGCCCTTTCTGCAACAGGAAAGAAGCATCAGCATGGAGGAGACGTGACCGGAAAGGGGTTTCAAGCTCGAAAAACCGCATTCGAAGATCTCTTTGGCGAGGTCCTCGCCGTAGCTCTCGACCTCGTCGACATACCTCGTGCCCCTGTAGGCGTTCTCCACGAAAACGCCATGGAGATCCGTGTTCAGAGGCAACGTGTAGCGGTGACCGAAATCGGAAGCCAGAAGCCCCCGGACGGCTTCACTCGTCACGTTCTCCGAGGCTATGAGATTAATACACTCGGACCGCCACTCTCGGTGGCGTCGCACGAATTCGAGAACCCCCGGCATGTCAGTTGTACATAGAAGGGTTGGACTTCGGATCGTGGAAGGCCTCGAATTCCTCATCGAGGTCAACCTCGATGACCATGCTGAAGAGCGTGTTCACGATGTCTCTGACTTCTTGGAGCTCGGCGCGCATCCTTCGTATCTCAGCTAGGAGTTCCTTGGTCTCGTCGCTCATGGCACTTCCTTCTCATCCATATGCTCGCGATGCTTCATATTCTTTTCCGTTTCGACCATTGTGTCGCCGTAGTCGCTGGATATCTTCCTCCGATCGGTGGAATCGCAGCTCTCGCAGTACAGGGTGTTTCCCTTTCTTATCATAGGGATCCTGCATTGTGTGCAGAAGCCCTTCAAGACGCCGTATCTCTTCCCTGTTGTCGCTAGCTGAAGTGAGGGGTCTGTCGAAATGACCTTTGCGCGTATGATATCGCCGATATAGAACTCTCCCTTGACGGACTTGGTGTAGCTCGAGGAGACCTTCGAGACGTGAATGGACCCGTTTGTGTCTCCGGACACGGATCTCTCCTTTCCCTCGACCTGAACGACGTCTGCCGTTCCCATCGATTCCCTCGTTCCCGATACAACGGCGATCACATCGTCGCCGTTCTTCACCGTGATGGGAGGGTTGAAGGCCTTCACTCTGAGGACGCGCTCCTTACTGTCGAGCTCTACTATGCCGACAGTGCTGGCGTATATCTTGCCCCTCTCATCGAGCGTGCCTTCTCCTGCTATGTACTCCTCGCTGACCGCGAGCTCATCGCCAGGGAAGACCAGTTTCTTCTCCTTTGGCGGCTCATTCTCTCTTGAATCTGAAGAGTGTGACATCGAAACTCACCTTCTCCTTCGTATGGAACTCGTACGTATGGGGTATCACGAATATATAACGTTTTAGTGTTTCGGCGGAGCAGCCGAGAACCTCAGCCCTCTTCCGAACGAATTCCTCAGTGTCCTGAAGATGAAGGGAATACATGACGCCAGCCACGTTCACGCCGGTCATGAGGAAGGGGATGTCCGCGTGCCTCGTCTGCGCCCCGAAGGGCGGGTTCTGAATGACGGTGTCCACGGGCTCGTGGAAGTCGGAGACCTTCATCACCTCGAAATGGACGTTGGCCTTGAGCTTGACAGCGTTCTGTATCGCGACCTCTATGGCGTGTGCGTCGATGTCCACGCCGTAGACCTCCTTCGCACCGAGAAGAGAGGCGCCGATTCCAAGGATGCCGGTGCCGCAGCCCAGGTCAGCGACCCTCTTGCCCTGAATGTCCCCGTCCATGAATGCTGTCCAGAGCATGTCCGATGCGATCTCGGCGGGTGTCGAGTACTGCTCGAATCTGGCGGATGGCTTGACGTACGGCTGCGCCTTCTGCAGTTTGATCTCGAGCTGTTTCTGTTTCACCAGGCTGGGTATGCCATCTTCCGCTAATATGGTTTTCTCGCGGGCAAGTCAGCTCACGATGGTCACAATGCCGTCGGCATCGGCCCTCACCCAGTAGCCGTTTCCCGCTGAGAACAGGTCCGTGTCAGCGAGGACCTTGAGATGGTGTGGGATGTCCGTTCCGCTGAACCCTTCGACACGAAGGACTGGGATCTGTGACTTCAACGAAGAAACTGAGAAGTCCGCCGCGAAGGAGGTGAATCCCACGAGATTCCAGCCTGTTTCAAGGACTATTGTCGTTGTGTGCGGAACGAGACCGGTCATTATGATCTCCGAGGGTGCCGTGACATTGATCCAGATCGCCATTGAGCTGTTCAATGCGGTCAGGTCGCCGTACTCACGGCCTGGGCTGTGAAGGAGCCACTGTCTGCCGGCAGGGCCGCCGTAGGCGCGAACTGTGTCATAGCTGACGCCCGCCAAAGCATCCGCAATGGGCACATCGCCACCGAGCAGTGGGATGCTGACAAGGTTCGGTCCGAGGGTGAGGTCCCGGGAGAACTTCACCGCCTGTTCCGACTTCGATGTGAAATCCTCGAAATCCCTCGCAGCAACGAAGTAGAAGTGTGTCTTCTTGTCGGAACCCCCTCCCGTGTGCACAAAGCTTGAAGTGCCGTTCCCGACGGTGCTGAGAAGCTGATACCCCGCACCGGATACGTTGAAGATCTCGGACGATAGTATCTCGTACGCGTACACGTCGCCCGTGCCCGCTCCGTCGTCCGAAGAGAGGTTCCAGATGAGCGTGACGTTCGCGGTGTCAGTGACCTCGATGCTAACGATCTCCGGCGGGCCCGGCGGCCTGTGGTCGTATATCGGGATTCCTTGGCGGAGACAGAAGTAGGCGCGATAGGCGGTCACCCAGGATTCGTCCCCGTCATCCGGGTCCCCCACGTTCGTGGGAACGCCACCGTCGCGGTCCCCGTCCCTCGTGATTAGCCTGTCCGTGATGTTCTGATAGTGTCCCAGGTACGTCTGGTTCCCGGTGGCGTTGAAGGCCGCCCACCACCCGAGGGCGTACCACGCCTCCCACCCGTTCTGGCTTCTTCCCGGTCCGGAGCCGGGATCTGGAACCACTATCTTCATGAGAGGCGCGTATGTGTCTATCCAGCTAGCGTTGGGATTCTCCGCCAGATAGGTCGTCGCAACACCCCAGAAGGACGCCCCGCCGGCGAGAGCCCAGCTTTCGTTGTTCAGAAGACTCGTGTCGCCCTCTATGGCGATTCTCAGAAGGTCGCCAATGTTCGCGGCGCTTTGGGCGGCCGAGGTATTACCGAGCTGCGTCGCCCACTTGTAGAGCGCGCCGGCTCCCCAGCCCATTATATGGCGCTTGGCGATGTCGTCGAACGGGAGAACTGGCTCCTCCCATCCGTTTCTGCTGATTATGTAGGTCGCGGACTGGTTCGCATACCACATCATATCGGTCAGGCCGTAGGCCATCCTGTATTCCCGCTCGGCTAGGAGCGCCCAGGCGGAGCTGTAGACCCTGCCCGAGTCCCACTCGGTCCAGGCGGTGTTGTTCATCGAGTAGTTCCAGGCCGAGAGCACGTTCGGGAAGTAGACGTTGTCACCGGTGGCCCTGTAGTACCGGCACCATATCCAGATTCCCTCGAGCGTGTTGTCCGTGTTGTTGTATATGTTGTCCTCAGCCTCCTCCATTCCTCCGTCCACGCCTTGCAGGCCCGCCATGAAGGACGCGGACAGTGAGAAGTTCTCCAGGTTCCCGCTAAAGACGGTCTCGTTGGCGGGACTGAGCAGCCTGGGAGTGGGTGATTCGGAAGAGCTCTGCATGGCGCCCAGAGCAGCAGCCACGGTCAGTATAGCCACGGCGATAGAAGCGATCTGACGGAATCTCAACCTCCTCACTGGTTCGCCCATTCGCTTTGGGGCAGATTAAGATTTCGGATTCGATAGTCCTACTCGATGTACTTCTCCGGATCTTGCTGGAATCTGTTCATGCAACCCACCGCGCAGAAGTAGTACTTCTTGCCCTTGTACTCGTACTCCCCCGCGGCGGTCTCCGGATCCACTTCCATCTTGCAGATGGGGTCTATAGCCACTTGTTTCACCTCCTCTTTCTGCGGTCGAGGCGGTTCGTGCACTTCCTGCTCGACTCTCAACCGCTTGACTTCTGGAACAAACCTCTTCAGCAATCGTGAGTTCGTGACGACGGAGACGGAGCTGAAGGCCATCGCACCGGCCGCGATTATCGGGGCAAGCAGTATTCCGAAGGCGGGATAGAGTATTCCGGCGGCGATCGGAATGCCCGCCGTGTTGTACGCAAAGGCCCAGAAGAGATTCTGCTTGATCTTGGACATCGTCTTGGAGCTCAGCTCCATGGAGGCGACCACGTCCAGCGGATCGTCCCGCACGAGGACTATGTCACCGGACTCGATGGCCACGTCCGTCCCGCCACCAATGGCGATTCCCACGTCGGCCTGGACAAGCGCGGGGGCGTCGTTAATCCCGTCGCCCACCATGCCCACCTTCTTCCCTTCCCGCTGGAGTCTGGCTATCTCGGACGCCTTGTCCTGCGGGAGGACCTCGTAGAGGACTCTGTCGATTCCGAGCTTGCGGCCCATGGCCTTGGCGGTCCGTTCGTTGTCTCCGGTGATCATCACGACCTCGATCCCCTTCTCCTTCAGCGCCTTGACAGCCCTGGCGGACGTGTCCTTCAGGGTGTCGGCGACCGCGATGGTGCCGATGACCGTTCCGTTGCTCGCTACGATGACCGCCGTCTTGCCCTCGCCCTCCAGTCTCCGGAGCTGGTGCTCTATTGCTCCGGTGTCCACGTTCCTGGTCTCCATCAGCCTCCTGTTCCCCAGGAGGATGTCCGTCTCGCTGGCTCTTACACTGACTCCCATTCCAGGGATGGCCTCGAAGGAGTCGGGCTCATCGTAGGACACGGAACTGGTCCTTGCCCTTCTGAGTATGGACTCCGCGAGCGGATGTTCGGACCCTGCCTCGGCGATTGCCCCGAGTCTGAGCACTTCATCCTCGGTCGACGAGGGCAGAGCGACGATGTCGGTGACCTCTGGCTCTCCCTTCGTCAGGGTACCGGTCTTGTCGAAAACGATAATGTCGAGCTTGCCTGCCGTCTCGAGAGCCTCACCGCCCTTGATCAGGACTCCGTATTTCGCACCCAACCCGGTGCCGACCATGATGGCGGTGGGCGTTGCCAGTCCGAGTGCGCAAGGGCACGCGATGACCATGACCGAGATGAAGATGAGAAGTGAGAAAGTGAACGCGGTCAGGCCCGCGCGAGGTGCCCAGATACTGGACCCGATGAGGAGCCAGAATAGGAGCGCGAAGACCGCTATCGATATGACGGCGGGAACGAAATAGGCGGCGACCCTGTCCGCGATCCGCTGAATCGGGGCCTTCTTCTCTTGAGCCTCCTGGACCATCTTGATGATCTGGGCCAGCATTGTCTCTTCGCCGACCTTCCTCGCCTCCATCTTGAACGTTCCAGTCTTGTTTATCGTAGCTCCGACAACGGCACTGCCGGCCGACTTCTCGACGGGAATGCTCTCTCCCGTGACCATGGACTCGTCCACGGAAGAGCTGCCCTCCAGGACTACGCCGTCCACGGGGATCTTCTCCCCCGGTCTCACGCGGATGATGTCGCCCACCGCGACCTCTTCGATAGGGATCTCCCGCTCAATCCCGTCTCGGAGGACCATCGCCGTTCTCGCCTGAAGCTCCATCAGCGTCCGAATCGCCTGGGACGTGCCGCTCTTGGCCTTGGCCTCGAGATAGTTCCCAAGGAGTATCAGGCCTATTATCATCGCCGCGGTGTCGTAGTAGACGGCGTGGGTTCCGAACAGATCGGGGAGAAAGGTGACGATAACGCTGTAGGAGTAGGCGGCGCTGGTGCCCACGGCAATCAACGTGTCCATGTTGGCGGTCCTGTTCTTGAACGCCTTCAACGTCCCCTTGTAGAACTTCAGACCCGGGTAGAACTGTACGGACGTCGCAAGGAGGAAGAATACGAAGTTGCGGATGAAGAGGTGAGCAGCGTCGTCCGACAGCGAGAGGAGGTCCCACGTCATGCCCACCGCGAGCATCGGGAACCCAACGGCGAGCGCGAAGATGGTGATCCTCTTCTTGTACTCCATGTCCTTTCGATGGAACTCCTCGACCTGCTCTCGGCCCTCCTCAAGGCCGACGAACTGATAGCCGGCGTCGTCTATCGCCTTACCAATGGTCTCGAGACTGGTGACATTGGGATCGTAGATCACGGTGGCCCGCTCAAGTGCGAGATTGATGACCCCGCTCTTGATTCCCTCGACATTGGAGAGAGCGGTCTCGATCGTGTTAGCGCACGTAGCACAGGTCATCCCTCCAACCTTGACGGTCTTCTTCTCAAGGGCCATGGCGACTTGTGCAAAAACGAGAGGGACTTAAAAGGTTGTCTAATGACGAGTGTCAAGCGGGTTGCATATCAAGGCCGATTACAGGTGGATGGGAAGTGGGCTCAGGGAGATTCGAACTCCCGACCTTCACATTGTGAAGGTGACCCATAACCGCCAGACTGAGGATGTGTGAGAGAGGTGCGGATTCGGGCCCCTAGATGTCTTTTCCACGAAGGGGTTTGCCAAGGTCTTGAATCATCCCATAGGACGGCAGGGTCAGGCATGACATTCCCGCCGTTGTTCCAGGACAGGCGTCATCACGCCAATAGTCCTCCTGATCAGCCCCGATATATCCTCAACATGTTCTCCGCAACCTTGGACCAGGAGAATCTCTCTTCCACCGATTCTCTTCCCAGGATTCCCATCTTCCTTGCAGTCTCAGGGTCCGAGAGCATTCTGCACAGGGCAAGAGCAAGTTCATTTGGGTTCCTTGGCGGCACTAGCATTCCCGTCTTTCCGTCCAGCACGACATCTGGAATCCCACCCACGTCAGTGGCCACGCAGGGTTTTCCGCAGGCCATTGCCTCCGCCAAAACGAGACCGAATGCTTCATACTCTGACGGGAGGACAAGCGAATAGCAGGAATGATACGCGGACACAAGCATGTCTGCCTGCTTGAGGAACCCTGTGAGAAGGAAGTCTCCGGACAGGCCTCTTCGGTCGATTTCCATTCTCATCCATTCGCCGAGATCCATATCTTCTCCCACAATCACGAACTTGGCCTCTGGAAACCGTTCGATGACAAACGGCGCTGCCTCGATCAGGTCCTCCAGCCCCTTCTTCTGGGCCAATCTTCCTACGTACAATATGAGCTTCTCATTGTCTGCGATGTCGAAATGTTCCCGGAATGCCTCCGGATTAGGGTGCTGGCTGAAACGTTCAAAATCAACACCCGAATCCACCAAATGAACCCTTGTACCGGGCCGAAGTATCCCACTCTCTCGCATGAGCCTTTCCTCAAACTTCGTAAGAACAACGACATCATCCACAAGATTGACCGAGAAGCATCCCAAGGTCCTATCATATATCCTCCTGAGGAACATCCTCTTCTTGCCCCCCCAATCACTGTAGTCTGGATGGAAATGAGGGGTAAAGACGGTCCTTATGCCGCGGATCTTACCTATAATCGGTGGAGACAAGGTGTTGAAGCATCCGTAGCTGTGGGCATGTATGACATCTGCCTCCTCACGAAGAGCTCGAAGCCCGATGCCTGGATACACCGGGAAATCCGCCTCTCCGGGAACTGTGAATGAGGAGAATCTCTTGACCATACCATCGAACACGCTCTTGAAATGCTTCTGCTTTATCAGGGGCGTATCGCAGTACATGTCCGATGTAAGGACTATGACCTGATGCCCCTTTCTCATCAATTCCTTGCTGAGCTCTAGAACGTAGGTCTCGGTCCCTCCTGGTGCAGGAGGAAATCGCGAGCACAGCATGAGGATTCTCATGGGGTACATTCCCCCTGAAAGCTCCTCTTACCACTTGGCTTTCGCATAGATAGACCTTCTAAAGAATCTTGAAATGTCGAGCGGTCTCCTTGATTTGCACCTCAAGATCTGTGTCTGGATCATATCCCAGAAGAGTCTTTGCCTTTTCGACTGAGAAATACAAGTCGTGAGACATTATCGCCACGTTCTGTCGGGTTGCGTGCGGGTCCCTCAACAAAACATCTGTGAACCAGGCAAGGATTTCGGCGATTGGAACAGGGACGCTCTTTCTGACCGGTTCTTTTCCCAGAACCTGGCATACGGTATCGACATACTCCTTTAGGCTTAATCTGTAACCGTCTGTGATGTTGAATACTTCTCCTGAGACTACATCGTCAACCTCCCCCAGTCTCAGGAGGACAGATAACAGATTGTCTATGTAGGTGAAGTAGGTTAGATTGCTACCATTCCCGATGAAGCGGAACTTTCCACTGGAAATCATCTCCAGCATCATTCTTGATGCTTCATCTCCTGGGCCCCAAACCCATCCTGGCCTCACTATGTACGCCTCAATCTCCTTCCTCCTCATTAGGATGATCTTCTCTGCCTCGATTTTCGATGGGGTGTAGGGATCCTTCCATCGGGTGGCGTAGGGACTCTCTTCAGAATCCCCCTGATGGTCGCTGTACTCACCGAGCACCGCCAAAGAGCTAAGGTGCACCAAGCGCTTGACCCGATTCTCAACTGCAATCTCGATCACGTTTTCCGTGCCCCTGGTGTTGACCTCATACTCCTTCTTCTTGTGGCCACCGCCCAAGACAGCCGCGCAATGATACACCAAATCCACATCTCTCAGGACCTCACGAAGATAGCTCCTGTCCAGGACGTTTCCCTTGGTGTATCTGCTCCTGCATATCCCTACTACCTCTGCATTCTTGCTCGCTAGCTCTTCCATCAGCCTGCCGCCAATGAATCCCGATGCTCCAGTGACAGCGAGCCTCACAGTGACCCCTCACTCATTATCATATCCCCTATCTTGTCGGTGCCGTAGATGTCCATGGATCGGAAGCTCGTCTCTCCCCCAAGGATCCTTTTCACCATCTTCGGGATGTCTGCAAGTCTGTCTGCAATCAAACCCAGCTCTTCTTCTCCTACGAATCTCACATTGCCTCTCTCCTGGGGCATTACCACTGGATGTGTGTCAAGAATGAACGGCCTTCTTAGCGCAATCAGCTCGGAAATTGTCAGCGCCCCTGGCTTGGTGACCACAACGTCCGAGGCCATATAGAGGGGGACGATGGACTCGACGAAACCAACCACGTGGACCCCCTTGCGTCGGGATGCAACCTTGGCCAATTCCCTATTGCTGCCACACTGGAGCATGATGTCCGCCTCGATGTTCTCTCTGAGGAGCGCATCCACAATCCTCAGCGAGTTCCTTCCTCCTTCTCTCCCGCCCATCACGGTGCACAGAGGTGCTTCGGCGCCCAGCGCCTCCAATGATTCCTCTCTTGAGGGTCTGCCATCGAGTAAGCGGGGGGTCAGGGGCATACCCATTACCTCATATCGCCCTTCCAGTAGGCCATGCTTCTTGAGGTATCCCTCTGCATGCAGCGTCGGCAGCACAGTGAAGTCAACATCTTCATTGAACCAAGATGGTGTCATGCCTTCCCCCAGGTCCACGACCACGGTGATGATCTTGGGCCTCCTGGGGGCATCTCCCTTCAGGGCAAGGAGTAGAGGGTCCACGATCCATGGGCATGTGAGAACGACGATGTCAGGCTTTTCTCGATCGAGCAGCTTGAGGACTCTCTTGCGGGAGAGGAGATTGATGGGGGCGGATTTGTTGAGGGGGAACATGTGGGCAACCTCCATATACCATGAAGCGAGACGCAAGTCGCCCTTGAGAAGGGAATTGTACACTT
Organism: Thermoplasmata archaeon; assembly: GCA_023130895.1. Taxonomy (GTDB): domain Archaea; phylum Thermoplasmatota; class Thermoplasmata; order RBG-16-68-12; family JAGMCJ01; genus JAGMCJ01. Next base: position 15,165 of record JAGMAI010000057.1, read on the forward strand.
CTGCAAGGAGAGATCCCAATGGATTGGTCTCCTTCATGAAGTCAATCACGGAGCACTGCGCACCCTTGCCCTCGAACCACTCCTTCAAAGCCATGGAGGCGCTCACAGTCCCGTTCCCGCCGTTCATGGTGAATAGGGAAACTCTCAGACGAATCCCCCCAGGTAGGCCTCCATGAGGGAGCGCATTGCCCGATAGTTGTCCCCGTCCGAGAGAAGGGCTCTGAGTTTCTTGCCGTCGCCTGAAATGAAGCCTTTGCGAAGCCCATCTAGGAAATCGTAGGCCCTGTAGAAGCTAGCATAGTCCCTGAAGGCCTGTTGGGTGCATTTCTGGCAACTCTCGCAATCAAAGTCAAGATTGCCCAGATCAAGAATGTTCCCGAACAACATGCCGTCATTGAAGCATCTGTAAAGGTCAAGGTTCCAATCCAAGTAGAACTGCCTTTCTCCGGCTGGACAAGCGTAGGACGAGTCTTTCCCGCTGTGAACCTTCAGGAACTCGTCCAGGTTCACATCGGTGTTGAATATGCCAAGTTTGGTGGTGGCCTTCTTCTCCTCTTTGATGGCATGGACGACTTCTCGCATCTGATGCGGGTCGATGTCGGTGTCCACGGACACGGCAGCAGCCCTGTAAGAGGAGGACATTCTGCACTGAGGGTACGAGAATATCACCTTGGAGAATCCCATTTCTCTGCACTGGTCCAATAGCACGCTCACATCCTCGGGACTCCTTCCAGGTAGAACACCTGCATAGCACTTGATGCCATGACGATCAAGAACCTCCTTAGCCCTTCTAACCACCTTTCTCACGTTGTAGCTTCGCGTCCTGCCAACGCCGTTTTCATCCATGATGTCCATGGAAAGACCTACGATGTTGATGTTCAATCCCGAGAGTTCTCTGGCAATCCTATCATCCAGCAGGAGTCCGTTGGTGGCGATGTAGGATATCATCAGCCCCCTGCTGTCTACATGTCTGCAAATGTCGAGGAATCTCGGGTGCAGGAGTGGCTCGCCGCCTGTTAGGGATATCAATCTGACATCGTTCTCTGCTAGCTTATCAATAGCCTTTCGCGAGGCGTCATAATCCACATGTTTCCTTTCGTCCACTGGTATCTGGGGGAATCGACAGGTAGTGCAGGAGAGATCGCAGTGGCTCGTTATGGCAAAGAAGACCATCTTCGGGGCAGTGGATTGCCAGAGCATATGGAGGTTCTTGAGTCGCTTATACAGACCCAGGCAACAACCCCCATATTACGACGAAGACCAGCCAGAAGAACTGCTCCAGATCAGCCAAGACATAGTATACCCAGTCCGGAGCATCCCTGTGTAGCAAGTGGATGTTCAGGCCTTGATAGAAGAACGCCGGGATGAATATCAATCCTAGGAGTGGAATCGCGGTTAGACCTACCAGGACAAGAATCGACACGGTAGCAATGGAGTTTAGAAGGTGAAGGACTGTCTTAGTGCGACCTTCTCCGATCATGATGGGAAGCGTTCTGACCCCTGATTTCCTATCCGAGTTTATGTCCTTGAAATCATAGATGATAGCCATAATGAAGAGCTTCAAGAAAAACGGTACGGCGAAGAGCCAATGTTCAGGCTTCATGGGCACACTCAGGAATAGAAAGGTGAAGGGCAGAAGGAATGCCCATCCTGCGGCGATGAACGCATCTTTCAGGAGAGGAACCCTCTTGATTCCGAAGGCCCTCCCCGTCTGGTGCCTCGTAGGCAGACCAGAATACAGCAATGCGATCATGGGTGCAATCGCTACCAATAACACGATAGGCAGAGAAACCAGTACAGAGATAGAAATGGAAGCCACGATGGCCAACAGGATTGTCGCACACATCACCGTGCGATGCTTGCGCAAGAACTGGCTCCCTTCGGGATGTGAGACTTTGTCCACTTCAATCCCCACTACGCTGTCAATGGCATAGAATGCGTAGGTAGTCACGTAGACACAGACGAACAAGAGGATGGAGATCGTGTTCATGAAGAGAATTGAGAGGACCATGCTCATCGAAGATGTGCTCAGGGGGATCACGAGTCCTGTGCAATAGAACTGCTTGATGCTCACTGTACACCACTCTTCCGTAGGTCGTCAGCATCCAAGAAGGCCCTCAGGAATCTTCGGTCCAACCGTCGCAGCCCGTTGATGGCTTCTCCTTTCCAGATTCCCCGACGCAAGAGCTCGAGAGTATCAAGCAAGTAGTAGAACGAACCGAAATCCCTGGCCCCCTGGTAGTAGCACAAGTTGCAGTCCCTACAGCCGAATTCTATATCGTCCCCAACCGAACCCAATTTCTCACTCAGCGCCGGACACCTGTATATGTCGAGGTTAGCATCAAGGTATAGAATGTATTTCCCGGCGAAACATGGGAATTCAGGCACTCTTCCGTTGTAGAAGTCCTTTGCACCTAGAAGCCCTCCTAAGGGGTTGATGACCTTGATTCTCCCCTGGGCCTTGACCTTCAGAATATCACTGATTACTTCTTCCATCTCCATCCCAGAGTATGCTAGGAGCGGTGAGTCGCTCCAGCCTTTGTACGTGGAAGCGAGTTCGAAGTTCATTGGATAATCGAACTTGACCTTGTCGAAGCCGAGGTCAAGAAGCGTCTCGACGAACTTCGGTACGTCTGTTATCGACTTGTTTATTAGGGCTATCGCGAAAGCGTTCACTCCAGCCTCTTTGAGGTGTTTCAGCTCTTGTGCAATCTTCTGACTGAGCCCTGGGATGCCCCTGTTCCTTTCGAAATCCTCTCTCTCGTTGCTCTCGTAGGATATCCAGATGGCGTTCAGCCCAGCGTCATGTAGTCTTTCTGCCAGGGATCTTGTCAGAAGCCTACCGTTGGTCCCGGTAATCACGATGAGGTTCTTACTCCTCGCATACTCAATGATCTCTGGAAGCTCGGGATTGAGAAGCGGCTCCCCGCCAGTCAGAGATAGAACCCCCGTGTTGACCTCGGCAAGATAATCTATTGCCATTCTCGCCTCATCAAATGAGACAATCTTCTTCTTCTCTTGTTTGTGAAATGAGCAATAGACACAGGTTGCTTCGCAGAAGTTGGTGACGGTGAAATTCACCATCTTCTTTCCTCCGTTTCTCACGAAGTGGAAAGGATCACTGGCGGAATTCACCAGGATGCTCGGCATTTCGGGTGCAGAGGGAAGTGACGGTGCTAGTTCCCTTGACGAAGCTGCCTCTGAGTAGGTTCGGTTTGCTGATTGGTCTTCTTCCTTTCTCATGGCCCCATCCAGGTATGGATGCGATCGTGGCCAATTACTGCCATGCGGGCTGAGCACCTTAGTTCGATACGTGTGGATTCGATCTCACTCGCCCCGAATCGCAAGATGTGTTCCTCTGGATTCCTCCACGCAGATTATCGGAAGTAGACGAGAGCATATAAAACCTCGACCCTCAGCTGGATAGGGGCGGAAGTGGGCTCAGGGAGATTCGAACTCCCGACCTTCACCATGTCAAGGTGACGTCATAACCGCTAGACTATGAGCCCGCGCTGTGCGAATAAGCCGCTGGTTTCATAAGGTTTATGCTTCCTCTTGGGATGTGCGGTCAGCTGAAGGGGCGTGGCTCCAACGCGTCGAGAGAGCCGACCCCTGCCCTCCTTTCGCGTTCCTAGGACTATGCAAGAAGAAACCAGAAGGGGAACGGTTGTCACTGGAACTATTCAAGAGCCCAGTAGAAAAAGTTGTGACAGGACTTCAGATATCACTCCTTGTATTCGACCAGCATTCCGTCTATCTTCCTGGCGATATCTCCCATTGATTTCACGCCTGAAACACTGAGGATTCTTCTGCCATAGCTGAAGAAGACGAGATTGGGAATGGTCTTAATGCGATATCGCTCCGCAGTATCTTCGTTCTTCTCTATGTTGAGCCTTCCAAATGCCACGCTACCCGCGTACTTCCTCGATAGAAGCCTAAGCCTTGGAAGGATGACTTTGCAGGGAGCGCACCACGGTGCCCAGAAGTCCACTACCGAGAGCGGGTATTTTCCAATGAAATCCGAGAGATCTCTGTCACTAAGTGTGACGATGTGACTCGGCCATTCCTTCATTGATGGGGCCTTTCTCGAATCCCCTTTCTTTCTTCGCAATCTGAACCTTTCGAGCATTCTTCAAGCACCTCTTCTCTCGTGACTCTGCAAACTGTCCACTTGGAATCCTCCATATCCTAGGTCTCGGTTCTCAAGGGATTGAAGGAAGTCCTATATTCTGTTATTTGCTTCTCTTGAAGCTCTGTTTGTGTCTTTCTGAGTGTGTTGTCCCGATGTTTTCACCGCAAAGGATATAGATTCGAAGTGATTCCGTGTGCTTGCCAGATTAGGTGAGTAACATGGACCCATTCCTCTATTCCCACCAGAACAGAGACAAAATCATTTGGATGAGTCAGAACACGAACACCCTCTCCACGACCCCGGCGATACAAGAGGCCCTCAACGAGGCGGTCCGGAGAAGGGAATACGCCCTGTACCCCTACAAGAACGGTCTCTTCGGGCTTCCAGAGGCTCTGAAGGAGGACGTGGGCGCCCCTCATTACGACGTTCTCATGGCCAACGGCGGAATCGAGGCCCTCTACGTCATAACGAGAGCGCTTCTCAGGCGAGGAGACGAGGTCGTCGCGTCGGACCCGAGCTTCCTGCCCATCCATCATCAGATCAGCCTCTGCAACGCCAAGACGATCGAGATGCCGATATACTCCGATCCGTGGAAGATGACGCCTGAGCGGGTGAACGAGGCGATTACCAAGAAGACGAAGATGATCCTCCTGATAGACCCGATCAACCCCTTGGGGACGGCGTACACGGGCGACGAGGTGAGAGCGATCTCGGAGATAGCGCAGGACAACGACCTGTACCTCCTGGACGACATCACGTACCGAGACTTCTCGGACGACCATCACGTCACGTCGGACTACTACCCGGAGAAGTCGATACTGGTGTACAGCTTCTCGAAGAACTGCGGCATGGCGGGAATGAGAATCGGGGCTGCCCTGGCTGAGCCTGACCTGATGAAGTCCTTTGTGAAATACAACGTCAACCCGCTTTCCGTCAACATCCTGGCACAGAGGGCGGCCCTTGTCGCTCTTCAGACGAAGGACCAGTGGATATCGGGCATCGTCCACATCTGCAGGAGGAACCAGGCGACGATCAAGGAAGCCGTGGAGAGGATCCCAGGAGTCTTCCTTCCAGTCTACCCGTCATACACGAACATGTTCATAATCGACATCGGCAACACTGGCGCGGACCCGGAGAAGGTCCAGGAGAAGCTCCTGCTCGAGCACGGCATCTTCTTGAGAGCCGGCAACTACGTGAGCAAGCGGTTCGGTGACAGGTTCGTCCGGGCCTCGTTCTCCCTTCCTGAGGAGGAGTGCCAGAAGTTCGCTCGCGCATTCCCGCAGGTCATGGCCGAGCTCTCGGGCTAGACCCGTGAAGCGATGGAGGACCGTTGTCGAAAGAGATTCAATCGGCCTGTTCTTTGACCTTGGGTTGGCACTCCGTGCAGACACGTATCACGTCGATGTAGTCCTTGGAGAGACCCGCCTTCTTCGAGCCCATATAATGTGTGCAGTCAAAACAGATGGTCTTCTCGCACCACTGGCATTTCCTGAGCTTCTTCTCATACTCGCTCATCTCGAATTCCTTGCCACAAATCTCGCACACTACTTTTTCCATGGTCTCATTGCTCCTAGAAATCGAAAGGTGTCTCAGCTATCACTTCGACAAGGTCCGCGGCTGTGAAGATGCCCACGATCTCCTCTCCGTCTGCCACCAGAAGCCGCTTTATCTTCATGTCCTTCATTATCCTGGCCGCCTCCCTTACGGTGAATCGCTGGTTCACCGTTATGAGCGGTTCGGACATATACTTGGACACCTTCAATTCGCATGCATCGGCTCCCGCGCACACGACCTTGGACAGGAAATCCCTCTCCGTGAAGATCCCGACAGGCTTCCCGTCCCGAGTGACGACAAGGCTTCCTATGCGCTTCTCCCCCATGAGCGTGCAGGCCTCGTCAATCGTTGCATTCTCATCGACCGTGATGATGTTCCTCTTCATAACCTCCCCGATTCGCAACATGTGCAGTGGGATGGCACGGACCGAAATAAAGCTTCCCAAAACTACGTGATATAGGTCACGCTAGACCTGTCGAAGCCCTCAACGAGTTCAAGCTCCGACTGCTTCGGTGGAATCCAGCCGAAAACCGGATACACGATGTAATCGAAGAACTGCGTGATGTCCTCGGCCATCTTTGTCGTCGGATGATCGGGCCCGAACAACTTCCTGCTGATCTCCACGGCCTTCAGGCGTGTCTTCCTCTCATCGATTATCCCTATCGTGTGCAGATACTCGTGAAGCAGTATGTGGAATGAATATGACTTGAGCAGTGATGGGTTCGTGTTCTCAATCAGCCTGAGGGATGTCTTGTTCATGACTATGATGTTGGACGACACTGGGTAATATGCGCCTATCCAGCCGGAGCGCGTCCCGCCGAGCTCGGAGAGACCGAGCATCAGACCGGCTCTCGTCTTCCCAAGCTCCAGCTCAACTGCCTTCTTCACGAGCTCGAATATGTCAGGAAGACCCTTCGTCGCCTCCAGTTCATCAAGATAGTCCGTCATCTGAATATACATCCGCTGGTCCGAGATATTAGCCTTTTCCTTGCATGGGTTGCAGCTGATCCTCCTCCGAATGAAGGTGATACTCCCATAGCGGTCTCTTGTGCCAGCCAGGACAGTTCCAGCATCTCGCAACGTTAAAATAGTTGCCAAGTGTAAACTCGGAAAAGGCGCTATGCTTCATCGTTTGAGGCAGCGGGCGTTCTAGTTGACAGAGCGGGACGAACGAAAGGGAAGACGGAAACCCGAGAACACACGAGGATAACTGATGCACGTCGGCGATGTTCTACTATGGGCAGCCTTCGCGGTTGGGATTCTTGCGGTGATCACCACACTGCTCAGGCTCTTTCTAAAGCCGGACTTGGACTCCAGGATCTCTTGGATCCTCTCACTGACCGCCTTCGTTCTCGTCTCCGCTTCGTTCTTCCTTTTGATGTACGGCTTCCTCGCGTCGGACATGACCATCGAATACGTGCATTCGTACTCAGCGACAGATCACGAGTGGTTCTACAAACTCGCGGGAATCTGGGCGGGTGGCAAGGGGTCCATACTCCTTTGGGCGTTCTTTGCCTCCCTGTTCGTTCTCATTCAAGTCACCATACGGAACTTCAGACCGAAGGAGAAGCGTTCATCGGGGAGGTTCCAGGACTGGCTGTTCCTCACAGAGAGCGCCCTGCTCGTAGCGCTCGTCTTCATAGTTCTTAAGCTGGAGATGTTTGCACCGACGCCGCAATTGAATCTCATCATTGCACCAGACGGGTTTGGTCTGAACCCGCTCCTGCAAACGCCCCTCATGGTCATCCATCCCCCCATAGTGTTCGCGGCCTACGCGTTCAGCGGGATTCTGTTTGCTGCGAGCATAGCCGTTCTCGCATCGAATGACAAGAGATGGACGTTTGACGCCCTGACGTTCGGTCGTGCGTCCTGGCTGTTCATCAGTCTCGGCATCATCATCGGCGCCATCTGGGCGTACACCGTCCTCGGCTGGGGCGGTTACTGGGGGTGGGACCCGGTCGAGACGGCGAATCTGATTCCCTGGATCGCGTTGACGGCCTTCCTTCACGCGACCTTCATGAACCGGAGGAAGGGGTCCTACGGGAACTTGGCTCCCCTGCTTGGGATTCTGAGCTTCTCGCTCGTGCTGTTCACCACGTTCGAGACCAGAAGCGGCTATGTTCAGTCCGTCCACTCGTTTGCGGGCGGCGGCGCTCAGCTTCCATTGGATCCTGCGGACAAGCTGATTCACGTCCTCGAAGCATGGCCAGAGA
>JAGMAI010000058.1 GCA_023130895.1 Thermoplasmata archaeon
ATCCGTAGTTAATGCTTTGCTCCCATGGATGTGTGCTAGATCTTGTCTGTCCTGAGATTCCCCTTTGGGTTCCCGCTCGCGTAGATCACAATCTTCCCCCCGTCAATGCGAAATCATACATCCTAGACATCGAAGCTGTCTGGATTCGTTGGTCTCCTCAGTTTCATCCGATCTATAGAGATACCGTCAGATTCTCGCACTTCGTTCATCCTTCTGGAAGATGATGCAGTAGTGATGATGTGTGTTGCTAACCCAGGCATATGGATATCCGAATGGATGAAGCCTCTTCTTGCTCTGGCACCAGATCTTCTCTTTCTTGAGGACATATTGGTTGGGTGGCCTAGTCATCTTAATCGCAAAATCCCAGGCTAGTGGCAGCATCACGTCTTTGTCAATCATGTTCTGGAGTATGACCACGACATACGCACCATTCCTCAGTATTTCGAAGATATTCTCGAAGACCCCACATAATTCATCCAGGAATACGTCATAGTCCATGATGTTCCCTAGATCATCATCTGAGTCGCTGTATTTCGTGTCGAGTCCGCTTTCTATTCGTTTTTTCTGATTGACATCAATCTTGTGAAGCATTGAGGCGTAGGGCGGGCTAGTAATGCAGAAATCAATCTCGGGGAGGTCGAGGTCGTGCAAGTTCCTTGCGTCGCCCTGCAATAGGCTCTGTCTCTTGGAGATCCGCTTGCGTGCGATTTCCACATATTTGGGGTTGAGTTCCATTCCATAGCCTCGGCGACCTGTTCTGTCACATGCAACGAGTGTGGTTCCGATTCCAACAAATGGATCAAGGACTTTCATGCTCTCCTTCGTGAAGAATCTGATGAACTCTGAAATCATCGTTGGGGAGAAAGTCGCTGGATGATCATCTGTATCCTTGGTTATCCTACGTTCTTCCTTCAAGTCCGACTGGAGAGCATCAAACACAAACCAACTACGGAGGAACTTCACCCATTCCTTACCTGTGAGGTCATTCAGAGCGTTCTTCGGGTGGACTTCATTACGACCTGAGGGAATGAGGGTACTCTGTTTGAGTCTTGTTCGCTCACTCATCTCATTGCCTCTCTTTCTTGATGGTTATTCTGTGGTCATTGTCCACATACCAGCCAACAACATCTCCAGCTTCTGCGTTCAGGAAGAGCTTCACAGCCTTTGGTACCGTTGTGAGTGAAGAATTCGTGATTCTCGTCTCCGCAATCTTCTTCATTTGGTGCACCTATCTTTCTTCTATGTTTTTTCTATAGCAGTAATCGTCTTAAGGCACTTATACCTTACTAGTACGGATGTGCTCTCAGACGAGGCTGCAGACCTCGGCTAACTCCAAGATGGATGATGATGCTATCATGGCTCTAATCGAGAGTCGACCCTGGACGCAGGGCTTATACAGGAAGCAGAACTGGGGGAATAACCTTCACTCTCTTGCACCGTATGTGGGCAGAATCAAACCGGCTTTTGCCCACTGGCTGATTCGAACGTGCACTTCACGTGGAGACAAAGTTCTCGATCCTTTCTGTGGCATAGGGACCGTTCCGCTGGAGGCTGATCTCATGTCAAGGCGAGCGGTAGGTGTCGACCTGAACCCTTATGCAGTGGCGATATCTCGGGCCAAGTTTGACCGTCGACCGATTGAGGAAGCTCTGAACTGGCTGAGACGGGCGGACGTCAACTCCACCCTGGAGATACCAGAGGACGTTCCTTCTTGGGTTCAGGAATATTACGATCCGAAAACCCTCGCCGAGATTCTACTCTTAAGGGATCTGATGATTGAGGATGATCAACATTTCCTCTTAGGCTGTCTCCTTGGCATCGCTCATGGTCACAGGCCACAATACCTTTCAGTTCGGACGGGCTACATCATCCCCTACATGCCAAGTCCAAAGCCTGAGGCTCAGTACCGTTCAGTCGTCGATGCCCTCATAAGGAAAGCCAAGAGAACATATCGAACTCCCTTTGCCCTGAAGACATCAGGGAAGATAATCCAGGCGGATTCAAGGAAGCTTCCGCTAGAAGACGATTCGGTGGATGCCGTCATATCTAGTCCGCCGTACTTCGATACACTCGACTACGTTTCCAGCAACAAGCTACGTCTGGCACTTATGGGCATCTACGGTGAAGATCAGGAGAAGCTCAGGACTGATCTTATGCAGAATCGCTCCACATACATCAGACAGATGGAGACTGTCGGAACTGAATTGCTGAGAGTGCTCAGAAGAGGTTCATTTTGTGTTCTCGTACTAGGGGATGTTCATGGAAGTGGAAGATCCCTCAGGACCGCAGATGAGATATTTGGCCTCTACTCCGATCTGGGCTTTCGTCTCGTGGGTTGTGTGGCTGATGAGATACCGCCCGAGAAAACTACGATAGTGAAGTTCAACGGTGAAGATGGGATTCGCTCAAGGCAGTCCAGACGCAAGTACGATAGGATTCTCGTTCTCAGAACTCCGGACTAGTCTGGGGTTGGACAGACACACACCGGTCAGGGACGTTCTGGTCTTGGTGGTTCATGATTGGGCAAGAACACCTAGAGTCAGTGGAGTGTCGGTTTCCACGAAGCCGAGGTGAGCTCGGATGCGGAGATTCGAACACACGATGGTGTTCAGCTAGAACACCCGAATCACTTCAAAGCCAGTAATCACTCACACGCGTCAACTGAGGCCTCCTGCCTGCCTTTGATGGGATGCTTGCCTCACCAGACTTGAGCTCAGAAACCAAGGCCCGATCCGCGTCATTCTTCTGCTTGCGGAACTTGTTTCGGTTCTTCCCCTTGAGGAAATCGTAGGCGGAAATCACATCGTCTGAAATCCCTTCCAGCTCATCAAGAGCAACAACACGCCAAGGGTTATCATCCTTCCTGAGTAGTGCCCACTCCTTGTCTCTGGACATCCTAGAGTCCAACGTGCTGACATCTCCCTTGGTCATCTGTGGAAGAAGGTATGTGAATTCCTCTTCTTCGACTAACGTGCCTGAGCCCAAGAGAAGGAAGTGAGACGTGAGGGCCTCTCCAATTACGATGTGCCCCATTCTCTTGGAGGGATTTGTGAAGTTCTCTTTCTGCGGGCCTAGGATTCTGATCCATCCGGATGGGGTCTGGTAGATCCCTCTGCTCTCCAGATACTTGGTCCAGTCACCGTTGAATCTATCTGCGAATGTCTCGTTGAACCTGTTGAGCATCGCTGAGAGGATATTGTCGCAGGTCCGCTTGTACTTGCCTGAATCCACACCGAAGTCTGCAGCACTTGCCACAAGCTCTTCGATATCTTGGAGGTCGTCAAGAACCAGGTAATTCGAATTCTCGTTGGTTTTCCGTAGATGTTGCGTCCCATAGTAAGCCGCGGCAAAGAGGTACGGCCTTATGGTGTGTTCACCCTTATTCAAGTAATACACCCCTGTCACGCCACAGAGGGCAGCCCCATAGACATGATGGAATCTTTGTATCTGTGCGTTTCCCCACGAACGTGTGTTCAAGCAGTCTGTTCCCTCGACAACAATAATGGGCTTTGCCATGCAGGTTCTGCCTGAATATGGATCTGTCCATTGGTTCTCGATGTACCAAGCGAAGTCGCAGGAGCCGTATTTGTGCTCTCCAAAGCCGAAGGTAAGGCCGCCCTCCACCCAGAGTCTCTGGTCTTGCCTGCTTGCGTCGATGAAGACCCTTCTTTTCAGTCCACTTGGAGTCTTAACACATCTCAGCTGGTTCTTTATGAATGCATCTGTCTTTGACAACCTATCACCCTGTTTGGATCCTGCTATCAACTAGTTCTACGACTTCTGCGATTGCTGTCTTCCTCAACCACGTCACAAAATCGTCCTTCGTGGGGCTGAGGCCTGAATCCCCCAGGAGCCCTCGGAACTCCAGATTGGACAGGTTTGAGATTATGAACACCTTGAAGTAGTCGGCTAGCCAGTCGAAGTAGGAGTCCCTTTTTTCCACTGAGAACTCAGTTGACCCAAGACCCTCCTTCCTCATTAACTCCCCGTTCTTTGATACCGTGACAAGACCTGCGTACTCCTCCGGGTCCTTCTCACAAGGAATCACTTCGTAAGCATGTGCAAAAACCCCTCTCCGGATGTACTTCAGGATTTGGGGGGCTTCTGTTTGACCCGTCTTGACCTCGAATACTATCGAGTCTCGTCTTCCAGCAGGGTGAGGATCTTTTTCACCTAGAGAACCAAACAAGCGTCTCAACATCAGATCAATTGTGGTTCCCCCAACCCCAATATACCCATGTTCCCTCAGAACCTCTGCGAGATCTGGAATGGCATAAGCAGCAACGTCAGGCGTGCCCACTCCATAATAGAACGGTATCTGAGTGTCCACAATGTATCCTTCTCTGCTGTAGGCATCCGCGACAACGAATTCAAAGAATGATTCGAGTTCCGTTGTGCTTTTCGTCCCAACTCTGATCGGACACACTATTACGTCATGAGGATTCAGTCCGGAATCAGAAAACGCGTTGGAGGTGGCACTCAGCCTCACAAGAAGCTCTTGGTGGTCGTCGAAGACCACCGGCATGACGTACTTGTCACCTTCTGAAATGTAGGGCTTCTCTTTGGCCATCAAGTTCGGTGTGCAGAAGAGATGCATTGAGTCTGTGACGAAAATACCGTTCTGAAGATTGTGTTCACCTGCTTGGTTGAATACTCTGAACATGTTCTTGGTTACGAAGTAGCGTAGTTCCGGCTCAGTCACGTCTAGATAGCCATGTCCGGTCAGTGCTGCGTACACAAAGGCCGACCTGGGAGACATCCTGATTGACGAAATGGATTCATCTCCGACTTGGACCCTCACAAGAGGGTAGCCGAGTCCTCTTTGCAGGATTCTGAGTATGAGGTTTCTGTCTACGGAGTAGAGTCTCTTCTGGGACATGTTCCTTGGTGTCCTTGTCTGATGTTTGGTGATGTTGTCATGCGTATTTAAGAAGTGTCGGTCATAATTGCGGTTTCATATTCCGAACATCCCAAATGTGTTCGAAATAGACGAATCTTGTTTCCCACCCTCCTCATTACCTCTTCACGAACCGAGATGCCAAACTCTCGCCTCTGAGGTTCCATGCTGGAGTGAATGAAGTGAAAGCGCTTTCTAATCTACAACCGTTCTACTTCCGAGGCAATACGGATGACACCCTTGGAGGAAGCCAAACATCTCTACCTGACTTGGGAACTCGCCAAGCTAGGTTGTGAGAGAATGCGTCGGCACGTCGACGAGTCAACCTTCAGGAGTGATGATGAGAAGACCCACCTGAGAGATCTCCTTATCGAAGTGATTTCCGAACCTCTGAACAATGGCGTCGCCAGGGCGCTGTGCCAGCCAGGAACTTCTTGGAGAAGAGAAAGCTATCTAGCCGAGCACCTCGAACTTGCGAACCAAGTGGGGGACCTTTCGCCGCCACCTCATCTGACGAGACTCTCGAGGGCAATCGACATACTGCCCGATTCTGTGAACTCGACGACAATGTTGCAGATTCAGGAACTGAGAAAGGCAATGGATGTGAACCAATATGACCCGATACTGGTGGTCGAACCTGCTGACAGAGGAACCATTACCGGTGCGCAAGGTACAATCCTGGATGGCAACAAGCGAGCAATTGCCTTGTGTCTAGAAGGGGTTGAGAGCATTCGTGCGATTATTGGACAGAGACACTAGTGAAGTACCCTCATGCATATTCATGGCGGGGTACACTCTTTTGGATTTGATGATTCCCTTATTGTAGATTCTGAGTCCAGCGTTCGAACGCGGGCTCAGAATCGAAGGGGTCTGAGGACCTCAGTTTGGTGGTGTGGCCACTTATTCCAATTCGGGAACCTGATGAGGCATCCTCTCCTGGCGAAAGGATTGAACTACCACCATCTACACTATTCCAGAAGCTGGCGTATGTCTTGGAGCTCTTCTTTTATCTTGGCTATGGCAGCATTACGGTCTCTTATGTGGATGTCCGGTCTTCGTCTCTGAAGCTCCTTGAGCAGGCCCTCTGGGGTGTATTTCTCAATCTCTGTCAGTATTCTCACTCGGAACATCCTTGCTAGCCCCATGTTCTTTCTCACTATCTCGGAAACTCTAATCCTGCAGCTCAGCCAGTCGTCGAGCTGATCCTGAGTGAGATTGCTTAGTGCAGAAGCTATATCTATGATTCCTCTCCCTCCTGTGTTTGGCATGTATATGTCTGCTGATAGGATAAGCCTTCCTCTAAGCCTGGCGACATGGAGGGGAAGATGGACTGTTCAGTTTAGGATTCTAGAGACCATGGAGCCATGGCAGGAGGATCCATACTTCGCTGGCTTTCTTAAGAGCAGGAACAACCGAAGATGTGTGCCGTAACCGCCATCTACGTTCATCCACCCTCAAGGGAGGCTGCCGACAACCACACGTCCTCTCCACCCCCGAACTCGCCCGCCAGGTCCCCCAGGTCCACAGCCTCCCTGCCAGACTCGACGGCGAACCACTCCCGCCAGATCCACGAGTCCGTCGCCACCACGGTAGGCACGAAGGTCCCGCCTCCCCTGCGGTGAGAACCTCCCATCCGGGGGTCGAGAGGCAGCTCCTTCGGGGGAACGTATCCCTCGTTGAAGCGCTCGCTGTTCCCAACGAAGTCGAGCATGAGGAACAATCTCTTCCCCGTGCACAATCGTGTCCCGCGACCGCGTATCTGCTTGTACAGTATCTCCGAGCCCGTAGGGCTGTTCAACACAAGCTATATGTACGCCTCGGAGAATTCAGCGTGGAGAATATGAAAGCGCTTTCGGAAGAGAGATGGAGGGAGATTTCTGACATCCTGTTGTCAGAGAATGACGTAGACGAAGAGAACACCAAGAGAACGATAATCGATCCCATTATCTTGGACCTCGGATGGAGCCTCTTCGGGAGAGGAGTCCACAAGGAATACAAGATCCGAGTGGGATCGAAGGACGAGAAAGTGGATTACGCACTGGTCTTGGAAGGTTCCCCCAAGATCCTCTTGGAAGCGAAGAAGCTTCGGCATGAACTGACCGACTCCGATGCAAAGCAGGTTTTGAGCTATGGAAGGATCGAGGGCGTACGCTGGTGTGTCCTTTCAAACGGAAAGACGTGGAGGTTTTTCAACTCCGAGTGGGGGTTCAGTCCAGACAAGGCCCTATTCAGAACCTTCGTTTTGGACCCGAACTACGACCCGCCTGAGGACCTCTCTCTCCTGTCGAAGAGCCTTGTGGAGGAAGGAGGGCTGGATCGAGAGGCAAAGAGATCCCTCTTTGACATCCGCATCAAGACACTTCTTTCTGAGCGCTTAGACGAACTCAGAAAGGACGTTCACTCAAAAGCGCGAAACATACTCTTCAAGCAATTGAGGGAGGAGATGCCCCATGTCACGAGAAAGAGGGTCCTGGAGGCCGTGGAGAGTCTCCTGCGGGTTAGCCTCGCAGAGGAAGAGACTGACGTACGACCTCCCGGGCCGACTGTCACTGCGACCTCCAGTGGCGGCCCATTGAGCGAGCTTCCGGACGGATTGGTGGCTGTGTTACCAGGAAAGCCTTCGGGCGTTGAATGGATGAATCGCTTCTATGCATGGGGATACGTACGGATTGGCAGAACCCCCGACTACTTCGCGTTGTATGTTTCAAGTCCAGTTCATGGGATACAGTATCTTGCCGAGGTCGACAGGGTAATCGACCCCGCGGCCCCCGACTCACCAGTCAAGGATCAATACCAGGATGATTCGACACACAAGCCAGGGAAAAAGGTCATCCTGTTCAAGAAGGGTAGCCTGAGGAGACTTCCTTCGGAGATTCCCCTGGGCAAGAAGACCAGAGGCCAGATTCAGAGCCTGCGTTATTGCACACTCGAAAACCTCAGAAAGGCAAGAACGATGGATGACTTGTGGTGATTGTCGTTTCATTGGGCGATCCACGAGATTCCTGTACACCGTCTCCTACATAACCATTTCATACCTGTTCTCACATCCCCATTTGAGGTCTTGTGGGCCTCGGTTGGAGGTGAGGGATTGAATGAGTTCCTGAAGAAACTGTACGATGAGTACCTGGAAGAAGTGGTGAAGCCCCTTTCGGAGGTTGAGACCGATTCACTGGACAAGCAGTATGGCGACTCCTGGAATCGAGGCACATTCCGTTTCTTCCACGACAAGGGAGTCGAGTTCTTCGAGAAGGCTGGACTAGACGAGTCCGAATATGAGATCCGATGTCGAAGCGGATTCATGAAGTCGTTTGACCGACAGCTATGGCAAGAATACGTCGAAGCGTACGGCTCCAAAGCAGGGGACCTCTTCCCTGGGGAGTATCTTGTTGATCTCTGCTGGAGAAGGTGGGATGACGACTGGTATCGGACAGAGCTTGCTATGGAGGTCGAGTGGAATCCGACACCGCCGAACTACAACCCTGGTCCTCCTGCGGGAGTGGAAATTCTAGATGAGGACCTGCACAAACTCATCGATATTCGAGCACCATTCAAAGTGGCCATCCTCGCATGCTCATTCAAGGGGAAGAAGATCCTCAGGACTGAGCAGATCCGCAACGTTTTGAGCCTATTCTCAGGATGGCTGAAGAAGGGCGGATACCCTGGAGAATCATACCTCTTGGTTTTCGAGGATAATTACCGCAAAGGCGGGGTCGAAGGACACGTGATCAGCGGAGATGGAGACTCGGAGCCGCTGGAGAGATATGGATATCCTCAATGAGACTTATCCTGCCTCCATCTCCGCCCGCGACAACCACGTGTCCTTCCCCGCTCCACTCCCGAACTCGCCCGCCAGGTCCTCCATGTCCACAGCCTCCCTGCCCGGTGCGACATCGAACCACTCCCGCCAGATCCACGAGTCCGTCGCCACCACGGTAGGCACGAAGGTCCCGCCTCCCCTGCGGTGAGAACCTCCCATCCGGGGGTCGAGAGGCAGCTCCTTCGGGGGAACGTATCCCTCGTTGAAGCGCTCGCTGTTCCCCACGAAGTCGAGCATGAGGAATGATTTCTTCCCCGCGCACAGCCTCGTCCCGCGACCGCGTATCTGCTTGTAGAGTATCTCCGAGCCCGTGGGACGGCAGAAGACTATGTTCATCACCCCCGGGGCAGTCGAAGCCCGTGTCAAGTATGCCGACGGAGACTGCAATCCGAGGATGCTCCTCCCGCTTGAAGCGCCTGATGGCGTCCTGCGGGTCCTCGCTGTCCGTCGTTATCGCCTCCGCATACCGCCCGTCGAGGGAGGGGCGCAAGGCGGTGAAGCACTTCACGAGCATGGCAACGGGTCTCTTCGCTACCGAGTATGTGACGAGGGATTCCTATTAATCGGTATCATCTGACTCCAAAAGCCCGCCCTCGTATTCTTTGATGATTCTCATCATTTCTTCCTTGGACCCGAACTCTATCCCCAACCCAGAGAACACCTTCCTGAGGTCAACCGAGGGCTTCTCTTCAAACTTCTTCCTCTTCTTGAGTATCTCGTCAAAAACGCTTTTCAAGCACTTCTCGAAGTCAACCTGGTCTTTGTTTCTATCACAGTAGATTGCATAAATCGAGAGTCCCGATTTCGCCATTGCATTCATACTCTCAGCAAATTCCCGATCACTTGTTGCCAGTGCGTCACAGCCGGTTTCAAGTGCTGTGGCCAGATGGACGGCATCAGGAGCGGAGAGATTGCCTTTCGAGAGTAGCTGGATGGCCCCTTTCCAAGCCTTCTCCTCAGATAAGTACTTGTACCGAATCGACCCTCCCCGCTTCTCTATGAACTCAAGAACCCTCATGTGAGTCTTTTCAAGTTCAGATTGGTCAAGGCTCTTCCTGACGCTCTGACTCCGAATCTGCTTCGTCGTGTATCCTCTCAGCATTACTTCTGCCTGTTCCCAGGTCAGTTCCTGGATTGTGTCAATGAATTCCATGACCGTGAACGCCGATATCGAACCAGAAAGGTTCTTCTCTTTGCCTATCAGCTTCAGTAGGTACTGAGAGCACAGGTTCCCCCTCTTCATCTCAAGGACGTCCATCAATGTGCACGTATCTAGATAGATTAGGATCTTCTCTTCCACCTTCAAAGGCAAACCCCCTGTGGACACTGAGCGTTTACTTCTCTTCTCTCCTCCCCTTTCGCTCATCCTCTTCTGCCGGCTTCGCTTCCTCGAGGGATTTGATGTCAAACTCCTTCACGCCCAAGACATCGAAGTCCTCTTTCTCGTAGTCGAATATTAGTGGTACAGTTGCGAGGACCTCAATCGCTTCCTGGATGTCAGGGTCATCCAGCTCTGCTATTCTGGCGATGAGAGTGCTGAATTCCTCATCAATTCTAGTCCTGAACCGCTCAAAATCCTCCTTTCTCGCTTCACCCTCCTTGGGAATCGTTTCGTCGATGGCTTTCCTGAACACTCCTATGATCTCATCTATGACGTTGACGCCATCCGCAGCTAGAAGCTTCCTGCTTGCGTAGATTAGTCTCTCAAGGCCGAGTAGAAACCTTGCGGCTCTCTTTCTCGTGAACTCAGTATCTGGAATCGTCCTATCCATAATCTCTGGCAAGAGTAGAAGCCGCCGATTGACCGACTCGGGAGACATGGTGATTTCGAATGCAGAGAGAATGAAGTATTGCCAGTCTTGGGCCTCAATTGCTATCCCGAGATTCGCCAAGAAGTCAATACTCTCTTCTTCTTCTTCTTCTTCTTCACCAGCCTCTTCGTCTTCCTCGGACATTGGACCCCTCCAACGAGAGAAATGTGGATTTCCCATAAAAGGTTAATGCTTGTTCGTATCTTCTTTCACACGGTCATCCGCTAGATTGGACTTCTCACAGGCAGGAAACACGGGCGCCATTCGTCATTCCTCCACCCTCAGCCCGCCTCCAGCTCCGCTCCCGGCAACCACATGTCCCTTCCCGCTTCCGCTCCCGAACTCGCCCGCCAGGTCTCCCAGGTCCACCGCCTCCCCGCCCGGCTCGACGTTGAACCACTCCCGCCAGATCCACGAGTCCGTCGCCACCACGGTAGGCACGAAGGTTCCGCCTCCCCTGCGGTGAGAACCTCCCATCCTGGGGTCGAGAGGCAGCTCCTGCCGCTCGTTCACGAATAATGTCACTCGAGTTCCAGTTCTCCGATCAGCCCCTCCATTCCGCCCTTGTCCAGCCCATGGTCGCTCACGACATCCTTCCTATCGGCCGCCCTTTTCAGAACGTCCTTGAACATCTCCCCGAAGCCCGTGCTCTCCAGGGATTCATTGAGGAGTCGGGAATCGAAATCGCACGACTTGAGCAGGGAGGCGACATCGTGGTAGTCCTTGGCGATCTTGCTGTCCAGGTAGTATGCGTCGTAGGCACGCTTCCTGTCGTATTCCCTGTCCAACGCAGCCTTGGCCTTGAACATGATCAGGACCTCAGGCCTGGGGACGTAGAATCTCAGTCCCCTCAGCTCCATGAGCTCGCTGTGCTGAAATGCGAGCCGCCACGGTATCTCCACCCTCGACCCACGCACAACGTTGCCGTCCTCGACCGAGCACGCATCGAGATAGATCTCCTCCGTCCCCTTGGATGTCACGACCTCCTTCACGAACTGCTCCTCGAACGGAGAACGTCTCTTCAGGACGTAACCGTTTGCGGCGAGATACTGATTCGCGAGCCTCTCCTTCATCCTCCTTTCGGGGAAGAGAAGGTCGATGTCTCTCGAGCCGTATCCGAGGGGGTTGTACAGCCAGACGGCCCACCCACCGATGACCATCGGAAAGCTGCCGTAGAGCGTATTGAACCACCGGCCGACGTTCTTCAGCTCCTGGAGGGTGGAGTCCGTCAATTCGCCGTAGTACACCTCGTCGAGGGTCACAGCTCCACCTTCCAGAGGTCTTTCAGCAGCTCTTTCGTGTAGTGCGCTTTGCCGTCGCAGAACATGTCCAGCACGGTCTGCACAGGGGACGTGTACCTCATCCCGTCGATCTTGCGCGAGATAAGGGAGTCCACGTGCCGCTCGAAGGAGACCGTCGATCGGTCGGAAGCGGGTCCGTCCGGCTCGAGGAAGTCCATCCTGTAGCACGACAGCTTCGTCAGCCCCTCGCTCAGGCGGCTGAACTCGGCCTCCAGCGCTTCGCAATCGACGGCGTAGAACGAGATCTCCGGTGACCTGAAGTACGAGCCATACCTCTCCATGGAGGTCCCCAGGCAGAGTATCGCCTCGGACGGGAGCATTCCCAGAACCTCCTCCCTGGAGGTGTCGACCGATGCGGAGAAGGCCCTGAGCTCCCGCATGGAGCGGAAGAGGGACATGGCCCTCACGAGACCGGTCGGGTTCGTCAGCACGTATCCCTTGCGTCTCCTCTCGACGAACGCGTTCCCCTCCAGCCATCTCACGACCTTGTTCACCTGGCCGATTGCGATGCTTCCTCTCTTGTTATACTCCGACCAGAGCCCTCTCTGGGAGAACTCCTGGGCGGTGAGGATGTGCAGAAGCAGTCTCATTGTTTTCGGTGCGTTCAGCCTCAAATTGTTCACCTGATAGTGAAATGTTCACCGTATAGTGAACATATGAACTCGAGATAAATCAATGTTTCGGTCAGATCGGCTTCAGCCTCAGAGCTCCACCACGGCGGCGGTCACGTTCCCTGGCCTATCCACCAGATCAGGTCGGATTCCTCTCCCGCAGAGCCCTTTCGATGTACTCCAGCTTGCGTAGCAGTTCCCCCACGTCAACGCCGGCCTCACGGGCAAGGAAGCTCTCCCAGCTCTCGAAGTCCTTCATCCTGCCCTTTCGTTTTGTCGTCCTTCTCAGAACAATCTCGTACCAGGCATCACTCGCCCTGATAGAGTCTATCACTTCAATCGGCAGCTCGTGGAAGTCCATGAGACCTCACTCCGTGTCTGATGGCCCCGATGTCGAGATAGAGGTCGACGTTCCACTTCTTCTCGTAACCGCTCTCCCAGCCACCCTTTCCGTACTTCCTTTCACCTTTGAGAACCACCGATCTCCGCTTGGAGAGGTTCTTTCGAAACTCCCCGATCACCGCCTCGTCGAGAGCGACTCCGATGTCACTCAGAATGTCCAGGTAGCACCCGACGACGTTCACCAGGTCCTTCTCCTTTGCCAACTCCAGCAGCCGACCATAATCCAGCCTTCCAGAGGCGATCAGCAGGAGGCAGAAGTCCTCGACGCCTTCCGGGGCTCGGATGTCGCGCAGGAACAGCTCCTCCGGCCCGATCTCCTCTTCCACACTCTCCAGCACGCTGAGTTTGCCTTCCCCCCTGATATGGAATCCTGTGTTTCTGATGGTGAGGGGGGAATCGATTCCCTCGTAGAGAATCCTCTCGATCTCGCCTGGTGTCCTGACCAGCCTCTCGAATGGAACTGCTCCAAGGTAGTACACCTTCTCTCCCTTCCTCTCTTCTTGTGGGACGAATCGCCTCAGGAGCGTGTTCAACTCGTGCTTCTCGTTGAGAGCAATGATCATCGGTTTTCGTTTCCTGTAGACGGCAAGATTGGAATCCACAAGGAATCTCGCGATCTTCCTCACCCAAGGATATGACAGGCCCGTGCTCCTCTGAAGTTCCTCCAGAGATCTGGGTTCTGTGAGTCTCTTCCAGACATCGAGCGTGCTTCTTCTGGTGAGCTTTCCGGGATCGATGCCATGACTCAGTGACTTGATGTGGATCTCGCGCAGCTTCTGGGCTGTGTAACCATCGGAGATCTCCGCCACGGTCCTTCCATTTTCCCTTCTTCTCCTGATCAGTTTGTCATTGGCGAGTGCCCCGAGCGCTTTGTAGATTGTGTGCTTTGAGTAGGGGAGTTTTGCGACCAGTTCGCTCACTGTGTGAGGTCTAATCGAGAGCGTTGCATACAGGGTTGACCGTGCTGTCATATATTATATCAATAGTACTAAGAGTACTTATTCATTTCGTTCATCGAGTATAAAATAGTCTTCACTCAAATCACACACGACAAGTGTGTCGTAGCATATCAACGCTCTTCCCGGAATCATGGATCTCCTCCACTCCAGAGAACCGAACCCGGTTGAGAGATAGCGTGCGCAATCCTCGGGACCGCTCGGGTCCGCAGGTTTCTTGCAGGTCTTCCGCAGGTTTCTTGCAGGTTCCTTGCGACATCCTAGGGACTTACCAGGGACATACCTGCTACATCCTTGCTCCTCGCTTGCTCCTTTCTTGCAGGTTTCTTGCTCGATCCTTGCTCCTCGCTTGCTCCTCGCTGCTTGTTCCGGCGCTCCAGAGCGCACATTTCGCGAAGTTCCCGTTCTTGTCAGGGGCACTCATGGTTCCTTTCTCTGTTGCACCAACTACTTAAGGAAATGCAATGCAAATCAGGGCAATCCGCCACATTTCGAACGATTTCTGAGGGTGCGAAATTCGTCATCTGGGTGACGGCAACAAATCTGCTTGCCATGTCTTCGAATCCAGGCTTGCGATTCTCGTGTCATCGAGCCCTTTCGCCAAAACGATTTCATACTCCCCGCAGGATTCACTACCGTGGAACCAAGGCATTACTCACTGATCGCCGTGCTCTTGCTCGTCCTCGGGTTCGTTCTCCCCATCATCACGGCACCTATTCTCGAACCCACCGAATGCTGGGAAAGCCTGGACCCGCTCGGACCAAGCGTCATCATCTTCGCCTCCTTCTGCGTGGCGGCCCTGGTCTTCCTGGGGATAGCGTACGGAAAGGAACGCGTAGGCCTTGCGGACCTGCTGGCAACGGCGTTTGTCCTCATCGTCTTCGTTTTCGTCTGGCTCGTCTATATGTCGATCGTGCCGCGCTGCTGACTCCATCCGTGACTCTGGAGCGGTTTCCCGCATCCCCCGCCAAAACGGTTTCATACGTGCAGCCTCATTCTCCCTGTGAGGGATTGACTGGAGGACGTGAGGAAGTGGGCCAAATGGCAGTTGCAGGGAATAGCCATAGCAGTCCTTGGCGTCGTCATCTACTTAGCTGGCCTGGCAATCGGGACTTCCGGTCCGGTATACGAGGTCCCTGTGTATCGTCCAGAAGTGGCCTTCGCCCTCATTGGCATGACACCAGTCGGGGTCTTCATGATGATAGCGGGAACCGCCTCGTACTACTACTACGGCGGTAAAATCAAGCGCCACAGGAGACGAGAGGCTGAGAGGGCTTACGACCAACGCACGCCCGCATGGCTTCTGGTAGGAGGTGGACCACCAATCAAGACTGACGGACTGCTCAGCCTATACGGGGACTTCAACTTCATACACGGGGGGGACTATGACTATGTCCTCGTGTGTCCGAGCGACCTCGAGCGCTTTCGGAAACAGATTAGGCCCGGGCTGCGGGTGCACCTCTCGGACGGTGACTTCGAGTCCGAGGGCATCGTGCAGCTCGTCGACGGGGAGTGGAGGGGCCGGATACTCTGGGAGACGTCGAGGGACATCGAGGACGAGGAGCAGGACGTGTGACCGATGGACGGAGAGAGCGAGCAGGATTTCGTCGTGAAGCTTTGGAGTCACAGGGAGGAATCCTACGAGCGCCCTGACCACAGTTATCAACTGGAGATTGGGAAGGGAGGCATCAAGATCCCGTTCCCGAATTCATTCTTGCTCAGTGGCGAACTAGCATACGACAACCAAGTCAAACGGTTCACGTCGGAGCTTGAGGTGCACGATTCGCGCAACGCGAGACTGTGCATCAGCTATCTCGCCCTCAGGGAGTTCGACGACCTCCTCGCGGAGTACGCTCGGAAGCACTACATCGCCTTCGATGTCTACCCGTGCTTCTTCGTGAGCGAGGGACCGCACAAGATGATGTCTTTGAGACACATAATCGACGAGGTCGGCGTGGACTGCCAACTTCTCGATGATGACCTCGTCCGCATATCGAAGCCCGAGTACGCCAAGCTCATCAGGTTCCCCCACATCGACTTCCACCTACTCGACCCGACCGAAGAGGATGGAGACGAGCTCAGGCGGATGTGCGAAGCGGCCAGGCGCTACGATTTCAAGGAGCCCATGTTGGGCAAGCTCGAGAGTCCTCGCGTCTACATCGACAGCCATGATGACGATTCCGTCTGGCTCGAAGCCCGGGACCTCTCATTCCTGAGGCAGGTGTTCGAGAGGACTCTGCAGACATACGTCGGGACGCATTGGCTCAGGATCTACGACCAGCGGCCCGAGATCTCATGGGTGCCGGAGGAGGTGATGGAGCATATACTCCCATCCGGCTCGGCGTTCACCACGTTCTGCGAGAACCACCTGATAAGAGGGGACACGTTAATCATGCACTACTCTGACACGTTCTTCGCGGGTCCTAGGGACCGCTACAAGTTCAACTACGCCGGCACGGTCGAGTACGACTTCGGGACTGGGGAGTGGACGCTACCGCCGAAACGGTTATGAAGCCCTCAGCGCATGGCAATGACTGGAGGGTCGATGAGCCTGTTCACGAGGAAGGACGGCAGAGGAATCAACTATGTCAAGCTGTTCTGGTTCACCGTTATCGTGGGCGGGACCGGCTATTTGCTCCTTGTGGGATTAGTTTCGAACAGACTCGATATGCTCGGAAGTGTCAGCTTCTGGGCTTGGGCATTCTTCGCCTTCGTCGTCATGGGAATGGTCACTGCGTCCCTTGCGGTCCTCTTCCTCTGGTTCTTGAACGAGGTTGTCGGGTCCCCACCTGACGATAGGTCCGATTGAGCCGCCCGCCAAAACGATTTCGCCAACAAGAGAACATCTCCCCAGGGAGAGGCCCCGTGGGGAACGTCACTTCTGCATCCTGACCTTGTCGATGAGGTCAACGGCGATCTCGAAGCAGTCGTCGCACGCGTCGAGAAGCTCATCGTGCACCGCGCTCGAGGAGAAGTACAGCTTCGTGAGGACTCCAGCGTCCTTGGCCGCCTGCACCGCCGACACGAAGTCGCTGTCCCCCGTGAGGAGGACGGCCGTCTGTATCTGCTTCCCCCAGCTCATCCTCACCAGGTCAACCGCCAGGAGGATGTCCACCCTCTTCTGCACGAACTGACCGCCGATGCGGCCCAGCTTGCCCAGCCTAACCTCGAACCTCGGGAGCCTCTTGAGGGTGAAGATGAACTTGTACGCCTTCGAGTATCTTGTTCTCTCCTCGTGTGTCGGTGGCTCGCTCTGATATGGCATGCAGTTGTAGTAGTAGGTTCTCAGACGTTCAGACCCTTCGCAGACCCTCTCCGACAGTCGCAGATAGTCAATGCGAGGCTCCCCGACGCACTTCAAAACCTTCGCGAAGTAGCCTCCATCGATAAACAACGCTGATCTGTGCATCCCCTCCACCCTGTATATATGACCGCCGTTCTCGCGAACGACGGCGCGGATATACGACCAGAATTACGCTCTC
Source organism: Thermoplasmata archaeon (assembly GCA_023130895.1). GTDB lineage: Archaea > Thermoplasmatota > Thermoplasmata > RBG-16-68-12 > JAGMCJ01 > JAGMCJ01. The sequence continues at coordinate 17,278 of JAGMAI010000058.1, forward strand.
CTGCCTATATAATGATTGCTGCCGGAGAATCACTGGCTATTATGGGTCTCGTCGGTGCCCGGACAAATCCATCGGGAGCGGGGGCGCCGCTCTTCCGCCAAAACGATCATGCCCTCGCGTCTTCGAGGTCATCCAGAACCGGAGCACCGCGGCCTGCTTCACTGCAAAGGAGATAAATATCCATGAGACCCATTGCATGATGGGTCAGGGGGGCCTGATATGAGAAAGATCACAGCAACAGTCATTTGTTTGGCGATCGTAAGCTTGGTCGTCGCGGGAACCGATTCGTGCGCGGCAAGTCCCGTCGACCCCTATGTCGACGAAGTGGTCGACTTCTGGGGCGGCGTGAGTGGATTCTTGGGAGGATGGGACAAGGGCAACTACAACATCCCGGTCAGTCCTGACGTGGCCTTGGGAGCCCCCGATGGCTGGTTCGTCTCTATAACCCCTGGGGATTGGATAATATTCGCATTCACCGACAACACGATGATCGACGGTCCCGGACCGGACATCGCCATCAGGGAGATCGGCAACAATGCCGGGCAGGAGAAGGTCGAGATCTGGGTGAGCGCGGTCAATGATGGCGTGCAGTTCACTTCCTTGGGCATAATCGCCAGCCAGGGTTGGGAGACGAACCCGACCCTCTATCTCGACCTCGCCGATATCGGTTTCACAGACCCCGTCGGGTACGTGAAGGTCACCGATGGCGTGGGCGGGGCCGCGCCGGGCTTTGATCTTGATTCTATCAAGGCAGTTAATGCAGGAGAGGTCAACGTGGAGGCGGACATCGACTTCGACCCTGACACGTTGAACCTGAAGGGCAAGGGCCGCTGGGCCACCGTCTACATAGAGCTGCCCGATGGATACGACGTCGGGGAGATAGACGCGAGCACGGTCCTGCTCGAGGACGCGATATCGCCCGTTCAGGACCAGAAGTACGGCTTCGTCGCCTACGACGACTCGTACGTGGTGGACCACGACGGAGACGGCATCATGGAGAGGATGCTCAAGTTCCTGCGCTCGGAGGTCCATGCGATCGTTACGCCGGGGGTCTACAACTTCAAGGTGAGCGGTGAGCTCGAGGACGGCACGGAGTTCGAAGGGTACAGCGATCCTATCACGGTGATCGATCCTGCTCAGAAGGCGAAACAAGAGAGACTGAAGCACGTGGGACCGAGCTCCGGTTCAAACGCTGACCTGGGGGTCCCGGCTCGAGTTCGGGTCTCATATGGGGTGTCCTCGGCACGAGTGCCCGCTGATCGCACGAACCCGGTGGAGGTATCGCGACCATCGAGCTCGGCTCTCTCGTCTCATCGCTTCCCGCTCGTTTCCGCGGATGAAACGCTTTCACCAGAACGATTCCAGGACCTCAATCCACCCATGAATATGCAGCGCGGCGGTGAAGTATCTTGGCCACGAGGACCCTCTTGCCCTCCACGGTGAGAATCACCCTGTATTCCCCGACGCGAAGGCGGAAGTAGTCCCTCTTGGGTCCCTTGAGCCTCTTGACCGTCGAGCGGGAGGGATCGACACTGCGAAGCGCCCGCTTGATGCGCGCTCTCGTTCCTTTGTCCAGCGCTTCGAGCTGCTTCCTGGCGGTCTGGGAGACGAGAACCTCATACTTCGTCAAGGGGCACGAACTCCTCGGTCTCGACTATCCTGTCCAGTTCCTCGAAGAAGCTCAGCTTGCGGGCGGCCTCCAGCAGGCGCTGTATGAGCCCGTCGTAGGTCTCGTCCTTCCGCCCGAACTTGCGGAGGTCGTCCCGCGTTTCCGTTCTTATGCGTATCGTCGTGGCCCCGCTCATGTTATACCCCGTTATGCAATCATATACTTGTGCATACATATACGTTCGCATCCTGGCGGGACTGGAGCCATCATGTCCGACAAACAAGACGGTTGAGCTGTGCATCCCCTCCACCTTGTATATATGACCGTCATCCTCGCGAACGACGGCGGTGATATACGGCCAAAATATGCCCTCCGTCCCTGAGACCGGGAGGGAGCTCAAGACCCTTTCGCCAAATGGATCATGAACGCTCTCAGTGGATGCGCCCGATCCCGCGCACCTTGTCGAAGTCGCTGTCGAAGGACACGATCTCCCCGATCCCCTTGCGGGACATGAGGGCAACGCTCGCGCAGTCCGCCACGGAAAGGGTGCCATCGTACTGCAGGTGGAGCGCCATCGCCTCGTCCAGCAGGCCCGCGTCAACGAAGACGATGTTGCACTCGTCGACGAAGTACTCGTAGAGCGTCTGCCCCGCCTTCCCGCCGCCGCGATTGCCAACGATGGTCACGCTCTCCGCCACGATCAGGTCGGTGACGACGAGCTCCCGAGGGACCTTCAGTCCGAGAGCCTGCTTGTGCCACCTGTCCTTGCTGTCGGCCAGGGCCACGAAGTAGGAGCTGTCCGCTATCATTTCCCTCTTTGTGCGCGGCGCTTCGACTTGACCGCGTCCCCGCCGTGGGATATCAGCCCTGTGACGTCCTTCACCGTCCGTCTCCGGCGCGGTCTGATGACTATCTTGCCCTCCTCGATGGACCACTCCAAGAGGTCCCCCTCACGAATCTCAGAGGCCTCGCGCACCTTCTTTGGCACAACTGTAAGGTAGCCCTTAGACACTTTCGTTTTACTAAGCATTTCAGAATCATATATGGAATTCGAACTATTTAATGTTGAGCGCGAAGAGAATCCAAGACGCAGGGGAACGGTGAGGTCTTCTACAGTGGAACATCATGACATGAATGAGAACTCCCATGATTCGGAGGAAGTTGCTGATGGACGGGCGAGAAACAGTCACTTTCACCCGTGAGTGCCCGTCCGATAACTTATTATATCAACTGATATAATATCCTATCAGTTGGTACAATTATGTATCAGGACTGGAACAGGTACAGAATACTGAGGGTCTTCTTCGATGAGCTTAACAAGAAATGGCAACTCAGGCAGTTGGAAAGGAGAGTTGGCATCTCTCTTCCATCGGTGAAGAACCATGTGGAAGCGCTGCTGAAGGAGGGTTTTCTCAAAGCGGAGGAGGAGGGCGTTTACAGAGGCTATAGGGCATCAATGAGTGAGAGGTTCAGAACATATAAGCTGAATGATACACTGGAGAGGTTAGAGTCTACTGGCCTTGTAAGAGAATTGGAGGAAAGATGCACACCCAATTGCATTGTACTCTACGGCAGTGGGGCTGAAGGAAGGGACGACGAAAGAGGTGACATCGACATCTTCGTGGAAAGCGAGGAAAAAGAGATGGACCTGGGGCAGTACGAGGAACAGTTGCACAGGAAGATAAGCTTGCTGTTTGAACCTGACGTGAGGAAGCTTAACCAGGAGTTGAAGAACACACTCGCCAACGGGATCGTGCTCAGTGGATTCTTGAAGGTGATCTAGTGGATTGGACGGATTGCCTGAACCACAACAAAGTGAAGTAGGTCCAGAAGAACCCAGAACAGGCGAGCTCCCTGGTCAAACTTGCCGAGAGGAGATTCGAGTCCATTGAGAAGAGGAAGGACTATGAGTATCCGCAGCTGCTGTTGGAAGACTATTACGAGACCATCAAGGAACTCATAAGTGCTCTGCTAGCTGTCCACGGGTACAAGAGCTACAGTCATGAGTGCCTCATCTCTTTCATGAGGGAATTCTATCCCGATGCCCTGACCGAATCTCAACTCCATTTCTTGGATGACTTGAGGAGGTTACGGAGTGATATCCTATACCGGGGTAGAGATGTTGCCGAGGATTACCTCCATCGAAACTCATCGGAGATCGAGCGGATCTTGGAGCTCTTGTTTGAGAAGGCAAGATGAAGACATCCGTAAGGGGATCATCAGCGCACCTCTTCGAGCATCATCCATGATTGCTTCGATCACATCGCGATTCGTGCTCATCGATTTATCGATGGTAGAATCGGAAATTCGATGACATTCGCACTTCACGCAACGGCCATTTGCCCGCTCCCGGAGAGGATTACTCCGAGAACCTGCCATCATCCCTCGTCTTGCGGAGCCTGTCCACTCTCTTCTTGAGCCAGCCTATGCTGGTCGCTTCCCGCACGTCGAACTCCGGGACATAGGGCTTGATGTCCAGAAGGGGGGTCCCGTCCACGACGTCGACGTCCTGGATGTGGAGCCTTTCGCCTTCGACCCTGACAAGACGCACTACCGACATGCCGATGGGGTTCGGACGGGACGGGGCACGCGTCGCGAACACACCGCGCAACTGGTCATCCATGTACGGCCTCACCTGCAGCGCCTTCCCCGCGAGATGGAAATGGTAGAGGAGGATGATGTGCGAGAAACCCTCGACGTCCTTCAGGCCATCGGCGAACTCGGGGAATACCTCAACCGTTCCCTTGGTTTCCTCCGCAACAGCTGCCTGTATGGGCACACCAGAGGGCTCCTTGAACGGTGAGTGTATGACGCCAATGGGCACGTATCTGATCTCTGACGCAGTCGATACCACGGGAGTTCAGCTGCGGAAGTGCGGCGGCGATATATGAAGTCCCGCATCTCTTCTTCTCCCCTCCCCTCGTTCCCGGTATCCGTCCGACCGTAGTTCCTTACCCGCTCAGATTTCTCGATCGGGTTCTGGTCATACGTCCCCGCCCACTGGACTCAGAAGGGCGGATAGAGGCACTCTGGATATGGCAGTCCTCCGAATCAATTCCCAGATATGGCAAACGGGGAAAGAACTTATATAAAATCCTCCTTCGTGTCATTCATGAAAGGGGGACAAGAGATGGCAGACCAGCCCAAGATCCGTTTCGACGAGTCCGAGGTGCTCGCGCTCATTCGGAACAAACGCAGGAACGCTTCCTGGGTTCAAGAGCAAATGCCGGAACTCAGGAAGGAGTACCCCCGCAAGTTCATCGCGGTCAAGGATAGAGAGATAGTCGACAGCGACAAGAGCTTCGATGCATTGTTGAGGAGGGTCAGAAGAAGGCAGGGAGACCTGGGTGCAATCACCTTTGAGTTTATCTCCGAAAGGGAGTACATCTACGTTCTCTGATCCCGAAGACGAGGTGTCTGCACGCCCAAGGTCAAATTGGAAGTCGGAGAGAAGGGGCTGGAAGTTGATTGTGCGATCTTCTGTCCCGCCTACAGGATCTCAAACGGCATTGCCACCTTCATTGTGGACACCGGATCGAAAAGGACCTTCCTCTCATGGGAGGACGCGAAAAGATTCGAGATTCCAGTTGAGAATCTCCCACACCACCAAAAGCCCATCATAGGATTCGGAGGTGCCGCTGAAGCAAGAGTCGCCGGGGAGGTCTTCCACCTAGTATTCGAGACCGCCGGCGGAAGCACACACTTGGAGACGATACCAGAAGGTCTGCTCATTTGGAGGCCGCCAAGGAGACGGAAAAGGGGACGAGATATCCCCATCCCTGGCGTCAACATCCTCGGTCGCGATTTCCTCGAGGGGTCTCGCTTCGAGCTCCATGCTGACATAGCCAATCGGTTGTGTTATTTGAGCAAGTAGCTCTGTCATCTGTCAAGGGACTCCAAATCCAATTGAAGACCGCACGGTTCTATTTCAACACTCTCGAAATGACCTCAGCGACATCTTGGACCCGTATTACCGCCCGCAAGAGGAACAGAGCTTTAGGGAGCCCTCGGTCGAGTCATTGTCCGCCGCTTACCAGCGACCAGATAGAAGCTCTCCTCGAACCCCTCCAGGTGACCATGGACACTTGACTCATCCCCCTCCCGGAGCGCCTTCTGGAACTCGCCCGTGTCGAGGTCCTCGAACGCTGCCGTCAGCTTCTCCACTATCGGCTTGGAGAGGAACCAGGACGAGACGACGGCCAGGCGCAGCTCCTTGCCGTGGATCAGAGTCACCTTGAACTTGTCGAAGTCCAGCCTGTGCGCCTCCTCGATTCCCTCTTCCGCCGTCCTTTGGATGATGAACTCGAGCGGGACCGTCGCCTTGCCTGTCAGCAGGATCTCTTTGACCAGGGAACCGTCCTCCTTGAGCAGGTATCCGGCGTGGATCTCGTCCCTGTGCGCGATGTAGGCGGCCCACAGCAGAACGGCCACGAGCGCGGTCACCATGATGAGCCAGAGAAGGAACCAGTCCGTTTCCGAGCGGACGACAACGACCACGAATCCCACTGACGAATCCAAACCGTCGCCGACCGTGACGGTTATCGTCTCCCGCTTGACGTCCTTTGGGTAATTGAGGGTGATGTTGAAGCCCGAGACCTCGGCGTACTCGCTGTCCACGGAGATGTTGAGGTCACCCATCGGCGAGTCCACGTCGGAGATGTAGGCGGACAGGTCGATGGTGCGGCTCCGCCCCGCCCAGACCTCGATCTCGGGAATCGGCCCGATGACAGGTGCGTCGTTCACGGGGTTGACCTGGACGATGAGTATCTGCTCGACCAGAGCCCCTGTCGGATCCGTCGCCCTCACCGTGATGAGCTCGAAGCCGAACCAGTCCGGCTCCGCCCACATGTCGACCGTGCGGTTCGCGTTAATGCGGACCCTCACCGACCTGTTGCCCGAGGAGTAGTAGAGGTTGTCCCCGTCGACGTCAAGGAAGTAGTAGTCCAGGTTCGTGAAGAACACGTTCAGGCTCGTCTCGTCCTCGTTGAAGGAGACGTCCGGGAGCGGCCTCAGCTTCTCGGGCGGGTAGTCCTCCGAGATCGTCACGTTGACCACGTCGAAGCCCGTCCCGATGCCGTCCGTGACCCATATCGTGACTTGCACGGTCTCGTTGAGCATCGACTCCGGGTAGTTCATCACCAGTCCGAGGTTATTCGTAGGACTTATCCAGATGTGCACGCCGTCGGACGTGAACACCGTGAGTTCGTCGGTGGTGTTGTCCACATCCTCGATGTAGGGCGTCAGGTCGAAGTTGTAGGAGTGATCGTAATGGACGACGATGTCGGGAACGCCGGATATCGTCGGCGGCTCGTTCACGGGCGGGGGTCCCTCAGGTGTCGAGAGGCCCACGACCTCGTCCGTGGAGGACAGCCCGACCTCGTCCCAGGCCTGCGCCATCAGGACGGCACCCGAGAGCTCCAGCCCGCCAACGTCCCAGACGGCGCTCCCGTCTGGCGGCGTCTCGGTCGTGATCGTGTGAAGCTGACCGTCATTGTACCTGAGCTCGACCGTCACCGCATCGACATCCACGGCGTAAGTGATCGTCACGTTGCCCTCCACGACGGAGTCATCGGCAGGCTGCAGTATCTGAATCGCGGGCGGCGTGCAGTCGATCTCCACCCCTGGGACCGCATCCTCCGCGCTGGCGTTGAACAAGTCAGTGGCAATCGCCTTGAGCGTCACGACCTGGTCACCCACGAGGCAGCTGTCCCATGAGAAGACGCCGTCGACGTCAGGATCGAATCCCAGGAAGTTCCAGGACGTGCCGTTGAAGTATTCGAAGGAGATGTTCACGACGGTCGCGCCCACGGAGTAGAGCGTGTCGTACATCCCCGTGATGTGCTCGTCCTGAGCCGGGCTGATGATGCTCACTGAGGGCAAGGACCACAGCGCCCGATACCAGTACAGCGTGTCGACTGGATTGTGGAATATCAGATCCGACCCACCAGCGCCGATGGTCGCGTTCATGTGTTTGCCGGCCGGGACCATCCCCGAGGTGTCGTTGTCATGCAGGTAGAGGAGGGTCGAGGGGCTCGTGGGAATCTCCAGACTGGAGGGTTGGGCAATGGAGTCGTACGCCATGACGAACCGCTCATCGTCACCAGCTCCGACGATGTCGATCTCGAGCCGCAGGTAGCGGGGATCGCTGTCCGTGAAGTTCTGCACCGCACCGGTCCCGATTGCCAGCGCGAAGGGGTTCGGCGTCCCGCTGTCAATCGTTACAACCGGAGAGGCGACGATCAGCTGAGGGTCTGACCCGTTGGGCCTGACGTGGTGCACGCTGACAGTGATCTGCACGTTCGCCGTCGTCTCTTCAGGTCCGAGCATGATTGCGGGGTTTTCCCCGCCAAGCTCCACGACGAACCAGCCGATGTCGGCCTCGTCCGCCGTGTTGTCCCTTTCCATCGTGATGTTGGTGGCGGACAGCGCCATCGTGACCGACCCGACGCCGATAACGTCATCACCAGCGTACGGTGAGCGCCCCATGCTCTGACCGGTGGTGGGCTGCACGGAGGCGAAGGCGACCGAGCGGTTCAGGTCGACCGCGGGAGCAAGAGGAACTGTCTTGATGCCGACACCGAGTCCGAAGTTCTCAGACCCTGACAGCACCCTGCTGCCATCGTTCAGCTCCACGGCCTGCCACGATATCTCGGTGATGTTGTCCTGCCATCCGGAGATGCTCCTGTCGATCATAATCATTGTAGAATTGACCAGCTGCGCCCGCAGCATCCTGGCGCCTACGTCCGGTCCGATCCCTTCCGTTGTGAAGCTGACAAGAACGAAGGTCCGGTTCACGTCGACGGGCGTGCTGAGGGTCGCGTTGACGGAGGTCGTCGGTTCGATCATCGTGAAGACCGAGCCCTTCTGGACCATGGCTTCTCCGGGATTCGTGAACTCCACCACCTGCCACCAGATCGCGTGTCCGGCGTTGGCACCGTAGACCCTGAACTGGACGTTGCTCGCGTTGGTCAGTTCCCCGATGACAGGATCGTCGGAGCTCCAGTTGACGTCGGCGCTCGCAGGCGTCTTGGACCACAACACGAAGGCCTGACTGATGTTCGCAACGGGATTGATGGTGACGTTCATCACTGTCGACGTCTGAGAGGGGATCTGCCCCCTCTGCACCTGCACGCCCGAATGATACTCAACGACGTACCACTGAACGGTGATGGGAACCGGTACGGCCTCGTTCGTCACTCTTACGAATTCGAGTGCGGTTGGTGTGGCGATCCTGCCCCTGACCTCGGAGCCGACAGGACGTCCGCCGTCGTGGCGAGCACTGAACATGAGGAATGTCTTCGTCACGTCGACCGCTGATATGGGCATCATCACGACACCGTTGGACGAGCTGACCGCGGTGCCGCTCTGCAGCGACCTCACTCCCCCGCCAGAGCTCGCGTTCGTGGGAGGGCTGCTTGCTGAAGTGTTCCCGTAGTAGAGGTAGTAGTCCTTGTCGGACGAAGAGGCCGTGATGACCCTGTGAAGTGCGAACCAGATTCTCGTGGACGTGTCGTTCCACGCCGAGCCCGGGTCGAGGCTCCGGTTGAGCTCAACCCATGCTGCACCGTCCCAATGGACCACCCGCATGTCGTCGCC
>JAGMAI010000059.1 GCA_023130895.1 Thermoplasmata archaeon
GCGGGGAGGTCGGACAGGCCTGCTGTGACGGTCATGCTTTGCCTGAACTGACATTGGGTCCCGTTCCACCAGGGTCTGGGGAGCTCGCTGAAATGCATGTGAAGGACGTAGGGGCCCGCATCGATGTTCACGTCCGCGGTGCCCGTGTGCAAGGAAGGAGCCAGCGAGAGGAGCATCAGTGCTGCGATCGCAATGGCGGGAACGCCTCTGAGCCACGAAGGCTTGGTCCTCGATACTATGCCCGTCGTGCCGCGCGACATCATTCCGAGCCTCCCTCCTGATGGCCGCTGCCATCCGCCTCGTCGATGTCCAGCGCCTTCTCAATCTCGAAGGGGCCTCTTCCGTCGTCCTCGGCCTCGATGTCGTTCGTGGGGTCGAACTCCCCCAGATGCTTTCTGAGGATCCGTTCGACTCCCGCGAATCCCGCCAGGAATCCGCTCCAGTCCTTCAGTTCGCCGGCATATGTCCTCTCGATCTCCTCCAACGCTTCCTTCAGAGGCCGCATGTTCCTTCTCGTCTCGTGCCCGCTGTATACGATGGCAAGGTACACCTGTTCGCCCTTCTCGATCAGAATCTTCTGGTCCCCGAAGTCTATTCTCCTCACGGGTGCGTCCTCTATCTCTCGGAACGAGTCCCGTATGAACTCCTGGATCACGGTGAACATGCTCGAGAAGATGTCCTCGTCGACGTAGGTCTCCTTCTCCATCACGGAATGGCTGATGAGGGTGCCGCTCCTGTGTATGAGGAACGCCTCGTCGATGTCAATCCTGGCGAAGAACCATCTCGAGAATATCGCGAGCATGAGGCCCGCAAGGATGATCGTGATTATGGACCACGGCCAGTATATCTGGTCCCAGATGGAGGGCGGTGGCGGACCGATGATGCTGACCCGGATAGTGGCATAGGTCGTTAATGAACCATCGCTCACCTCGAGGCGGATGTAATCGGTGCCTTCGTCCGAATAGGCGAACAGGAGCATGTACCCGGCGATGGAGGGCGTCTCGGCGTAGTCGCCCGACACGAGGATCGTCAGCTCCGAGAAGCTGTTGTCGACGTCGTGGATATATTCCGTCAGGTCCAGAGTGTAGGTCTGGCCCTTCATCAGGACCAGGTCCGCGATGGGCAGTATCACGGGCGCGTCGTTGACCGGGAGGACGTCCACCTTTATCGTCTGCTCCCTTATCCCCCCGAACGTGTCGGTCGCTCGGAAGGTCACATATTCCACGCCGAACCAGTCCTCAACGGAATCGAAGTCGACGACGAGAGTTGAGTTGTCGATGAACACGAGGACGTTCGAAGAGAGGCTGGTATATGTGAGCTCATCTCCGTCCGGATCGAGGAAGTGATCGTCGATCGTGAACGCGTCCGAGAGTCCATTGTCCTCGAAGAAGATGAAGTCAGGGATGGGAGAGGCGACCTCTGGCGACAGGTTGTCGAGCACAGTTATGTTGATGTCCTGGAACGCTTCCTCCAGGCCGTCGCTCACGGTGATCCGGACCGCGAAGGTCTGCCCGCTCAGGCCCACTGGGTAGTAGATGTACACGACGGTGGTCTGACCGCCATAGAAGAATATGTGAGTGGAATCGTTCGTGTCTATGAGGAGATCGGACGTGTCGTTGTCCACGTCGTGGACGTAGGGCATCAGGTCGAACGTGTAGTTGATCAGGGGACTGGCGACGTCATCGTAATGGACCACGAGGTCCGGGACGCCCGATATCGTCGGCGGGTCGTTGACGGGGAGGACCGTCACAAGGACGATGTCCTCGGCTCTGGCGTTCTCAGGGTCAATCGCCCTGAAGGTCACGGTCTCCTGCCCTGACCAGTCCATGGGAGCTATGAAGTCCACCGTGTGATCCTCGTTGATGGTGATGTCGACATGGATGTTCCCTGTGGTGTAGAAGAGGCTGTCCGCGTCGGGGTCATCGAAGTAGTCATCGAGGTCGAAGTAGTCTATCACCTCCTCGCCCTCGTAGAGGGTGACGTCCGGCAACTGCGTCGTCAGGACCGGCACGTAATCCTCGGATATCGTAACTGCCACCAACGTGGACATCTCTCCTCCGTCCTCGTCATGAACCGTCACTTCAGGATACACGGTCTCGTCGAGTAGGTCTTCGGGGTACGTGAACGTTCCCCACAGTCCATCGAAGGAGATGTGGTCAGGGTCATTGCTGGACAGTGTGAGATTCTCCTTCGGAGTCTCCACGTCCGAGACATAGTCGTAGAAGTAGTAGGTGTAGGGGTCGTCGTAGTGCACCGTGAAGGGGGTAATGCTCTCAATAGTTGGTCTGTCGTTCACGGATGTTATGTTGATGTAGAGGGTCTGTCCGTCGCTATGGCCGGCCATATCTCTCAGCCAGATCGTGAGTTCGTCGCTACCGTAAGCATCCGGGACTGTTGTGAACGTTATCATGTGGTTCCCGAAGATGTAGTCTCCGCTGATGGTAGTCAGCGAGGCGTCGTGGTCCGTGAAGAACCATGCGAGGTCGGATAGTGGGTCCTGAGGGTCGCTTGCGAACGCGGAGAGGTCGATGCTCCAGCTGCCGTAGTCCTCGACCTTAATCTGATTGGGTATGGTCCCCTGTATCACGGGATCTGCGTTGGTCACGACGACGGACACGTTCGCGGTGCCAGTGATGTTGTTCTGGAGCGTGGCGGTGATTCGGATCCAACCGTTGAGCAGTGATGTGTCCTGCGCCCTGAGAGTGGCGTTCTGGGCTAGAGAGTATGTCACGGTGCCCGCATTCGTTTCCCAGACCGAGTCTACTATCGCCACGAGGTTCCCGTCCGAGTCGTAGCCAGTGGCGGTGAAGTCCTGGTATTCGAGGTGCTCCAGGACGGCCGGATTCGGCAGCACCTGGATCGTGTCCAAGACGCCCGCCACTACTGTCATCCAGTCCGTCGTGTTCGTGTGCCCCAGTCCGTCATCGATCGAGACTGTCCCCGTTCCGACAGTCGTGGCATCGAAGAGGGATGTCTCCGAAGGGCCTGCGGGAATAGTCCCGATGCCCCCGTTGACCGCCCAAGTGACATTGGCGGGACCAATCACGTTGCCGTCAGCATCGTATGCGTATGCCGCGAGGTTCACGCTTTCGTCCGCTGTCAGCGTTCCAGGGCTCCATGGTCCTATGCCGACGCGGAATCTCGAACCCGCCACAACCTCTATCGTGTTCGTCGTGTTCGTATGTCCAAGGCCGTCATCCGCTGTGATCGTGCCGACGCCCGGTTGGGTCGGATCGAAGATCGCAGAGGAGTTGGGACCTGGAGTTATCGTTCCTATGCCTCCCGCAACGGTCCAGTTGGCGAGAACGGGACCCACGGCATTGCCATCGGAATCGTATGCGCTCACGTTGAGGAACAGGATGTCGTCCGTCGTGAGAGTGCCTGGATCCCATGGATCAATCCCTATTCCGGAAGCCGCGCCAGGGAGGACGTTGACGACAGTGTAGTTGGATATCGTATCGTCCGAGTTGTTGCAGTACACGTTCCA
>JAGMAI010000006.1 GCA_023130895.1 Thermoplasmata archaeon
TCCATGACATGGGAATTCCTCGGCAACGTAATGTGAGAGCGGCTTATAACGTTTTCAGCGGAGTCGGGGCCAAGAATCTGGTAGCGGATGATCACTTGTTCCTCTTTCGGCGTCTCTTCGGTTTCTTCTTGACAGCAAGGAAGGAGGCAATTACCACGACGGCCACAATGGCGACTGCAGCCCCGATCGCCGGGATGGTCATATCAAAGCCGCCGTCGTCGCCGCCCTTCTCCTTGACCGTAAGCAGAATCTGATACGGTTCGGAGGCGAGTCCCGCGGCCGTAGCCTGGACCCTAAATAGGAAGTCCACTTCGGCGTTCGCGGTGTCCGAGACCTTTTTCGGGGCCGTGATGATGAAGTCAGTCTTGCCGCCTGAAGTCACCCCAATCTCAGGAGACACGGTCGGCCCTCCAACTTCGGGCGTGACCGTGACCTCAGCGCCATTGATGGTGATGCCATCCTGATCCGTCACCTCTACTTCGAGTGGGACGGAGTCCTTCGTGTAGACAACATCTGAAACCGTCCACTTCGTGAGGACTGCAAGGAAGGGCTGCTTTCGAGGATAGATGACGACATCAGCTAGGACCTGTCCTGTCTCTTCGTTCTCGAACTTCGCACTTGCCGCGATCGTCACCCGTGCAGTATCGTTCACCGTCTCATTCCAGAAAGGCGCTACGTAGGTCGCGATGAAATTGCCATTCACATCTGACAAGCCAGATACCGATTGGCCCTGCTGCGTTCCGTAAGCGAGATGGCCTCTCGGGACGGCGAGACTTATCGTGACATTGGCGCCCTGTTTCGGCGTGTTGTCCACTATGTTCCTGACCCTGGCCGTGACGGCCAATGTGCTCTCCTCGTACGGATCGCTACTGCTGGCCCTCATGGACGATCTGACCTCTAGCAATACCTTTATTGTCTTCTTCACAGGCGGATGAATCCCGATCCAGGACTGCGGGGAACCTCCGAATATCGATCCGGCTGGTCCAACAGTCCAGTTGATGAATCTGTCCGCCCTGTACGGTTCGATGTTGGTTCTGAAGTAGAGCACGTCGTAGGGCTGCGCATCCGTCAGCAGCCCGCTGCATTGCTTGATGATCTTCGTCTGCTTCTCCAAGTCGAGCTCCGCACGAGCCTCCGTAATCAAACCATCGAATGTCTCGTTCTGGAACCCGGGATAGTTCTGTCCTGCTCTGGCGTTTCCTGAGTAGAAGAAGGCGTAGTAGTAGTCGGGTGGATCGGAACCTATCCTCCATCCGAGGACCCACATCTGCATGTCACGGTTGGTCAACTTCTCCACGATTATCCCGAATGCCACCAGGTTCGCTTCTGCGTTCAACCCTACCTTCTTCATGTCGCCTGCTATCATGTTGCAGGCCTGAGCACGGATCGGGTCGTAGTCCGCCTGGGGACACAGTATCTCGATCTGGTCAGCACCACCTTTCGAAGGGAGATTCCGGTATCCGTTTGTAGCATATCCCAACGGGTCGGCAGGGTCCGCCCAGAGCCCTCCAATGGTGTAGTAGTCGTCCAGATACTGTCTCGCCTTGTCCAGATCGTAATCGTATTTCGTAACGGACGCATTGTACCATTTCGTGAAGCCAGGGCTCACGGGCTGATCTCCACGAACACCGAAGTTCTGCAGCAGCGTCGTCACGATTCTCTTCTTGTCAATGACATGGGCGACTGCCTTTCTGAGCCCAAGCCCAACATCGCCCTTTGTGGGATCGTTGTCGGGATAGCCGAACGGAGCCATTCGCATATTGTAGCTGAGATAGAAGAATCCCTTCTCAGCCGTTGCCGTTATCTCCACATTCGGGTCCGAGATGAGGGGGATCACGAACTCGGGAGGAACGGACCAGGACACGACGTCTATCTCTCCCGCCTGGAGCGCGAACACGGCTGCCTGCGCGGTCTTGTATATCTTGAACAGCATCCCGTCGATGTACGGCTGATGCATGTACGAGTAGAAGTTCCCCGTGCATACGGGTGGAGTTCCCACCTTCTCGCAAGCGAGAACGTCCGCTTTGTAGTCCCAGTTCTTGTCTATCTTCACCGTGACACCGGGGGTCCATTGTCCGAACGAGAACGGTCCCGTTCCAATGACCTCGTCGTCCTCCATAAGCCAGGATTCGGCGTCGCTGAACTTGAAATGGTCAGGTTCCGTTGCGGGTACGCCGTTGTTCGTTATTTCATCATAGGCGCGCTTGAAGTCCGGGTGTATGCTCTCCCTCCAGTTGTTGCATACGCCATCAGTCGCCTCCAGACACAGTCTGCCCCTACCCTCCCATATGTGGCGCGGGAGGATGCTGCCTGCGTTCAGGGTCCAGTCCGTGAACCTCGCGTACGTGGCTTGCTGGTGGAAGTGAAGTGCGAACCTCAGCGATTCATTCGCACCCTTTGGTATCGCGGCGACCCAATCTGCCTGAACTGGCCAGACATGCAGCCACCTGCTCGTCGAGTAGTTGGTGCCCGGCAGGTTGTTCTTGTCCTTCAGCACATCGAGGGATGTCGTAATCGGATCCAGAGCGTTCAGATGATATGCGAAGAGAACGTCGTGCATCGTTGCCTGCACGCCATCATGGAAGTGGACACCATTCAGGTCGTAGAAGGCAGTGACCTTGGACTGGTTCGTCAGCTTTGTGTATACTCCATACTCGCTCTCCTCGAACAGACCATCGTCGTCCGCATCGATCCCCAGGAGATTGTAGGGAATCGGGTTTTCCGTTGCCGGGTCCACCTGGCCAACACTCTCATAGATCGGGCCCAGCACGTTCGTGCTCCAGACATCACCGATGGCGAGGATGTTCCTCGACTTCATGTCGTCCTGAGCACCGATTCTCAGAATGAGGTCTTGCCTGGTCTCTCCCGCCAGAGCTACTTGAGCCACGGCCCCGAAAAAGGCCAAGAACATAAAGGCCATCAGAATCGCAAGGGCAATCGCGCTCCTTCTCGTATCAGATCCTTTCTCTACACCAGTCATGGGTCTCCCCGTGCATTCTAAAGTCCTATGGGGTTTATAATGTATTTGGTATGTTCTTTTGTAATAGCGTCCTGAAGTCTGCAATGCTGTACTGGATGGGCCTCAGCCAGACGGATCGCGATATGCGACTCTCCGCGCAATGTCGATGCCCTGTTTCCGAGTCAGTATTCGTTGTGTTCGGGGCGCATGAGCGGAAGAGCTACCTCCTCTTGCCGCGACGTTTCCTTGGCACAGGGGCTTCCTTGCGGGTCTCTTTGATCCTCCTCAGCGTTTCCTCCAGGTCCTTCCTCAGCTCCCCCGCTATGAACCGCTTGGAGTAGTGGTCGGCTCTGGCCGCGATACATATCTTCCCCGCATAAGCCCTGGCAATCGCCCCTCTCTGCCAGTACGGGGATCTGTGCACATCGGGGTGCTGGAACAGCACGCCATGCTTCGGGGGTTTGGTCTTGCTCTTCAGGTGTCTGAATAGCGCCCTTTCCGCGCCAAGGAGTTGAACCGTGCCACTGGGCAATCTCGCGAGCCGTTCGAGACCGCCCGCCAGATCTATGAGCCTTGCACCGATGATCGGACCCGCGATTTCGCTCACATTGGGAGCGAACGACCTCATGCCGCTCTCGATGTACGCTTGGAGCGTTGCCTTCCTCGA
>JAGMAI010000060.1 GCA_023130895.1 Thermoplasmata archaeon
CCACATTGTGGAACGCGTCATGCCCAATGGCATCGAGGTCGATGACATCGTCGGCAGTGCCGGTCCATGTTGCGAGGGACATGTGGATGTGGTCCAGGCTTCCGGAGAAGGAGTAGGTGATCGTCATGTTGTAGAGCGTCGGCGTCGACGCCGTGTTCATCGTCGTGAGGTTGGCCATGAACCTGATCGACGGCGAGAGGACGGACTGCAGACTCTCCCCAGTATTGACAGGGGTCCAGGACATACCGGAATCGGTGGAATAGGAGAATGTCACGTTCGTGTCGAGCGGCCCGTTGTGAAGAGCGTCGAAGACCTCCCAGCTGACCCAACTGCTCGGAGCGAAGTCCTCGGTCTCCAGGATCCCCTCGGAAGCATATTTCGAGTAGTCGATCCGGATTTCCTCCAAGACGGGCGTCTTGGTCGTGTTGAGCGTCTCCATCTCGACCTTGTACTGCAGGCACCTGTCGGATGGCGAAGTGATCTGAGAACCGAGGGGCGACAGGTAGGCCGGAGACCAGCCGCTCCAGCTCCCGGCGCAATCACCTGAACGAGTGTGTATCGACAGGTTCGTCTGGCCGGGCTGACTGGAGTTCCAGCTGATGTTCCCCCAGTTGACCTGGGACTGCCCGTCCATCACTCTAGAGACGAACGAGCCGTTGGCGTATCCTCCCTCTGTCGTCACGTAGTCGACCCTGAGCCTTGGACGCCTCCCCGGTGAGCTGAACTCCTTGCTGTTGAACTGCTTCCCGCTCAAGAGATACAGAGCGTCCTCCGCCATCAGAAGCACACCGTAGTTCGTCCTCGTACCGAGATGCCAATCATTGACGAGCGCCGTTATGTCCCACCAATGATTAATCGTCTGGTTGGTCACGTCGGTCAAGACGAATTCTGCCGTGGCATTGAAGTCCCCGCCCGGCGTGGCCCAATTGATAACTCCGTCCCGTGTCTCCCATGTGACGCCGTCTCCGGTCGGATTTCCATCTCCTGTTCCCTCGACCCACGAAGACATCACCTGGTGCGCTGAGACGTTGACAGGATTGTCACTCTCCGCTGACTCCAGGTTCAACCTTAGCTGCGCCTGAGTTATCAGGCCCAGACCCTGAAGTGCCAGAAGGTCGAACTGAACGAGGATCCTCTGTGGATCAGAGGACTCCACAACCAACCCCACGGAGGCCCCGTAGTTCTTGTTGCCTGCACCAGAGGCGCTGATGGAAGCGTCCTTTCCATTCCCGTCGACGATTAAGATCTCGATGAATCCAGGCGTGCCAGCGGCAGTCGTGTCGTTCAACGTGATGTTCCCTGGATCGGATGCTATGTCCACGTTCAAGAATGTCGACCCTTGCTGGAAGTCCGCCTGGCTGCTGTCGATGAATTGGAACGGCAGGACCTGGAGCGTGACGTTGCCGGCGCCGAAGCTCAGGTTCTGGGACGTGTAGTTGGCGGGATTCTGGAAGGACCAAGTGGCCGTCGCTGTCCCGTCGCCGTTGTCCTGCAGCGCGGGATCCGCCGAAGAGTCGTGAACGAGGGCGAAGAGGTTGGACAGCAGGAGAAGGAGGATCATGCAGGATAGCTGGACACGGCTTCCGCTCGCTGAACGGTCCCTGCGCTCACTGTGCGGCTTCTTCACGGATTCCCTCCGCTAACTGGGAATTCCAGCCAGTATCATTCTCAAAGATTCCCTGACTCCGTTAAATACGTGAGTCCCTGAGTATCGGGATTGAGAATGATTTCTGATAACCAGCGGAGGCTCGTTTCCTCAAGACCCTCGGGCTACCCTCCGAGATGCTTCCGGAGGATCTCTCCCGCCTGAGGGAGTCCGGACATGGGTCCCTTCGAGCCGTCTAGTTCGTCCCCGTAGGTCCTCTCGATCTCCTCCATCGCGTCCCTGATCGGCTGCGTGTTCCTTCTCGTCTCTGAGCCCCGATAAACGATGCCGAGGAACGTGTGCTGGCCCTTCTCGACCAGGATCTTCTGCTCCCGGAACTCGATCTTCTTCACCGGAGCATCCTGCGCTTCTATGAACGAGTCCTCGATGAACTGCTGGACCGCGGCAAGCATGTCCGAGAAGACCCACTCGTCGGTTTCACCCGTCCCCTCAATCACGGTGTGGTCGATGAGGTTCCCGCTCTCGTGTATCAGGAACGCCTCCTGGACCTGTATCTTGAGGACGAACCTTCTCGTGAACGCTACGAGGATGACGCTCAGCAGCAGGGCTATGACGATCCACCAAGGCCAGTAGACCTGGTCCCAGACCGAAGGATCGGGCTCACCGACTATCCTGACGACGAACGTCGCGTACGCGGTCAGGTTCCCATCGCTCACTTCCAGGAGCACGTAGTCGGTTCCCTCTCTCGGATAATCGAACACGATGAAGGGGCCTGCAACGGAAGGTGTACCAGTGTAATCACCGACGACTATGATGGTCAACTCCGAGAAGCTGTTGTCTATGTCGTAGACGTACTGGGTCAGGTCCAGGGTGTGTATCCTATCCACATCTATCGTCATGTCAGGGATGTTCAGGATCTCGGGGGCGTCATTGACAGGTAGGACCGTCACCTCGACCGTCTGCTCATTCATGGCCCCGTGCGTATCCGTCGCTCGGAAGGTGACATATTCCATCCCGAACCAGTCCTGGACCGCGGAGAAGCTGACCAGCGAAGTCAGCGGGTCGATCGATATCAGGATGTTCGTCGAGCTGCTCGAGTACGCGAGGTCATCGCCATCCGGGTCGCTGAAGTGGTCATCCAATCTGAATGCATCCGGAAGTGACATGTCCTCGTCGAATGTGACGTCCGGGATGGGTGTGACTATCTCCGGTGCCCGGTCATCCATCACGGTTATGTTGATGTCCTGGAACGCTTCCTCCAGGCCGTCGCTCACAGTAATTCGAACTATGAAGGTCTGCCCGCTCAGGCCCACTGGATAGTAGATGTACATGACGGTGGTCTGACCGCCATAGAAGAATATGTGAGAGGGATCGTTCGCGGTTATCAAGAGATCGGACGTGTCGTTGTCCACATCGTGGACGTAGGGCATCAGGTCGAAGGTGTAGTTGATCAGGGGACTGGCGACGTCATCGTAATGGACCACGAGGTCCGGGACACCCGAGATCGTTGGCGGGTCGTTGACGGGGAGGACTGTCACAAGGACGATGTCCTCCGCCCTTGCGTTCGACGGATCCGTCGCCTTGAACGTCACGGTCTCCTGTCCCGACCAGTCAGACGGTGCCTTGAAGTCAACCGTATGGTCCTCGTTGATCGTGATGTCGACATGGATGTTCCCGCTCGAGTAGAAGAGGCTGTCACCGTCCGGGTCGAGGAAGTAGTCGTCCAGATCGAAGTAGCCGAGTATCTCCTCACCTTCAAAGAGCACAACATCTGGGAGCTCCAGGACAAGAACCGGGACATAATCGTCTGACACCGTGATTGCCAGCAGCGTAGACATCTCCCCTCCGTCCTCGTCGTGAACCGTCACTACAGGATAGACGGTGAGGTCGAGATAGTCCTCTGGGTAGGTGAACGTCCCCCACAGTCCGTTGAAGGAGATATGGTCAGGATCGTCACTCGTCAATGTGAGACTCTCCTTCGGTGTTTCCACGTCCGAGACGTAGTCGTAGAAGTTGTAGGTGTAGGGGACGTCGTAGTGCAGCGTGAAGGAGGCAATGGTATCGATGGTGGGTCTGTCGTTCACGGATGTTATGTTTATGAACAAGGTCTGGCTGTCGGAATGGCCGTCCTTGTCTCTCAGCCATATCGTGAGCTCATCGCTCCCGTACATGTTTGACACGGTGGTGAACGACATCACGTGGTTCCCGATGACATTGTCTCCGCTGATCGTCGTCAGCGAGGGATCGTGGTCGGTGAAGTACCACGTGAGGTTCGACAGGGGGTCCTGAGGATCACTCGCGAACGCGGAGAGGTCGAGGCTCCAGCTGCCGTAGTCCTCGGGCCTGAGCTGGTTTGGCACGGTCCCCTGTATCACCGGATTGGTCGTCGTCACAACGACGGACACGTTCGCGGTGCCGGTTATGTTGTTCTGGAGCGTAGCGGTGACCCGAATCCAGCCGTTGAGCAGTGATGTGTCCTGTGCCCTGAGCGTGGCGTTGTGGATCAATGAATATGTCACTGTGCCCGCGTTCGTCTCCCATACCGAATCCACTATCGCCACGGTGTTCCCGTCTGCATCGAAACCTGCAGCTGTGAAGTCCTGGTATTCGAGGTGTTCGATGACCGCTGGATCCGGCTGCACCTGGATCGTGTCCAAGGAACCTGCTGTCACAGTGATCCAATCCGTCGTGTTCGCGTGTCCGAGACCATCATCAATCGAGACCGTTCCAACGCCAACCGTCGTGGCTTCGAAGAGGGATGTCACTGAGGGTCCAGTGGGAATCGTCCCGATGCCTCCGTTGACACTCCACGAGACACTGGCGAGACCCATCAGGTTTCCATCGGCATCGTATGAATAGGCCATGAAGCTGATGCTGTCGTCCGCTGTGAGCGTCCCCGGGCTCCAGGGTTCTATGCCGATGCGGAATCTGGAACCCACCAGAACCTGGATCGTGTCCGTCGTGTTCGTGTGCCCGAGACCGTTATCGATGGAGACCGTTCCTGTTCCAATCGTGGTGGCTTCGAAGACCGATGCCTCTGAGGGGCCTGCGGGAATCGTCCCGATGCCTCCGTTGACCGCCCAAGTGACATTGGCGGGACCTATCATGTTCCCATCCGTGTCGTAGGAGTAGGCTGTGAAGTTCACGCTGTCGTCCGCTGTCAGCGTTCCTGGACTCCACGGTTCTATGCCGATGCGGAATCCGGAACCAACGACCACGACGATTGTGTTGGTCGTGTTCGTGTGCCCGATGCCGTCGTCCGCCGTTATCGTCCCGATCCCCGGAGTCGTTGGATCGAACACCGCCGTGGAGTCAGGACCGGGAGTCACGGTTCCTATGCCTCCGTTGACCGTCCAATTCGCCAATACAGGGCCCAATGAGTTGCCCTTGGAATCGTAAGCTGTCACGTTGAGCGTCAGCATGTCGTCGGTTGTGAGCGTGCCCGGATCCCACGGGTCTATGGCTATTCTGAAGATTGGTCCTGGAAGGACGTTGACGGTCGTGTAGTTGGACACGCTGTCATCCGAGTTGTTGCAGTAGACGCGCCAAGTTCCCACCGTTCCCGGACTGTAGACGCCATTGACGTCCACGGCACCAGTTGGATCGGTTGTTGACCAGAACTGGGTGAATGTCACGACATTGTGGAATACGTCATGTCCGACGGCATCGAGGTCCACAGTGTCGTCCACGGTGCCGGTCCACGTCGCCATGGACATGTGGATGTGATCCAGCGGTCCGATGACAACGTCCACAACAGCACTTCCAACGACGCCTCCTTCCGATGCGTTCACCCATCCGTTCGGATGCGGTGTCTGCTGGGCCGTGAGAGTGGCTGTCGCAGCGCTTGCATTAGAGATCATACCCACGTTTGTGGACCAGGCAGTCGTTGTTAGTGTGAAGGGATTCCCGTCACCGTCATATCCCTGAGCGGTGAAGACTTGAACGTCGCCCACGACGAGAGTGACAGGATTGGGAGCTACATCGATCGAGGCCAAGGAGCCAGCGCTGATAGTCACATCGGTGTAGTTTGAGATGGAATCATCCGAGTTGTTGCAGTAGACGCGCCATGCCCCCACCGTTCCGGGATCGTAAACACCGTTGGCGTCCACAGTACCAGTTGGGTCCGTCGTGGACCAGAACTGGATAAATGTCACCACATTGTGGAGTGCGTCATGCCCGACGGCATCGAGATCGAGCGTGTCGTCTGCCGTGCCGGCCCATGTGGCCACGGACATATGGATATGATCGAGAGGTCCCGCGACGACATCAACGACAGCGCTTCCCATGACCCCTCCTTCGGACGCGTTGACCCAACCACCTAGAAGGGGCGTTGCTTGTGCCGTGAGTTCTGCCATGACAGAAGTGGTGTTTGAGAGATAGCCAGCATTCGTGGACCAGGAGGCGTTCGTCAGAGTGAATGGATTCCCTTTCGCATCGTAGCCCTGGGCATCGAAGACCTGGGCATCACCTACAATCACGCTGACCGGGTTCGGCGTAACGTCTATCGAAGCTAGCGAGCCGACGGTGACATTGACTTCCGTGAAGTTGAAAACGGAGTTGTCCGAGTTGTTGCAGTAGACACGCCATGCTCCCACCGTTCCCGGACTGTAGACGCCATTGACGTCCACGGCGCCGGTCGGGTCGGTTGTTGACCAGAACTGGGTGAATGTCACAACATTGTGGAATACGTCATGCCCCGTGGCATTGAGGTCAACGGTGTCATCGACGGTGCCGGTCCATGCTGCAAGAGACATGTGAATGTGATCAAGAGGACCTATGTGCACGTATGTCATCGTCATGTTGAGGAGCGTTGGACTGACGGACGTATCGGATGTCGTGAGATTTGCCTTGAATCTCATCTTGGGAGAGACGACCACCGATAGGTTCTCACCAGGCATTACTGGAATCCAGGACATTCCCGAATCCGCGGAATACGAGAAGGCGATGTTCGTCCCCAACGGCAGACTGAACAGCGAATCGAAGATGTCCCAACTGATCAAGTTGCTGGGTTGGAGGTCCTCTGTCTCAACAATGCCCCTGGGCGCGTACTGCCAGGAGTCTATCCTGACCTCCTCGAGCGACGGCTTCCTCGTCTGGTTGTATGTGCCCATCTCCGTCTTGTACTGAATGCATCTGTCTGGCGGAGAAGTGATCTGTGAGCCAGAGGGGACGCCGTAAGGCTGTGACCAAGGACTCCAGTTGCCCATGCAGTCTCCTGAGCGCGTGTGCAAGGACAGATTGGTGTCTGCTGGCATGGTGGCGTTCCAGCTTATGTTGGCCCAATTGGCGGAGGACTGGGCATCCATGATCCTGGAAACGAAGGTTCCATTGGCATATCCAGGCCCAGTTGAGTTGTAGTAGGTGACAAGCTTGGGTCTTTCGGAAGGGGAAGCGTACTCCTTGCTGAAGAAGACCTTGTCGTCCGCGGCCATCCCGGAAAAGGTTATCGTGAAGATCACGCCATTGTTGGGCGTGGTCCCGTTCAGCCACTCGAGAAGAAGCTGCGTGACATCCCATTGGTACCATGTCTGTGTCTGATTGACGCCTATCACGGTATGTTCGGGAGCGCTATCGAAGTCTCCTCCTGGAATGGCCCAATAGTTCGAACCATCTGTGAGCAACCACGTTGCTCCGTCGTGCGATGGCTGACCACTGCCCGTCCCCTCAACCCAGGATGTCAGCACCTTGTGAACGGAGAGGTTGGCTGAAATCCCTCCAGACAATGCGGATGTCTTGAGCCAAACCTCGGATTTGCTGACCCATGGAGCGTTTGTAACGAGAGAGGTGTCGAATTGAACAAGGATTCTCGAGCCATCCACACTCTCGACAAGCGTTTCAGACGCTCCATAATTCTTCGTGTCAAACCATTCGTCAATGTACGCATCTCTCCCACTTCCCTGATCGATGGAAACCTCGAGAGTATCGGGTGGGTCAGCAAGGCTTGTGTTATCTAAGGTCACATTACCTGGATCCATGGTAAGATTGACATTGTAGAACCCAGTTCCTTGGAGAAAGTCGACCAGAGAGGTATCCAACCATAGACTGCCTTCCCTCTGGAGAGTGGCATTACTCGGAGCGAGGCTCAGATTCTGACTTGTGTAGTTGGCCGTGTTCTGAAAGGACCACACGGCAGTGGTCGTTCCATTCCCATTATCGGTTACAGCGGGATCCGCATTGACGCCCCAGCCCGCTGCAAGCAGGCTGGACACTACCAGAATGAGGAACGCGCGTGTCAGTTTCACATCGCCCTCCCAAATTGCATGGTGCTCATGCCGTCTCCTAGACGTCCCTTTCACAATCTGCCTCCGTAAGTGAGCCAATACTGTGCTATGCTCAATCATTCGCCCGATTCCGATAAAACCCTGAGTCCGTGATTATCCGACGTGAGAATCATCGGAGATAACATTCGAGGATGTCCGTTGAGGTATCCCTCGGATGGCAGAATCGCACTTCTAAAGATTCATATACCATCGAACCGTTTTCGAGACGATGCCAGTCATCACGCTAGATTACGATGACCTCATCTCGCTCATCGGCCAGGATGTCCCGATGGACGAGCTTCTGGAGAGAATCCCAATGCTCGGAGCCTCCCTGGAGGGAGTGGAAGGCAACGAGATGAGCGTGGAGTTCTTCCCGAACAGGCCTGACCTCTACTCGGTAGAGGGAGTCGCCAGAGCCCTCAGGGGGTTTCTGAGCTTCGAGAAGGGGCTCGCCCAGTATCCGACCGAGGACTCGGGGATCGACTTCATAGTCGACAAGAGCGTGATGGACGTCCGCCCGTACGCCGTCGGAGGCGTCGTGAGGGGCATCGAGATGACGGACGAACTCGTGAAATCCCTGATGGACATGCAGGAAAAGCTTCACCTCACGCTAGGCAGGAAGAGGAGAAAGGTGTCAGTCGGCGTTCACGACATGGACAACGTGGTCCCGCCCTTCACGTACATGGGCGTCCCGCCGGAGGAGAGGACGTTCTTCCCGCTCCAGGGCACGCGGGAGATGAGCATGGCCGTGATCCTGCGCGAGCATCCGAAGGGCGTCGACTACGCGTACATCCTCGAGGGAAAGGACAAGTACCCGCTCATAGTCGACAAGAATGACGAGGTGCTTTCGTTCCCGCCAATCATAAACGGGATTGCGACCACAGTCACCGAGGAGACCACGAACCTCTTTCTCGACGTCACGGGCCTGGACTACGAGGCGGTCCACACGACGCTCGTGATCGTGGCGACCGCACTGGCCGAAAGGGGCGGGAAGCTTCAGACGGTCAATCTTCACACGCCGGAGGGCGACAAGATCACACCTGACCTGAAGCCGAAGACGAGGGTCCTGAACAGGGTTTACGCGAACAAGCTCATAGGGGTCGACCTCAGCCCGGAAGAGACGGTGGACTGCCTCGAAAGGATGAGGTTCGCCTGCAATGTCACGGGCGAGGACATAGAGGTCCAGATACCCGCCTACAGGAACGACATCCTACACCCCGCGGACCTCGTGGAGGACGTAGCAATCGCATACGGGTATGAGAGGATCGAGCCGCAATCGCCCAGGGCGACGACGACGGGGAGCCTGATAAGGTTCAACGAGGCCTGCGACTCGCTGCGCAACCTGATGATAGGATATGGCTACACGGAGGCGAGCACGCTCAGCCTGGTCGGCGCCGACTCCCAGCAGGAAGGCGTCGAATACGTGAAGCTGATGCATCCCATAACGACGGAGCAGTCGTCCCTGAGGACGACCCTCCTTCCCTCCCTGATGGCTCTCCTGCGGGTGAACAGGCACCACGAGCTCCCGCAGAGGTTCTTCGAGGCGGGGGATGTCGTGATAGAAGCCAAGAACGTGAGGAAACTGGCGGGCGTGTCGATCCACGCGAAAGCGGGCTTCACTGAGGTGAAATCCCTCGTCCAGAGCCTTCTTCGCGACCTGGGGCACGAGACGAAGATCGAGCCGCGAAAGGACGGCCTGTTCATCAGGGGCCGGGCAGCGTTTGTTGTCAAAGGAGGAGAGGAGATCGGCAAGTTCGGAGAGATAACCCCTGACGTGATCGATAAGTACGAGCTGAGCTACCCGGTCGTTGGCTTCGAGCTCGACCTTCCCTCGCTGTTGGCCGACTGAGGCAAAAGATTCAATTATCATTCCTCATTCCCTGTACCGAGCTGAGGTAGCTAAGCCCGGACCAAGGCGCCGGCCTTGAGAGTCGGTGGTGCACTGCACCGCGGGAGTTCGAATCTCCCCCTCAGCGTGCAGAAGCGAGGGTAGCCAAGCCTGGTCAACGGCGCTAGGTTGAGGGCCTAGTCCTGCAGAGGTCCTTGGGTTCGAATCCCAACCCTCGCACTCCTT
>JAGMAI010000061.1 GCA_023130895.1 Thermoplasmata archaeon
ACCTCGCGTAGCCTCTCTTCCTGAATCTCTCCATGACGTGAAGGAGGCCGACCATGATCGCCCGGTCCGTCTCGAGATGGGTCGCATCCCAGGCGACGAGCTCACCATCCACCCTCATCCCGAATGCAAGACCCTTCTCTATCCGGCTCCGGATGTAACGTGCGGAATCTTCTCCCGGGTTCCAGTGCTCGTCGATGGTCTCGGCGTCCTCTGGTACAAGCGGAGATATTTCGTGTCCGACGTCACCAACGAAGTCCTTCCTTTCGAGCGTGTAGAACCAGGAAGGGTTGTCGCTCTGGACGTCAAAGCTCTGTCGGACCAGGTCAGCGGTTCGTGCGTTGAGGGCATGAAACCTGTATTCCTTCCCGCCCTCGAGGCTGTCCAGCAGTGCCTGAAGAGCCTCGTCGTCTCCTCCGGCCATGGACACGATGCGGGGCGAAAGCCGACCCACCGTCATCAACGCCCGGATGTCGTCCATTCGATCGACGAAGACATCGCGCTCGCTCGAGGGCGTATAGAACACGCGATGGATCGGCAGCGCGTTCCAGAGCGGGCGGGCGCAAAGGATGCCCCTTGCCTTGGGTCTGAACGTCAACCTCTCGACCATAGCTCCCCATCCGTTACGGGGGTTCGAGCCTGAGCTCCACGTAGTAGTCCTCAGCCAATCCCGGGAAGTGGAGGGCGAGGATCGAGCCGCGATCCTCCTCTGGATCGGCCTCTGGCCCCCAGGAGGCAATGAAGTGATTGCTGTAGTTCCCTTCCCACACAAGGTCCTCCGCGATCCAATCCAAGGTGATATCGTTCCCCTCGAGTGTGAGCTTGATAGCATCTTCTTCGACGGCGCAGCAACCGCTCACGTTGAACATGAGCTTCGCGAGCTGGTCGCCATCGCCTGAGACATACACGAGGAAGAGGGCACCAACACCGTTCATTGTCGTCAAGTTCGCAATGTACGTTGCGGTGTAGTTGGAGTCTCCTTTCGGGCTGCCTGCCTCGTTGACGTAAAAGGAACCCAAGTAGGTTCCTGATGTCGAGCCCTCACACACTTCCGGCTCGGGCAGCTCGTAGAACGCCCATACCCACGCTCCGGTGGCAACAATGACGGTCGCGATCACTATCACGATGTGTACGGTCTTGATTTCCACGCGCATCAGAAGGCACTCAGGCAATTAATCCCTTTCGTTTCGCAGGAGCCGAATATCCGGTCCACGACGTTCTCGAAATACGCCTTGTCGCGGACGAGGTTCCGCCAGTCCCCGTCCATCCCGTGCTCCTCAAGGACCGGTCTGAGCTTCGCCCAGGTGTCTCTCTTCATGTTCAGCTTGTCGACCAGTACCTCGGACGCGCCCGCATCCGCTATGCCGTCTAGGAGCCCCTCTATGTCCCTCTCCGTCACCCGAGGAAGTATGGGTCCGATGAAGGCCCAGGTCCTTATCCCCCGTGAAGAGAGGTCCCTCATCGCCACCAGCCTGTCCTTGGATGGCGAGGCTCCGGGTTCGAACGCTCTTCTCCATTTCTCGTCAAGCGTCGTCAGCGTGAATCCCACTTCCACTTCCTCGAACTCGCAGAGCAGATCCGTGTCCCTCAGGACCAGGGACGACTTCGTTTGTATGTTCACCGGGAACCCATGACGCAGTAGCTGCTCCAGGCACATCCTCGTGATCTCGAATCTCTCCTCCAGCGGTTGATAGGCATCCGTCACGGTCCCGATCCCAACGATGCCCTTCTCCTTGGTCCTGAGCTCCTTCGCGAGCATCGTCGGAGCATTCCTCTTGACGTCGACGAACTCACCCCAAGGGCGCGTCTCCCGCAGAACCGCGCTCGCGTAGCAGTACTTGCACCCGTGAGAGCAGCCCCTGTACGGGTTGAGCGCGTAGACCAGTCCAGGAAGACGGGAGCGTGATAGGGCGGATTTGCACTTGACCTCTCTAATCTTCATGGTCGCCCCCGCTCAGCTCCCTCTCGGCCTTTCGGAGCATCTTCAGGGTGCCCTTTGTGATGTCGAAATCCCCGAGCTCCACGAAGCGAATCCATCTGGTGTCGGTCACGTCGGAGGAAGGTCTCGCCTTACCGCCAACGTGTCTGCACAGCCAGTACACGATGACATAGTGGAACCTAATCCCATCGTCGGAATCCCTCCCCACATAGTCGTTGTAGTCAACGAGTCTCTGTGGCTCGATCCTGAGCCCGGACTCCTCGAAGGTCTCCCGCACGACCGCGTCCTCCACTGTCTCTCCCAACTCGACCGCTCCACCTGGCACGCTCCACTTGCCCTTCCCGGGTTCCACGCCACGCTTGACGATGAGGACCTCATGGTCCCGAACCACGATGGCTCCAACGGAGAGGATGGGGCGGGGCGGGTACTCCCTCGAGCTAGCCTCCGGCAAAATCCTCCAGCCTCCTTTGGTAGAGCCTGTCCTTCAGAAGATGACTGTTCCTTATCCACCTCTTGATCGGGATGGCCATCCGCTTCGAGATGTAGAACAGGGCGCTCCTGAGGCTGTCAAAGCTCTCGTAAGTCTGTCGCAAGGCGTTCCTCACATTCTCCCTCACGTTCCACACGCCCACCGGTAGGATGTAGCCGGGATGGGCCTCCCTCAGAATGACCGTGCTCGCCTGTCTCCTCTCCGCGACAAGGGATTCGCAGACCGCCAGTCTTGCAGCGTAGTAGCACCCGCCGATGTCCGCGTATGTCGTCCGACCCTCATAACCCTCCCAGTCGTTGATAAGCAATATGCGACTGTTCTTGGCAGGGTTCCAGACGGTCTCGGGATACCACGCCTCAATGAGCTCATACTTCCAGTTCGTCGGCATCATGAGGACGGCCCATCTGTTGTCGAGCCTGGATGACCA
>JAGMAI010000062.1 GCA_023130895.1 Thermoplasmata archaeon
GAATGCGCAAGCATTCCCTCCACACTCTAACGAACGGTGAGATAATGGGTATGGATCATCTAGTCAAGGAAGCAAGGAGCTTCGACATGAGCGTAGATTTTGGAAAACCAAAGATACTGGTCGTCGGCTGCGGTGGCGCAGGGAACAACAGCGTGGACAGACTAATGCGGATTGGCGTTCACGGTGCCCAGACCGTCGCGATCAACACGGACAAGATGCACATAGACCGCATCGAAGCCGAGAAGAAAGCCCTCATCGGAAGGTCCATTACCCGAGGAATGGGAGCCGGTGGCTGCCCCGAGGTCGGGGAGCGCTGCGCTCTGCTCGCCGAGGACGACATCAGGAGACTCATCAGCGGGGCGGACATGACCTTCATCACCGTGGGAATGGGAGGCGGCACGGGCACAGGCGTCGCACCGGTCGTTGCAAGGCTCGCCGAGAGCATGGGATCCGTGGTCGTTGCCATCGCGACCACTCCCTTCGACGCGGAGAAGAGAAGGTGCAGGGCCGCGAAGGAGGGCCTCGAGAAGCTCCGCCGCCACTGCGACAGCGTCATCGTTCTTGACAATAATAGGCTCGTGAAGATGGTTCCCAGCCTCCCCATCGAGCAGGCGTTCTGCGTGATGGACCAGCTGATATCGGAGGTCATCAGGGGAATAACAGAGACGATCACTCTACCTTCGCTCATTAACCTGGACTTCGCCGACGTCAAGACGATGATGTCGACGGGTCAGACCGCGACCATCCTCTACGGAGAGGAATGCGCCGACGATCCGGAGCAGGTCATCGTGGAGACGCTCAACAACCCTCTCCTCGACATCGACTACTCTGATGCGAGCGGGGCTCTAATCCACCTCACGTCGGGACCGGAACTCTCGATCGGGACCGCGTACGCGGTCGTGAACGGGATATCCTCCCAGCTCAGCCCGGACGCTAACGTGATCTTCGGGGCGAGAGTGGACGAAAACTTCGCGGGCGTAATCAGAGTATTGAGCATAATCACGGGCGTGCACTCGCCAAACCTCCTCAGCCCCTCAGCGGGACAAGTGATCTATGACGATGAACCCCTCCTCACTCACGGAATCTCAATAGTCAGATAACGATAAACCTCCTCCTCTTTTTTTTGGGGGATTCACGATTACCTCCTCCCCCCTTTTATTTTTTTAGAACTGAGGCCTCTTGCCGATCTCTGAAGGAACGTACATCTGGCGGAAGGGCCTTCCCTCCATCTTCTCCTCGATCTCACTGAGCAGACGACCGAGGGTCATCTCCCTGTTCTCGTCCCGCTCGCGGTCGTACACGACGAGCCGGTCTCCCTTCATCTCCTTTTCGCCGATCACTATCACGTAGGAAATCCAGTCCGTCTTTGCGTCCCTGACCCGCTTCGAGACAGACCCGCCGGTATCGTCGACACCCACTCTGACGGAGCCCTTTCTCAGTTCCTCGGCGAGGTCCGAAGCCCTCTGGAGATGATCGTCCGAGACAGGAACGAACCTCACCTGCTCGGGGTTCAACCACAACGGAAGATGTCCTACTTTTCCCTCTTCCTCCATCTTCACAGCCGTGTCCAGGACCATGTAGATGTATCTCTCGATGGTCCCCAACATGGCGGAGTGCAATATGATCGGAAAGCGCTTCTTCCCGTCCTTGTCAGCGAAGCTCATGCCGAACCTCTCCGCGTTCCCCACGTCGATCTGGACCGTGCCTATCTCCCTCTCCCGCTTGATTGCGTCCATGATTACGTACTCGATGTTCACGGTCCAGTAGTAGTTCTTCCCGCTGAGGTAGAAGTGGATGAGGCCCTCCTTCTCCTCTCTCTTCAAGATCTCGAGGATGAGCTCCTTCTCCTTCTCGTAGGCCTCTCTGGATGAGACGTTTATGAGGACCTCATAATCCCTTCCGAGGTCCTTCGCCTCC
>JAGMAI010000063.1 GCA_023130895.1 Thermoplasmata archaeon
ATTGACCGCCCGCTGGTCATGGGCGTGATCAACGTCACACCCGACTCGTTCTCGGACGGTGGCGAGTTCTTGGACCCGGAGGTGGCGATAGCCCATGCGAAGAAGCTGGTCAAGGAGGGAGCGGACATCCTCGACATCGGCGGGGAGTCATCGCGCCCTGGTTCTGACACCCTTCCCGCCAAGGAGGAACTCGAGAGGATAGTCCCCGTTCTTGAGGGGATAATCGACGACGTGAAGGTCCTCATATCTGTCGACACGTGCAAGCCGCGGGTCGCGAGAAAGGTCCTGGACATGGGGGTGCACATCATAAACGACATAACTGGCCTCACGAGCACGGAGCTGGCCGGAGTCGTGGCCAGGCATGAGGCGGGCATCGTGATCATGCACATGCAGGGAACTCCCAAGACGATGCAGAAAAGCCCCCGCTACGGCGATGTCGTCGCAGACATCCTGCGCTTTCTCAGGGAGAGGGTCAAGCGGGCCGAGAAAAAAGGCATCCGCAGGGAATCCATCATCATCGACCCTGGCATCGGCTTCGGAAAGACCGCCGAACACAATTTGGAGATAATCTCGCGGTTGAAGGAGTTCAAGAGCCTCGGTCTTCCGGTCCTTGTCGGCGCGTCCCGCAAGAGCTTCATCGGCAAGGTCCTGGACAAGGACGTCGACGGCAGGCTCAGCGGAGGTCTCGCCATGCTCTCGATGAGCATCCAGAACGGAGCGAGCATCGTTCGCGCCCACGACGTGAGGGAGAGCGCGGATGCGGCTAGGATGACATGGGCGGCCTTGAACTCGACCCGCTAGACCGTTCTTGAGGCACAACCCCTACTGGACTTCCAGGTCGAAGACGAAGTGCGCCTCGGACGGGGAGAACGTCCTCACTCTTCTGGTCCCCGCCAGGCGAATGGACTTGCCCTCGTCTCTGGCGGTCGTGCCGAGGTCCTCGATCCTGTCCTTCACATCCGTCTCCTCGAGAATCTCGTAGTAGTGCACGAACCCCTTCTCCACTGCCCTGACCGCCGGTGCGAAGTAATCCATCGAGGAGTGTGGCAGGTCGATGATCACCCTGCTCGCGCCCTCTATCCTCTCCACGGCTGCCCTCGAGTCGTCAAGGATCGCCCTCACGTTCAGGACCTTGTTGCGGGCGATGTTCTTCTCCAGATAGCGGACCGCATGCGGGTTCGAGTCGATCGCGTACACTTGGGCGGGCCTCGCGTGCTTCGCTATCGTCAGGGCAAATGGTCCAACCCCGCTGAACATGTCCACGACGACCTCGTTCTCCTCCACCTGCTGGGCGATCCTCCAGGTCTCCGTCGATATCCTTGGGGAGAAGTAGCACTTCGAGAGGTCCACCTCCAGGCTCACTCCGTGCGCTCTGTGGACCGTCCTGAGCGACTCATCCCCGTAGATGACCCGCAACTTCCTGATCCTGAACTCCCCCTTGACGCCCTCGTCGAGCGCCACAGTTCTGACACCTCTGTAGGCCTCTGTCATGGCCCGCCCGATCTCGTCCGAGAACGGGACGAGCTCCTCAGCAAGCTTGATGACGATCACGCCACCAATCACGTCAAATGACGCTGGAAGAAGACGCTCCAACTCCTCAGGCACATCAACGAGCTCCCTGTAGGACCTCGGTCTCCTCTCGATTGCCCTGCCCTCCCGCTCGATAAGCTCGAAGCCGATGTCAATCTCTCTCGTTACCGGAATAAGAACGCTCCTCACATCGGACTCAATCTTGAAGTCCTTATCCAGAGCGTCCATCTCCAGAAGGCTCTTGCGAATGGCCTCACCTTTGGCCTTGGGGACGACCAAGAACAGAGATCTCATCTGGCGATATCATGGGAGAGATTCTATTTATTATCTATCCAATGGAATGCCAACGGGAACTCCCAAAGAAGAGAGCTAACCGCTCTTCCCTCCACTACGCGATGATATCGCTACCAGAATGACCATCACGATGCTGCACAAGAACGAAAACAACAAGCATATAGCATTCCCACCATCTCCGCTCCACACCAGATATATTATCAGCGCGATCAAGAAAAAGATGAAGGACATCAACACAAGCAATCCAACCAGAATGCCCTCACGAAAAGCAAAGCTCATCAACACTCTCTTGCTCTTCCTCAACGAAACATCCTCCAATCCATAATTGTTCCATCCTCCCTTATATATTCCCCTCACCCCTCTCAACCCTCAATTTTATCATCCAGACAGACCATTAACCCAACGTGATAATATTCATAGGCTTAGGGCTCTTCGACGAGAAGGACATGACAGTGAACGGGATGGAGGAGGCCCGCTCGTGCGATGCCCTCTTCGCAGAGTTCTACACGTCCAAGCTCATAGGCGCAACTCGGGAAAGCATCGAATCCCTTATCGGCAAGGAGATCCGAGTCCTCGGCCGGGAGGATGTCGAGAAGGGCGACATCATTCTTGAGGCCGCCAAATCCAAGCGCGTGGGGCTCCTCATCGGAGGCGATCCGATGACCG
>JAGMAI010000064.1 GCA_023130895.1 Thermoplasmata archaeon
GTCACACCATCGTAGTACGTGGTGTTCGTCAAGCCCCAGTAGTCCTCACCTCCAGAACTCGTGCTGTCGCCCACGACCCAGGTGCCGGGCCACGAGCCCTCGAAGTCCTCTCTGAGAACGACCGTCCACATCGGGTTGGTCGCCAGTCCAGAGATGTTCACGAGCCCGTTGATGTTGTCGCCATCAAGAGGGTTCAACATCCTCATGCCCGGATAAAAGGAGACAGTCACGGTCCCCGGCGTGTCCTCGGGCGTGTCAGGGGATTCGTCCGAAACACGCGTGTAGACGCCTGGACTGTAGCCGCCCTCGTAAAGCTCAATCTTGTAGGATGTTATCGTCGAGTAGCCTGTCCCCGCACCGACGCTGAGGAAGAAGAGGTTGTGCCCGCTCCTCCACTCGTTCTTGAAGTCGGTGTAGTCCAGCGCCATGAAGGCCGGGAAGTCGTGGTTCCCTCCCCTCCACCAGGGTGATCTGGTGGCGGCGGGGTCGTTGATCGGACCGATGCCAAGAGTCACAGGAGCGTTCCTGCCGCCCTGGAGGTTCATGTCCATGACGCCGAGCAGGGACGGCTCGTAATTGATCCTGTCGCGGAATCTGATGGCTATGTTCGGAAGTTCGTCCGCGGCCTCGTAGGTCATCCAGTAGTAGCCGTTGCCTCCCCAATCAGAGCCCCATCCACCGCCCCAGGAATTGACGATCTTGAAGGCGCCGATCTCGCCGTCGTCCTCCTTGGTGTCGTTGAATCCCACGATGGTGTTCGCGTGGTTGGGATTGCCCGTCACATGCTCCGTGGAGTTGATGGTGTCGTCGCCGCTTCCGAGTCCGGTACCGTAGTTGCCCGCATCAAGGACTATCGAGATGGCGTATCCCTCGGCGACCCATGCCTTTATTACGTCCGTGTTGGACGGGTCCGTGGACTGATAATCCAGCCCGCGGTACTCGGGTGCGCTCCTCCATGCGTCCTCATCGCCCCAGGAGACAGCGTCAGAGGGGTTGTAGGGCATCTCCGCCCAGATGGAGTTCCCGACGGTCTTGATGACCTCCATGTTTCCCGACGGCCAGGAGCCGGAGTCGAAGCCCGAGTTCGCCTTGTTGTACACGAAGGCCGGGCTCATCAGGTGGTTGTTGTTCCCCGTGGATGCGTCCGTCCAGTTCAGGTCCTTCGCCTGGTTATAGCCGTTTATGTAGTATGCGACGGACCAGGCCGAACAGGAGCCCTGGTTCTGCTGGCTTCGAACTTTCGGGAAGTACGGCTCCTGCGAGTGGTCGACCATCGGCTCGAGCATCGGCTCGTTGACACCGTCGATCCAGGATGTGCCGATCATGTCCTGCCATTCCGCCTCCGTTGGCGGGGCGAGTCCGGTGCCGAGCCCGTCGAACAGGATGTTGTAGTTCTTCTGCGGGTCCCGCACGCCGAATTCCGCCTTGAGCCTCTCGACCTCTTCCGCGGTGATGATGTGAGATTCGTACTGGAACATCGAGTCCGTCTGGATATCCGCGAGGTCTTTCGCGGGAGCTTCCGGATCGAGCGTGGCAAACTGCCCGCCGGCAAACGCAAAGGCCGACGTCGCCAGGAGTATGACAGCCAGAATCCAGGTCTGGATGGTAGGTCCGCTCTCGTTCATTGACATGAACTATCTCCTTGAGTGGGAAAGGGAATATGAACAATCGTTGCGTCTGAGTTTTACTGCCCACATATGTCTTCCCGTTCTTCTGCATGACAAGCGGTGACCGAGAACCTCATGGATTAGGACACCGCACGAGTCCAGGACATGGATTGTCTGGTCACCAAATAAGGTTTTTGCTTTCTGTATCGATTAGTGGAATATCATCGCAGGAATCCTATGTACGTGCGGTTTCGACTCGCAAGCCGCCACTATCGGGACAAAATGATGAGAATGCATCGGGATTCCTCGGAGGGGGCTGGAACAGGGCAGGGCGGGGCGACAGTGGAGCAGGCAGGACGCTCGTAGCGATTCAAGCTACCCGCGTGCGACCGCCAAGCGTGAAACATGCGAGAAAGAAGCTAGAAGATGCGAGGATTATAGGAGAAAGATAGGAGAACCTACAGGGCTCCCGCGTTCCTCAGTCCGTCAAGTGCCAGGAACGTACTGGTCTCCCTGTCCTTCTTTCCCCAGCTTCCGTCCTTGTTCTGCCGCCTGATGACGGAGGGCAGCGCGTTTTCGATCTGCACCCTCGCCACCTTGGACTTCGCCCTGGAAATGCCGTGGAACGTGTGATAGAACGGATAGCTCTTCCACGCTCCTGTCCCAGTCTGCTTCTCCGCCAGATACTTCAGGCCCTCCTGGACCCGCTTTGTCCTCGCGCTGAGCGGGTGCTCTATCAGCACGCGGAGTACGTTGATCGTGCACCACGCACCGCACCAGGTGGGCGTCCAGAACTTGAGGTACGACCTCACGGTCTGCTGGACCTCTTCCTTGTCGTCGAGACCGAGAACGTGGAAAAGATGGACCGCGTACGCCGTCTGGTAGAATATCGTGCACCCCGGACCGAACTCCCCGTATGATGTCTCGCGCATGAGGCTCGGGTCTCTCCTGTTTCCGGAGTAGAAGAACCCCGGATGGTCGTGATACATGGAGTTCTGGGTCGTCAGCAGCCAGTCCAGTCCCTTCTTCATGCTCCTATCCTTCGCCCCGTACCCGAGAAGCGCGAGCTTCCAGAGATTGTTGGCGGTGTGGACGAACAGCTGATCCCAGCTTCCGTCGTCGGACTGTTCGGAGGCGATTCCTTCATACAGATTTCTCCGCAGGCCGGCATCCCCCTTCTTGCCAAATACATCCCTTCTGAGGTACACTCCGATCGGCGATCCCAGATCCTCCACGAAATCGAGCGGGTCCGCCCTTAGCGCAATGGCATTCATGAACTCACAGTCGCGGATACCTTGTGAGCCCATTTAACGCTTCCCTCGGGGGGAGAGTGAATCTCGTAAGCCTTTAGTAGGTAACTTGTAGTGAGTATTACGTTGTAATCATTACAGATTAGGTACACAGAGGGTGAACGGATGGATACAGGGAAGTACACTGGAATACTCCGCGAAAACGGGATAAAGGTGACACCACAGAGACTCGAGGTGCTGAGATTCCTGGATGAGAATAGAGTCCATCCTACCGCCGACGACATCTACAGGACACTGAAGAAGGACAACCCCTCTCTGTCGAAGACGACGGTCTACAATGTGTTGGACATCCTGAGCAAGTATGGGCTGGTCGAGGTTCTAACGATATCCGGCACCGAGTCCAGATACGATTACGGATCGACTCGACATCAGCACTTCCTGTGCACCAGCTGCGGACGGATAGTGGACATCCACATCAAGGGGCTCTGCATGGATTGTATGCCTGAGAAGGGTCATAAGGTTGAAGAGGTCCACGGCTATTTCAAGGGAACCTGCAGGGATTGTCTGAAAGGGATAGGAGCCTGATCGGATGGATAAAGTCGAGATAAAACCTGGCATATACTGGGTAGGTGCGATTGACTGGGACCTCAGGGACTTCCACGGCTACACGACCGACCGAGGCTCAACATACAACGCATATCTCATAGTTGACGAGAAGGTCGTGCTCGTGGACACGGTCAAGAAACCCTTCTTCGATGAGATGCTCTCGCGAATCAAGGAGATCGTTGACCCCGCCAGGATCGACTACATAGTCTCGAATCACGTTGAGATGGACCACTCGGGCTCATTGCCGCTGATGCTGGATGTAGTGCCTAACGCAATAGTGCTGGCATCCCCTCGCGGGAAGAAGGGCCTTGTTAGGCACTACAAGAAGGAGCTGAACCTGAAAGTTGTGGAGTCTGGTGAAACACTCAAGATAGGGGAACGAACACTGCAGTTCGTACACATCCCGATGGTCCACTGGCCTGACTCTATGGTCACCTACGTCCCGGAGGAGAAGCTGCTATTGCCGAACGATGCCTTCGGGCAGCACCTCGCGACATCCGAGCGGTTCGATGACGAGATCTGCTGGGACATACTCAGAGAGGAGGCCGCCAAGTACTACAGCAACATCGTCCTTCCCTTCGGCGGGCAGGTGGGCAAAGCGCTGGAGGCCCTATCAGGGCTCGAGATCGACATGATTGCACCGAGTCATGGCATCATCTGGCGGACATGGCTGCCGAGGATTCTAGAGGAGTACAAGAAATGGTCCAGCCACGAGACCGAGAACAGGGCCGTAATCGTCTATGACACGATGTGGGGCTCAACCGAATTGATCGCCCGCAAACTCGAGGAAGGACTTAGGGAGGCCGGAATTCCAACCGTGAAGAGGTCCCTGAAGGTGAGCCACACATCCGATGTGATGGCGGATGTCCTAACGTCAAAACTCGTTCTGATAGGCTCTCCGACGATAAACAACAGCATGCTTGCGAGCATGGGCGGGTTCCTGACGTACATGAAAGGGCTCAAGCCGCTCAACAGGATAGGCTTCGTCTTCGGCTCCTACGGCTGGGGCGGGCAAGCTATTGGACACATGGAGGACATCGTGAAGGAGCTCAAGTGGGAGATGCCCTTGGAGAGCATCAACATCAAGTTCGTTCCCGATGAGGATGAGTTGGACAAGGTCAGACAGATTGGATTTGAACTGGGAAAGAAGGTGAAGGAATGAGCGTGAAAGGAACAAGAACGGAGAAGAATCTCCTGGCGGCATTCGCGGGAGAGTCGCAGGCGAGGAACAGATACTCGTATTTCGCGAGCGTGGCAAAGAAGGAGGGCTATGAGCAGATCGCCGCCATCTTCCTCGAGACAGCCGAGAACGAGAGAGAGCATGCCAAGAGATACTTCCGGTATCTTGAAGGCGGAGACGTCGAGATTGCCGCCGCTTATCCGGCGGGCGTGATCGGCGACACAGCCGCGAACCTCGAGGCGTCCGCCAAGGGAGAGAACATGGAGTGGACCCAGATCTACAAGGAGATGGGCGACGTGGCCGAGGAAGAGGGCTTCCCCGAGATAGCGGCCCAGTTCAGGAACATCGCGAAGGTCGAGCGACAGCACGAGAAGCGCTACGTCAAGCTGCTCGAGAACGTCCGCGGCGGGAAGGTCTTCACGGTCGACGCTCCAACGAAATGGAAGTGCAGGAACTGCGGATATGTCCATGAGGGCACGGAGCCGCCAGAGAAATGCCCGGCATGCCTGCACGCAAGGGCCTACTTCGAGCTCCTGGCGGAGAACTATTGAGCGGGGGAAAGAATGAAAGACATCGTACCTGACGCAGAACTCGACTGTGTGGGGCTCTTCTGCCCCATGCCCATCATGAAGACGAAGCAGGCGATCGACAACCTCGAGGTAGGTGAGATGCTCATGGTCGAGGCGGACGATTCGGCCTATGAGGGCGACCTCAAGGTTTGGGCCAAGAATATGGGTCACGAGATAGTCAGATTCGAGAAAGAAGGGTCGATGATGACCGCATACATCAGGAAGACGAAGTAGTCCGCGGGGGAATGCCATGGAGAGAATATTCCTGGATCACGCGTCCGTAACGCCTGTCGACGCGAGAGTGCTCAGGTTCGCTGAGCCGTATCTTGCGGGCGGTTACGGGAACCCCTCGTCCCTTCATTCCGTCGGTCTGGAAGCCAGGCGGGCCATCGAGGACGCCAGGGTGAATGTCGCCGACCTCATCAATGCGGAGAAAGAGAAGACGATCCTATTCACGAGCGGGGCAACCGAGGCGAACAATCTGGCGATCAAGGGTGCGGCTCTCAGGAATGTCGGAAAGGGAAAGAAGGTCGTCTCCAGCGCGATAGAGCATATGTCCGTCCTCAACCCGATGAAGGATCTGCAGAAGAGCGAATTCGAGCTCACCACGGTTCCCGTGGACTCGAGCGGCATTATTGACCTCGAGAAGCTGGAGGACTCGCTGACCAGGGAGACCACGGTGACGTCGATAATGTTCGCGAACAACGAGATCGGGACGATTGAACCCATCCGAGAGATCAGCGAGATTGTGCACGAAAAGGGTCTGTACCTTCATGTGGACGCGACCGCCGCGGCAGGACGGATACCGATAGACGTTCAGGCGGATGGCATAGACCTGCTCACGCTGTCCTCAAACGACATGTACGGTCCTCAAGGCGCCGGTGCACTGTACGTGAAGACAGGCGTCAGGATCCAGCCGATTCTCCCCGGCGGAGGACAGGAGCGAGGGCTCAGGTCAGGCACCGAGAACATCTTCGCAATCGCCGGCATGGGCGAGGCGGCCAGGATCGCGCGCGAGGAGATGGGCGCGGAGAGCGCCCGCCTGAGCGAGATGAGGGACAACCTGATCGAGGAGATACTGAAGATCGAGGAGACCTACCTCACCGGGCATCGAACGAAGAGGCTGCCGCACCACGCGAGCTTCCGCTTCAGCCACATAGAGGGCGAGAGCATACTCCTCCTCATGGACGCCCACGGCATACAGGTCTCGACAGGCTCGGCATGCTCGTCGAAGACGCTGGAGCCTTCGCACGTGTTGTTGGCCATCGGGCTGAAGCACGAGGAGGCGCACGGCTCCATGGTTCTGACGCTCGGACGGTCGAACACGGTCGAGCAGGTGCCCCGGGTCGTGGACGCCGTGAACGAGATGGTCGACAAGCTGAGGAAGATTTCATCTTTGGGCAAGGAATAAGGGTGATAGAATGGCACAGCAGATAGGATACAGCAAGAAGGTGATGGAGCACTTCATGAACCCGAAGAACGTGGGGACAATGGACGACCCAGACGGTCACGGAAAGGTCGGGAACCCCGTCTGCGGGGACCTCATGGAGATCTTCATCAAGGTCAAGGACGACAAGATCGAGGACATCAGGTTCCAGACGTTCGGTTGCGGTTCGGCCATTGCGACGAGCAGCATGGTGAGCGAGATGGCGAAAGGGATGCGTTTGGACGAGGCGATGAAGATCACGCGCAACGACGTGGCGGACGAGCTGGACGGCCTCCCGCCCGTCAAGATGCACTGCTCGAACCTGGCGGCGGATGCGCTCCACGAGGCAATCAAGGACTACAAGCGCAAGAAAGGCGAGATAGTCGAGGAAGAGAAGAAGCCTGCGGGGCACACATGCGAGCACAATCATAATCACTGTGATACGTGTTGAGATTCGAGTATGAAGGGAGGTGAAAACGTGTGCGAGAAATGCGGTTGCTCTGAGACCGGGAAGCCGATCAAGTACGAGTGCGAATGTGGGGACGATTGCACGTGCTGCGTCATCAAGTTCGATGAGGAGCCCCAGGCGACACCGTACTGCTGCGGTGCACCGATGAAGCGAGTGAAATAGGGAAGGGCAGTCGCTCAAGACCCTCTAGTCACTGTTTTCCAGACACGGAGCTGGAGCACTGCAAAACCCTCGTTTCCACCGAAACATTTATCTGGCTCCGATTACAGAGTTTACTAACTGCAGGCGAAAGTCTGCAGGAGGACAAAACTTGGAAAGAGCCTGGATAAGGAACGAGGTAGCCGTGTCTCCGGTTATCGCGACCATATTGATGGTGGCGAT
Source organism: Thermoplasmata archaeon (assembly GCA_023130895.1). Taxonomy (GTDB): domain Archaea; phylum Thermoplasmatota; class Thermoplasmata; order RBG-16-68-12; family JAGMCJ01; genus JAGMCJ01. The sequence continues at coordinate 7,489 of JAGMAI010000064.1, forward strand.
CACCGTGGTGCTCGCAGCTGTTTTGTACGTGTTGGTGACCAACCTCATCCCCGACGAACCAGAACCGCTGGGGCAAATCGTGATGAGCAAGGAACCCATTGGACCGGACACTTGGGAGTTCCGGGTCACCAGCACATCGACCAACGAGGAACTCAGCTTCTACAAGGTGATCATCCTCAAGAACGGGACCAGAGTTCACACAATGGACCCGCTCGAGGAAGTCACCAAAGGTGACTACAGGTTCACCGACCTCGATGACGGTGGCAGACTGACATCTGGTGACCACTTCATCATCACGTGCGAACCAGAGAGCCGCTACGAGCTGAACATATTCTGGAGAGAGTCCGGGAACGTAAGGGGAAGTGTCGACTGGGAGACCTAGGCACTCCCCCCTCCTTATTTTTTTTCGTCCTCTGGGAGAGGCGCCTCACCTCTCCAGGCTCTTCAGAAGCACCCAGACGCCTCCAGGGGCGGTCATCCAATCTGCTGTCATGGTATTAATCGTTCCCGTCGATCCGTTCCAAGACAGAGTGGCGACCTCCGAAGAACAAGAGGAAAGATGGAGAAGCTCCCGCTTCTCCCCACGTTTTGCCCTGGCTTGTCACAGCAACTCCCATCCGCAATCGAGTTGTGGCAAGTCCGCGAGGCCCGCTTTCCTACCGTCTGCCCACACAATAGTAGTGAATCTTCCTGCCCTTCCTCTCCGATCGGATCAGTCTCCTCTCTTCCAGCCTCCCCATCTGGTAGCTCACGCTCGACTGGTGAACGCCAAGGAGAGCAGCGATCTCCTTCTGAGTGACCCCTGGGACGTCCTTGACCGCGTCCATGACTCGCTTCTGGACCTCGGACAGGACCCCGCCGTTCGGCACGGGGATCCTCGTGTCCAGGGTGTAGAATCTCTTAAACCTGCCATCCGTTCGGGACTTGATCTTGGAGGCCTTCTCCAGGACCCTGAGATGGTGGACCAGCGAGCCGTTCGGGAGGCTCAGATCCCGCCTTATCTGGCTGTAGTGCTCGCCCGGGTTCATCTCGATGTACTGGTAGATGCGGCCGCGCTCGTAGTTGTCCAGCACGTTCCTCTTCCTCAGCTTCGTATACAGCGGAACGAGCAGGGACAGGAACGCGAACTTGCCCACCTCCGTGGAAAGGAAGGCCCCGATGCCCGCCCCCAGGGCAATAGCGGAGCCGAGTGTGATAATGAGCCACAGCGGGAGCCAGAATCCATCCGCCTTCGAGGGCGCGACGATGACGACCACGAGCTCCCTGTCCTCCGTTATCGTTTCCTGCGTTGAACCAACGGCGTCCTCCTTGGCGGCCGTAATCAGATGTGGGTTGAAGACCTCGCTTCCCCCGAGCGTGTCTATCTTCTGAGTGACGAGCAGCGTGTTAGTCCACCCGTCCCCGCCGGTCAGCGGGGAAGCCACAAGGGAGCTGGAACTGTCGTTGACCCAAACGTGGGCACGATGAACGGGCGAGCCCTCCTCATCGACGACCGACACCCTGAGGCGCCAGAGAACCGTCATTCGGGATGTGGAGTCGAGGTCTATCTGGTCGACCGTGCTACCTACGCTCTCCACGTCCGAGTCCACCAGGGACATCGCGTCGATGCGGGAGTCTTCAAGCCTTATCTTCCCGCCGTCGTTGTCCAGCACCGAGCCGGACGACCCTTCCAGCAAGATCGCGTACCGCTCGGAACCATCGATGACGTTATCCCGAATCACGGGTGATGCGTCCTCACAGTAGACACCGAACTCCCCGCCAAGGATCGTGTTCTGGAGTATCAGCGAGGATGATTCCGTGCAGTAGACCCCGATCCTGTTCCCCTCGAGACTGTTGTTGAAGACGAGCGGCGACGCGTCGGTCAGATAGATGCCGTACCCGTTGTTGCGTATCGTGTTGTTGGTAAGCTTGACCGTGGAGGCCCCAGCGACCTTGATGCCGATCTCGTTGTCCTCGATGATGTTGCCGTCGAACTCCAGCGTCGAGAGGTCCTGGTCCGGGTCGTAGTAGTACGCCACCTTGTTCTTGAAGAACTTGTTCCAGTTGAAGCAGTTCTTCAGCTGGGAGTTGTAGTCCTTCGCCCCGTAGACCGTGTTGTACGAGATCGTGTTGTGCCTTATCCCGTCGTTGTGCGCCTCGTACGTGACGATGCCGTACTCACCGTACGAGATGTCGTTGTACGTGATCCAGGAGTCCGTCGTCCTGTTCTGGTATATGCCGTAGGTGTAGCTCGTGACTATGTTATCGGTCACTTCCAGCGCGTCCGTCCTGTCGGAGAAGATGCCGTAATCCCCGTCCCTTATCGTGAATCGCGATATGGAGACGCTGTCCGCCGTCACGAGGAAGACCGTCCCTGAACCGGAGCCGGTGACAATGACCTTCTCCTTGTCCTCTCCCTTCAGCTTCACGGTCTTGTTCACGATGACGTGCTCCGGGTACGCCCCCTCGTAGACGTATATCGTGTCGCCCGGGATGGCGGCGTCTATCGCCTCTTGTATCGTCTGGTAATCCGCGGGCCCGTCGTCATCGACCGTGATGATGTTGGCTTTCGTGATCGTCAGCGTCCCGGTTGAGTTCGTGTAGTTGCCCTCGAAGTCCGCCATGACCTTGCACGTGCCTTCTTCCAAGGCATCGAAGTCAGTCGCGGTCCCGTAGTCCGTGATGCCACAGACTGTGCTGTTCGTGGTCGTCCAGTTCACGGGGACGAGCCCGAGCTGGCCCTGCGTGTTGTTGTACGCCATCGCGTAGAACGTGTCCGTGTCCCCAAGGATGTACGTCCTGGGCCCGACCCATCCGTGATACGTGCCGTTCTGCATGTCAACGATGACGATGTAGTCTACGTTCTTCGGCACGACCTTCAGCTCACCCGTGACGTTGTACGAACCGTTCTGGGTTCCCGGGTCGGGATAGTAGCTGTGCGCGTGGACCCACGTCGATCCCAGCCCCCTCGTGTAGAATGTGGTGCTCGTCCCGCGCGTTGGCTGCACGTATCCGACATCCCACTTCTCGCTGTACCAGTGGCAGACCACGAGACCGACGTACCCGTTCGTGTGGTTGTAGCCCGAGCAGTAGAACGTGTCGTTCTCCCCGAGGTAGTAGGTCATGTTGCCAATCGGATTCCCGGCAGGTGAGTCGGTGATGACGATGTAGTCAACGTAGTCACCCACGCGGAGATCCCCAGTGTAGTCATAACGCGTCCGGTTCAGCGGGTCCATGAAATAGGCGTAGATCCATGTTGCTCCCAGTCCGACGGCGTTGAACGTTACGTTGGCACCATGTGTGGGATCCACGTATCCGACCTCCGGGATCTCGCTGAACCAGCTGCAATTGACAAGACCGATGTATCCCGCCGTGCTGTTGTAGCTTGAGCAGTAGAAGCTATCATTGTCGCCCACGTCGTACGTCATGTTCCCTATCGCGTTCCCGTCCGGAGCGTCGGTGATGACGATGTAGTCGATCTCCTGAGCGCTGACGCTGTCGGGAACGAAAAGAGAAACCAAAGACGCGAAGGCGAATGCCACCAGTAGCGTCAGAACCAGAGCCTGCCCACGAACTCTTTGAGATTTCTTCACGCGAATCCCCTCTCAACCCAGTGTTCAATCAATTGGGCTTGGAGATATAAATAAAGATTGGAGCGACCTTCAATATGTCGTCTGGCTACAGCTCGAGGCGGCAGCGCCTGAGAAGCTCAGGACCGTAGTGAGACAGCCCGTCGAGTAGCCCCGACTACTCCTCTTCGACGTCCTCTGCACTCTCCTCCGACTCCACCTGGACGCGTTCTTGTCTGCGTCTCATGAGCAGCTGGAGCACGAAGAAGACGATCACGAGTATCAGCAGCAGTGCGAGGAGCATCGTCTGGGTGTCCATCTTGGCGGCGTCGTCCTCGCCCGAGTCCCCGATGGTCCCGAGGTCGTCCTGCATCTGCTGGAGCGCCTGGTCCAGTGCGGTCAGGTCGGCAAGGATATCGTCCAGCTTCGAGGTGTCCTGCACCGTGGCGTTGATCACCGACAGGCGATGGTTCACATCACTCCAGAGGTTGTTCACGCTCAAGCCAATCGCGGTCAGCTCGTCCCCTATCGCCGTGTCGTGGGACGTTACGTTCAGCGCGAGGTCCGATATCATGGTCCTCAGGTTCGAGATCTCCGTCGTGTTCAGCGAGTCGATTAGGTCGGATATGGTCATCAGCTCGGCCTTGATGTCCACGTCGTGAGAGAGCACGTCCTGGTCTATGACCCCGAGCTCGTTCATTATCAGGGTCACGTTGTCCATGAGCTGCTGCCTCGTCATGCTGTTCTCGTTCTGCACGAGCGTCTGGAGTGAGTCCAGCACGGTCTTGATGTCCGCGTCGTGGGTCGTCACGTTGCTGTCCAAGCTCAAGAGCAGGAGGTGCGTCGCGTTCAGGTTGGCCAGTATCTCGCTCCTCGTCAGGGTGAACTGGTTCTGCACGATCGTCGACAGGATGCCGATCGAGCTGCTCAGGGCGGCGTGCTGGGCCGAGAGGTTCCCCTCCATCAACACCAGCTGCGCGCTGACGTTCGCCAGGTCGTTCTCGAGTGAGGTGTAGAGGCCGGTCGTCGCGGTCTCCAGCGCGTCAAGGTGCGAGTGCAGGGTCTGGTTCGCGGCGGTCAGGTTGGCGTCTATCCAGCCCAGGACGGTCCCGAGCCACGCGCGCAGGGACGATAGGTCCGCCGTCAGGTTGGTGTACATATCCGTCAGCTGTCCGGATATCGACTGGTCCAGCTGCGATATCTGGGTCGTGATGTTGAGCAGAAGGTTCTGGATCTCGGACGAGAGGGAGGCGTTGAGGTTCGCAAGCTCGCTCACGATCGTGGTGCTGAGGCTCGTGAACTCGTTCAGGAGAGTGGTGTTCAGGCCCGCGAGCTCCGCCGAGAGGTTGCCTAACATCCCGGGTAGCGTGGAGTTCAGATTCCTGACCCCGTTGACGAGATCGGTGATGTTGAGCAGCCCTATGGACAGCTCGAACTCGACCAGGTAGTCGTGGATGCTCTTCCCCGCCACCGTGAACGAGGTCGTGTTGTCATCGAACCAGACGAAGGTCCCTCTCATGAAGCCGTACGCCGTGACAGTGACATTGTAGGTCCCCAGCAGGGCGTCGCTGCGCAAGGGCAGTCCCACGTTGAACGGGTCAGTTGTCGGGAACACGGACACGCTCGTGAAGACTATGTTCGCCGCGGGGTCCGTGTAGCCCACGACAAGTATCGCCTGGTCGTATGCGGGCGGGGACTTGAAACCCACCAGCACGGACACCTCCTCGTCAGGCGCGTACGCCGAGAGCAAGGTGCTCACGGAGATGTAGTCACCCACCTGCAGCCAGTTGTTCACGACGATGTTGATGGTAGTCGACATGGACGTCGCGTTCTGCCTGAGGGCCTCCGCTTTGACGGCGTACGTCGCGTCCTCGGTCAGAACGGTCGTGTCCAGGATGAACTGATATGGATAGTCAAGGTCATGGTGCATCAGCACGTCGTTGAGGTAGAAGCGGACCGCCTGAACGCCTAGCGCTGTCACCGCAGCCTCCATGAGTATCCTCCCGCTAACGTACTCCCCGTCCGCATGGGACGTGAAGATTATATCTCCGGGAGCGTAGGTGAAGACCCTCAGTTCGTCGGTTGTTGAACCCAAGCCGACGACTATCTGGTTAACGCCGATGTCCTCCGCGTCGCCCACGGTCAGAGCCCCGATTTTCCGGGGCAGGTTCGCGATGATCTCCTCGACCCAAATGCCGCCGACTTTCGAGTACGCTCGCAGCTCATTGGGACCGGTGTTCAATCCGGCGATGACCTCGTTCTTGCCGTCGCCGTCCACGTCTGCTATGTCCATGGCGAAGCAGACACTCGGGGTATCGAAGATTATCTCCTCAACCAAGGTGCCGGACACATTCTCCCAGGCTCTCAGCTCGCCCGTCGACCAGGATATGCCTGCCGCGATTTCGGTCTTGCCGTCGTTGTCCACATCCCCTATGGCCAGGTCCCTAACTCCGGAGGGCGCATCTGCCGACATCTCCAACGTCCAGACCCCACTGATCTTCTCATAGACCCGGATCTCCTGAGCTCCCGATCCCATGCCCACGACGACCTCGTTCTTGCCGTCATCATCTGCATCGCCTATCTTCGCCCTGTAGGCCCCGATCGGCAAGTCCGCGATTATGTCCTGGACCCAGAAGGGACCGACCTTCTCGAATGCCCTGATCTCATTCCCGACGGTGGACATTGACACGACGACCTCGTTGTTGCCGTCGTTGTCCGCGTCTCCAACATCGACCCCAAGGACTGCCGTGGGTGCGTCGAAGATATTGTCCACGATCCAGACACCGCCCACCTTCTCGTATGCCCTCACCTCGAAGGCTGTCATACTCATGCCCACGACGACCTCGTTCTTGCCGTCGTTGTCCGCGTCACCTATCGCGACCGCTGGTATGGCAATGCCCGTGGCAGCTATGATTTCCTCTTGCCAAACGCCGCCGATCTTCTCGTACATCCTCAGCTCATCCGAGGAGGTCAGCAGGCCGACGACGATCTCGTTCTCACCGTCGTTGTCAGCGTCACCTACTGCGATTGAGTAGACCTCTTGAGGCTCATCCGCGATGATGTCCTCAATCCAGTCGCCCTCATCTGCTCCGACTCCATCGATGAACAGCATCCCAGGGACGATGCTCAACAGCAAGCACAATACAACTAATCTACTCCTCATGGCAACTCCTCCAGCGCATTCCCACACGCCACTGCGATGTGCATGCGGGTGCTCCGATAAAAGCTTTCCATTCTCTAGGCGGGAAGTCCAGCACTCCTCCTCTTCCCGGCACCAGATGGAAAGGCTTAAATGCCGAATCTGCTACTGAGATTCGAGCGATTTTCTTCATTGGGAATTGTTCGGGAGTTGAAAGAATGAACATATACGTAGGGAACTTGGCGCGCGAGGTCACCGAAGACGAGCTGCGCGAGGCCTTCGAAGCCTTTGGGGAAGTCTCGTCCGCTAAGATAATCACAGACAGGATCAGCGGTGAATCGAGAGGATTCGGTTTCGTTGAGATGCCTGCTGACGATAAGGCTAAGGAAGCAATGAGCGGCCTGAACGGAACTGATATTAAGGGACGAGAAATCAAGGTCAACGAGGCACGACCGCGTCGAGAGAGCGGATCGTTCAGCCGCTACTGAGCGCACTATCTTCGGCACTTCGTCTTAGACGATAGCGAGAGGATAATATGACCGAGGCAAAGAATGGTGATACGGTCAAGGTCCACTACACTGGCAAGCTGAACGACGGCGACGTCTTCGACTCCTCTGAGGGTGGAGAACCCCTCGAGTTCACCCTCGGCGGGGGTCAGGTGATCTCAGGGTTCGAGGAAGCAGTGCTGGGCATGAGCCTGGGCGAGTCCAAGACGGTCGAGATTCCGGCGGACAAGGCCTACGGCGAACGCGTCGACGACCTCGTCGTGCAGATCGACCGGAAGGAGATGCCGCCCGATATGGACTGCGAAGTGGGTCAGAAGCTCCGCGTCGACGGGTCGGACGGTCCCGCCGCAGTGGTGACGGTCCTCGAGGTCACGGAAGCAGCCGTGACCGTGGACGGGAACCACCCCCTGGCAGGGGAAGACCTCACCTTCGACATCCAGCTGGTCGAGATAGCGGCCTGAAGCCGCAACCTTCCGGGCGGGAGCTCAATCCAACGTTGCAGGGGTGAGCCATTTTCAGAGATTTCCACCTGCCAGAGCTCACGCTAACTCGGAATGCTCGCTCACTAGCGCGACGCGAGATTCTCGTCAGGTCCTCGTTGACCTCTAAAACCTTCTGCCACTTCCACGGGGCTTTCTCTTGGACCAACAATCTCGGCAGTACACCGGTCTGTCTGGGTCAGGTTTGAAGGGAACTTCACATTCCTGGCCGCAATCAGAACAGGTTGCCTTGTGCGTCTCGCGTTCCATATTTCACTCTCCTTTTGACGACAAGAAATAGACACAAAAGAGCTCTAATTCCTGAACGTTGGCAGAACCCAAACAGTCCTACTTCTTAAACCTGTGCATCCCAGTGACCTCGTCTGGGGTTCAATGGGACCGTTGCGGAGAGCTACTCTTTGAACCTCAGCGCCTCGGCGGGAACGATCCTGGCTGCCCTGAAGGCCGAGGAGATCGTGGCCAGCAGTGTGAAGGCCAGGGCGACCATGGTTATGAGGAGGATGTTCAGATAGGGTATCAGGTTCATGAACTCGAGGAAGGTGGCACCTTCGCCGAAGAAGTCACCGTAGATGTAGTAGGACAAGCCCACGCCAAGGAGAACGCCCACGGTGATCCCCGTGATCGAGACGAATGACGTCTCCAAGATGAAGGTGTTTCTGATCATTCTCCTCTTGTATCCGATGGCCCTCATGACACCGATCTCGTTCGTCCTCTCGACCACGCTTCTGACGGTGATTATCCCGAGCCCCGCTATTCCCACTATCAGGCCGAGGCCCAGGTAGACCTGGAAGAGGTTCATTATCGAGCTGGAGATCTCCAGGAACTCCTGGATGACGTCCCTTATGACGATGGTCTGCATCCCGCTCGTCAGGAACTCCCGCTCAAGGTCCTTCGACAGGGACCTCACGTTCTCGATGTCGGGGTCGCTCGCAGTGAAGAAGAACAGGCTCGGCAGCCGGGCTCCGAAGTGGTAGTTCAGGGTCGCATCGGACATCACGACTCCCTGGAAGAACAGGGACTGGTCGACTATCCCCACGACCGTCTTGTTCACGGGGCCCGCCATCGTCTGCAGCACAAGCTCCTCCCCGGCCTCGATTCTGAAGGCGCCGATGGTCTCAGGGCCGTAATGGATATCCACGGCGGTCGAGCCGTCCGTGACGACGAGCGATGGGTCTGCTCTCACTGCATCCCAGACATCCTGGGGACTGTCGTAGCCCACCATCATGGAATGGAAGGTGAAGTCGTTCTCCTCGAAGAACCGCTCGTCGGCGCCGTAAAGAGTAACGGGGATCGAGGAGTTCTCGCCCTGCTCCACAGCGTACACGTTCGCGCGGGAGACGCTCATGCTCGATATCTCGTCGAATCTGTTCGCCAGACTCGGTCTGTACGAGATGTTCTCGGATATGTTCACGATCGGTGTGGACGGGTTCGAGAAGCCGATGATATCGTAGCTGCCAGCCTCTTCCACGAAGGCGCTCTCCACGCTGTTTCTCTGGAAGCTCGTGATCATGGCGATCACTGTAACGGTGAAGATTATCAGGGCGAACATCCCCAGCGTCATCCCGGTTCTGAACTTCTTCTTCATCGGATAGGACAGGGCGATGCGCATCACTGGCACTATCTTCCTCCTTCGTGCCAGGGCCCTGGTGAGGACGTTGAGGAGCGTAGTCGAATTGACCATCAGCAGAAGTATCGCTGCCAGGACGAGGAACAGCCCCGAGAGCACGAACATCTCCATGCCCGATTCGAGCTCGAGTCCTCCCGTCCAATCGATGGGGGCCAGGATCCAGAACAGGATCGCGGCGCTCGCTACCGAGTACGCGGCCCTTGAGTGGACCCACCTGGAGGCTATCATCCCGCCGCCTAGCAGGAACAGGCACGGACCGGTCATGAAGTACGCCATCGACTTCTGCGCAATCCCGCCGTAGAAGATCAGGACGCCGAGTGCAACGAGAAGAGCACCCACGGCCACGAATCTACCCGATGGCTTCTCCTTTATCGGTTCAGGGATCGCCCTTATCGCCCGGACGATGTTGAGCCGGCTGACGACCCAGGAAGCGAACAGAACAGTGAGGAAGGTGATCAGCGCTCCGAGGCAGAACCCGATGATCAGGCTGTCCACCTCGAAGTGGAAGGGCATCTCGAAGCCGGCGGCCCCGAATATCGAGCCGAAGGCCGTGACCATGAAGTAGGCTATCGCAAGCCCCGCGAACGTGCCGATGAAGGCCGCGATGAGCGCGTACGCCGAACCCTCGAACACGTACATCTGCACGAGGTGCCTCCTTTTCATCCCGAGGGCGCGGGAGATGCCCATCTCCGGCTTTCTCTCCTCGGCCAGCATCACGAAGATGTTGATCACCAGGATGATGCCGGCGACGATGCTGAAGGTGCCCATCAGGGAGAACACCTCCGTGATCATCTCGCTGGCCGTCTCGACAAATTCGAGGTTGTCCTGCTTGATCGTTTCGATCTCAAGGGGAGTGCCCCCCATTCCCGCCAGAACGCTGTCGATCTCCGAGACCGCGGAATCTGTCTTATCAGCCCCCGTCTCGGTGTCCCCCACGTTGGACACGGCGATGAGGTTGATGGTCCCGGGCCTCTCGAACATCTGCTGCGTCAGACTGAGGCTCGCGAAGATGTTGCTCCCGCCGAGGAAATTCCCCTTTCCCTCGTTCCGGACGATGACGGTCACGTTCAGATTCTGGACCATGGGTATCACGTCCGGAACCGGAGGATTGGACATGTTGAACCTGAAGAGCGTGTAGAAGATGGTGATAGAGTCGCCCTCCTCCGCGTCGACGGAGTTGGCCAGCCGCCTGTTTATGATCGCATTCCCGGGAACGGATAGGGCGCTTTCCTCGTCGACGACCGAACCCGAAGAGTCCCACAGGTCCCCGAGTTCCCTGCTGGCCTGAGGGTCTATTCCGAACAGGTTCGCCGAAGGCTCCGAGAGCTGGGTTCTCGGGCTCATCACCGGTACCGTCTCATAGACCATGGGTAAGAGACCGTCGACGCTGGGCAGTTCCCCTTGGTTCTTGGCCACCCTCAGTTCCTCGTAGTAGGAGTAGTTGAAGTAGGAGAAGATCCCCGTCTCGTTGCCCGACTGGTTGCCTCCGGGCGTGTGTATGAGCTCGTCGATCTCCCCCAGCTGCTGGTAGATGCTGTTCCTGAAGATGTAGCTCAGGGAATCGCCGACGACCAGGGAGGAGGTGATTATCGCCGTCCCGACCAGCAGCCCGCCGATGACGATGACGAGGTTCTTCTTCCTCCGGATGAGGTTCCTCATCGCCATCTTCCGCTGGGAGACGTTCCGCAGGGCCAGGGCGCCCACTATGGCGAAAACGACGACTACGAGCAGCACGATCGACAGAGTTCCGTCCATGGTCTCAACCGGTATGTATCGGTCTGTATTCCTTCTCGATGAGGCCGTCCCTGAGCCTGAGCACGCGGTGTGCCTGCTCCCCGACGGCGGGGTCGTGGGTGACGATGACGAAGGTCTGCTTGTTCTTCTCGTTCAGGTCGCAGATCAGGTCCATCACCTGCATGGAGGTCTCCTCGTCCAGATTGCCCGTCAGCTCGTCCCCGAAGACGATCGCCGGGTTGTTCACGAGGGAGCGGGCAATGGCAACGCGCTGCTGCTCTCCACCAGACAGCTCGGAGGGTCTGTGGGATTCCCACTTCTTGAGCCCGACCAGATCCAGCGTCTTCAGGGCCCTCACCCTGGCTTCCTTGAGCTTGACCCCGGCGAGGAGAAGAGGCAGCTCAACATTCTCCACTGCGGTCAGAACGGGCAGCAGGTTGTACGCCTGGAAGATGAAGCCTATCCTCTTCGCGCGGTACTCCGTCTTCTTGTCATCAGACATGCCCTCGAGCGCCTGTCCCTCGATCATGATGTGTCCCTCCGTCGGGTCGTCGATCCCGGACAGGCAGTTCAGTAGCGTCGTCTTCCCGCAGCCCGAGGGTCCCATGACCGAGACCATCTCTCCCTTCGTGATGTCCAGATCTATGCCCTTGAGCGCGTGCACCTGCACCTTCCCGATGTCGTAGACCTTGCGAAGGCTCCTGGCTTGAACAACAACCTTATTCGTCATGCAACCTCCTCTCTCCTTGCATCAGTCTCCGTGTGTCAGGCTCAATTATTGTACTGCTATTTAAGTCATCAGAAATCGTACGAATTCCCCTGTCGATCTCATACCGGTTTGGGTCGCAGTAAGGAGTCGAGGACTGAGTGGATCATCCCTTCTGTTTGCTCGTGCCAGCCATGCCTAAGTACACCAGTCCAGCAGCCCCATGGATACGCTTCAGGGGAAAGGGTTATTATTCCTCAGTTGATGCGTTTCCTGGATGTCCTCAGGATGGAAGGAAGTCAAGGAACTGCTGCTCCCGCGCGTGCTGGACTCATTGTCCCACCTTCCCAACTACATAAGGGACGGGGGCACCCTGGAAGCCGGTGGGAGGGAACTCGAATTCCACATCGAGGACTCCCGCGGTTCTCACGACACGGGCACTATCGTTAGCGGGCTCGGCTCTGAGGACTTGCGGATGTACGGTTTCGCCATTCTGCTCGCAAGAGAATGCGTTCTGCTCGAGGTGTGGAATGACCACGAACTTAATTGCTGGGCCGAGTACGACCTCTCGACGCGGCAGCAGATATTCATTCGGCGCCAAGAGCTGGGCCCCTTTCTGGAGAAGTACGTGTCCGACGAAGACGTTCGTGGGCGGTACATGGAGGAGATGGACCTAGACTTTTCAACCGACGCACTTCGGCACCGCCGCTACTACTTCGCCTCGGAGTGGAAGGAGGACCGGCGAATGCTTCTCGAGATGTGCAGGGGCCTCAGCCTCGCGAAGACAGCCGAGGCCGTGAATGAACTGGCCTGGATGTACTTCAGAAACAACTCCAAGGATGGCACTTGGAGGGGGGTGTGCGCTCTGCAGCACGCGTACCAACTCTACCTCAAGGGCACGGAACTCGAGCCCGAGTTCCTTGCAAGGATCATGCTCATCGGTAACACCGCCGTGGACTGGGACGCCCATCCGCAGGAGTGGTACATCAACGAGTCGCTGGAGTTCCTGCCCTTCGTGACTTCCCTCTTTGAGATATCCGATAAGACATTCCGAGAAACCGAGCTTTGGGATGTCATGATGTCGGAGCTTCTGATACCTTTCCTCTCGCGGAAGTGGCACGATGAGGCTTTCGAAAAGGCGCAGTCACTGTTCGTGACCATGAAGAAGGCCCAGGAGGCCGGTGACATGCCAAGAGAAGTCACGAGGCTCTTCATGAAAGGTCTGCTGAAGGGCAAGCTGTTGACGAGGGAAGAGGCACAGCGTGTGAAGACGAATCTGAAACTGGTTTCCTGAGCTCGGTCCTCGCTGGGAGGGGCATGAAGACCATCGAGATCCGCAAGAAGAGATTCGGTATGTAGGGACAGCACGGAACTCCTACGACAGCATCAGAACAAGCTCACCAGGCGGTTGACCCGCCCGAAACATCGAAGAGTGCACCACAATTTATATGTATTCCCCGCGGCGAGGGATAGGGGTGGAGGAATGTCTGTGGGCAATCATGTGGATCTAGGTGTGTGGCCAGATAGAGGGGGGAAGGTGGTTGCGTATGCTGTTGCGTTCTTGATGCTCCTAGTCCTCATCCAATGGCCGGCGGGGGGTTACTCTCCCTATGACCATCTGCTCTCCACTTCTCCCGAACAGAACGAGACGATGGACACCGACCCGCCGGCGGCGCCTGTTCTCGCCTCGGCAATCTTGGCGGGGACCTCCAACGAGAACGTCCTGATCACGTGGTCCCTCTCCGCGGACGACGGGGCGGGCGATGACGACGTCTCCCACTACGCGGTTTATTTCTCCGAGATCTACGACTACGAGGGCGACGGCTACCTCTACCTCGGTCAGGCGGGAAGCGGCGAGACCTCTTTCACGCACGCTCTGGCGGGAGACGGAGACTGGCTCAACTGTTTCTACTACGTCCAGGCGAACGACTCGAGCGGGAACGGGAACTGGAGCGGACAGGCGGGCAAGTTCGTCAGGTTCCTCGAGAAGGGGAAGCACCTCGCGTCCGTCCCGCTCGTGCAGGAGGACACGACGCTCGAGGTCGTGCTTCAGACCTTGGCGGGGAGCTTCAAGCACGTCCGTTACTACAAGTCCTCCGATCAGAGTGACCACTGGAAGACGTACTGGACCTTCAAGACCTACGGCACGCTCTTCGACATAGACCACAAGATGGGCTTCTGGATCGATATGACCAAGGACGATCACCTGGTCGTGGCGGGCATCGTTCCCGAGATGACTCAGATTGAGCTGGGGCACAATTGGAACCTGGTCAGCTATCCGTCCTTCATCGACAGGACCGTCTCCGACGCTCTGGCGGGGATCGACTGGCAGAAGGTTCAGGCCTGGGGCGCCACGCCGCCCTACTATCAGAAGCAGATGAGCGCGAACGACATCATGAGGGCGGGAGAGGGCTACTGGGTATGGGTCGACCTCCCTCAAGTGATGGAGATTTACAACAAGCTATTCGATTCGCCATACATCGTCTCGACCTATCCTGCGGACGGTGAAACCGACGTCCCGCTAGATGCAGATATCATCGTGAACTTCAGCAAGCCGATCGATGTCCTCACGTTCTCGTGGAGCTTCGTCCCTGATCCGGGAGGATGGGCATACGCCTGGAGCAACGGGAACCGGACCGTGACATTGTCACACGCCATCCCGTACATGGAGTGTGCGCTCCGAACAGTAATCGTCACGAGTGCAGATGACGTGGATGGGAACCCTCTTGTCCCAGGGCCTGTTCCCAATCCCTGGCAGTTCGAGACGGAGTGCCCCTGCTGCACCATACTATTCACCGATCCGATGGATGGCGAGCTGGACGTCCCCTTGGATCATCCGATAACGATTGCCTTCAGCGACGCGATGAACCCTGCGACGTTTGTCTACGCCTCCTCTCCCGATCCAGGCAGTTGGATGGTCACCTGGACCAACGGAGATACCGTGGTAGTTCTTGACCATAACGACTTCGAGGAGATCACGGTGTATGTCTTCGAGATAGTCTACCTCGAGGACATCAACGGCATACCTCTGGACGCTGGACCGGTTCCGAACCCCTTCATGTTCGAGACGGTCCCGCAGCCTCCTTACATAGTGCAGACTGAACCGTGCGACGGCGAGCTCGTCTCTGACATGAATCGGAACATAACGGTTCTCTTCAGCGAGTCCATGAACACGAGCTCAGTCTCCTTCTACATCGTGCCCGACCATAGTTGGGTGTGGACGGAGAGTTGGCACCAGAGCGACACGCTGCTGGTGCTCGAGCACTCAGACCCCTTTGTCGAAGTCGTGCTGTATACGGTCACCGTGGTGGGGGCCGATAAGTCAGGACTCTTCCTTGTTCCTGGCCCCGTCCCCAATCCCTGGACCTTCGCGACGACTTGCGTATGTCCGGAAATCGTCGCGACCTACCCATACAGCGCCCAGTTCGGCGTTCCCGCTGATGCGTACATATACGTGAATTTCAGCGAGCCGATGGACACGAGTTCTCTGGTGTGGTCGATAGATCCCGATCCCGGCGGCTGGACCGTGGATTGGCTGGCGAACGACACGCTTCTCGTACTGATGCACTCGAACCCCTTCTACCAGGGCAACGTCACTGTCCACATCATTTACGCGGAAGACAAGTCAGGCGACCAGCTCGCCCCGGGTCCCGTGCCGAATCCATGGACCTTCCATGTGGGCTGAGCATCCATATGCGGGACAGGTGGTTCGTGTAGCGATAGGAGAGGCCCCCTGCAATTGCTTTGGGAAAACAGTTATCAGTCGTGCCGTCCATCAAGCGTCCGAGACCAGGAGGCTCGACAAACCGCATCGGGCTGGTGATTGACATGTCCGAGGATAGCCAGTATGTGAGACTTCTTGACGAGGATGAGACCCCCGACGAGGGTAGCGTGCTCGACACGATCGGTGAACCTTCCGCGGGACTGTGGAGCAAGTTGAGGAACTTCCTCAGGGAAAGCTATGACTTCGAGCCCGAACTGGTGTACTACGGCAAGAAATACGGCTGGTGCTATAGGTATCGGAGGAAGAAGAAGACCCTGTGCACGATCTACCCCGAAACCGGGGCATTCACGGTCCTCGTCACGCTCGGGAAGAAGGAGGTCGAGGAAGTAGAGAGCATTCTGAGCACGCTCAATCAGGAGAGTCAGAGGATCTTCAAAGAGGCCCGCCAGTATCACGATGGGAAATGGATCTACCGCAGAGTGCTGAACGAGGACGATCTTGCGGACATCGTTGCTTTACTGAAGGTCAAGAAGAGGCCCAGCTCGTGACGGCGCACCGTTGAACCGCCCGCCCGAAATCGTTTCGCGGGAAGCCACCCTCCTGAAGCCTGTCGGACCGAAATGGTTGGAATGCCATGGAAAGAAGTAAATACCATAATACCACATATTGTAATCAGTGGTATCCATGGCAGAAATAGTCTCGGTCGACAAGGCGGGGCGCCTCGTCATACCTAAGTCCGTGAGGGAGTCCCTCGGCATCGGCGAGGGCACCAAGTTCCTCCTCTCCGAGGGGGACCACGGCCGCATACTCCTGCAGAAGTTCAGCGTCGAGGAACTCGCGGACAGGCTCGAGCGGGAGATGAAGGGCAAGGACGTGGACGCGATCGCTCGCAAGGTCAGGAAGGAGATGAATGCCAAGGTCAAGAAGAAGTATCCTGCTTGACACGAACGTCTTCGTCGCGGCGGTCAAGGACCCCAGGAAGCAGACGGACACGCTGCGCCTGATTCTTCACCTCGTCGAGAGCGATGACGTCAAGCTGGTCGGGCACGAGCTGCTCGTCGAAGAGATGGTGCGGTACGCCGAGGAGTTCGGGTCGGAGACCGCGTCCTGGATACTGGGCGCGTTGCTCGAGAAGATGAGGCTGGTGACCGTGAGCGAGAACCTCGTGCGGTTGTGCAGGGGGTACGTGAAGACGCCTGACCTCGCGGATGTGGTCCACGCAGCCGTGTGCCTGAAGGCCGACGCCGTGCTGGTCACGAACGACAGGCACTTCGACAGGATCGGAGACGAGGGGATAATCGAGATCTGGGGCATTTCGGAGGCGATCGAGAGGCTGCTGTAGCCCGCCCGCAATCGTTTCGGCGAGTCCGTGCAGACCAAGATCACGGGCCAGCGGGAGGACGGCACCGCGTTCGAGGCGTACGACAACATCAGGGTGATTGACAGAAGATAACCAGGCATGGTGCCCTCGATCACGGAAGTATGCGAAAGCTCACCGCAGCGCTAATGTCCCCGAACTCGACCCTCGCCTTGTACATGCCCGGTGGCACCTGGGTGCCACTGCGCGGGTCCCAGTCGGTTCTTCCGTTCACGACCTTGTACAGGTAGAAGGTCTGGTTCCATTCCCACTCGATCGTCTCGTTCGGTTCCAGCGTGATGAAGGACAATCCCTGTATCCGGGGGAGTATGACGACGGCCTTGCCAGCACTGTCGTATATCGACAGGGTGTCCCTGAGCTCGGAGTCGTACTCGATCGGGTGGTCCCACACGTTCCTGAGGATGAAGACGACCGGCTCCCCGTGGATGTAGTACTCCCTGTCCGTCCTCAGGGCGTCACCCTCGCTCCCTCCCGGGTGGCTTCTCTGGTAGCCCACGTATAATACGACCGCCGCGAGCAATGACACGGTGAGGACAACGGCTGCGATGACCTTGAGGGCCTCCTTCATCGGGACTCAATCGGGTCGGTGCGCAATAAGTGTTTTTGTGCCTTTCGATGACGACTTGGCGGGTTCGGGTGAAATGCAAGCGGGACGGACGCCCCTCTCACAGCGACGGCCTTCGCCCGGAGAACGAAGCTAGTATCCTTTTAAGGACAGGAACGGATTCGTGTGTGGAGAGGGATACTTGGTCGACTCGAAGGAGCGGAGACTGCCCCATCTCGACAAGCTGTTCTGGGACCTGAATGCGATCAGCGTCGTCGCCTTCTTCCCCCTGTTCATCTACGTCGCCGTGGCCGTCGTCGCCGCGCTGGACGGCAGACCAGTGAAGCTGTTGTACGCCCTCCCGTGGTTGGCCCTCATGGTCGCATACTGGTACTGGAGGTACAATCACCTTAGTGTCCGGTGCAGGGACTACGTGCGCGCGAAGAACGTTTCGGAATACGAGAGAACGATCAAATGGGACTCCGTGCGGACGGTCGTCCTGGGAGCGGCGGTCATCACGACCGTCTTCTACATACTCTTCGAGGTGGAGAGCGTCACGCTGTTCCCTGGGCTCTTCGTCGGCGGGCTGTTCCTCTATTCGATGGTCGTCGGCCTGACCACACTATCCTATTGGATGAGCGCCTGGCTGGATTCGAGGCGGGCGGGTGATTGATGATCCGCTCGTGGCGGGTGCAACTACCCGCATGAGATCGTTTCGGGGCGCCTACGCGAACGAGACGGTCCAGACGGTATCCGCTCGCACCCTCACCCAATATCCCATTCCCGCCTGGAGCACCTCCGCGTCCCCGAGCACTCTCAAGAAGTACGGCGGGGCGGGATCGTATCCCTCCACCCTCGTGACTCCTGTCTCCGCCTTCAGGTCAGCGACCGTACAGGTCGCGTTGATCGAGGGGAATGAGATGAGATTCCAACCCTCGTACAGCTGTATTGTCGTCTGAGCGGGAACGATTCCTGCCACGGTGAGGTTGGAGGCCTCCGTGACGTTTAGCCAGATTCCGAATATGTGGCTCACCTGGCTCAGGGTGCTATGGGTCTTGAACTCGCTGTAAGACTTCCATTTTCGACTGAGAGAATCATACGTCCACGCTCCATCGAAGGACAGCGTTTGCAGAACTCTCTCAATCGACTCGTTGGACTGGATGAGCGGGATTGAGATGAGGTTCTTCCCTTTCTCGAGCTCGCAGGTGAACTTCCCCGCCTGATTCTCCGCACAG
>JAGMAI010000065.1 GCA_023130895.1 Thermoplasmata archaeon
GAGACAAAGGAGAAGGTCATCGTCGTGTACGTGAGCATGTGGAACTCGACGGAGGCCATGATCAAGACGATGGTCGAGGCGCTCTTCTCGGAAGGGATCGAGGTCAACCTGTTCAGGCTCCCCGACGCGGACATCGGTGACATCGCCAGGGAGCTCGTGGACTCGCGGGGCATCGTCCTCGGCACGCCCGCCGTCCTTGGCGGGATGCACCCCGTCGCGCTCTACGCCACCCATCTCGTGAAGGCGCTGAGGCCGCCCCTGAAGTACGGTGTTGTCCTCAGCTCGCACGGCTGGAGCGGCGGGGCGGTGAAGCAGGCCGCCGAGGTCCTGGGCCCGACCAAGATCGAGGTCCTAGGCGCGATAGACATCAAGGGACCGCCCGGGCCTGATGACATGAGGGAGATAGCCGACCTGGGCAAGCAACTGGCCGCCAAGATCAAGCAGGGCGGAGAATGAGACGGAAGAGCCGAAGAAGGAGCAGGCGCGCTACTCCATCTCGATGCGCACGTCCCTGATCTCGCCCACCTTCTTCAGGGAGGAGAGCATTCCGGACAGAGTGCTTGAGACTATGTCCGCCGCAAAACGTCCTATAGGGATTACCTTTCCGTCCACCTCAATCCTGATCCTCCTCTCCGTGAAGTAGTGGCAGTCTTGGAAGCCCTTCTCGCCCGCCTCGATCAGCTCTGCGAGGCCGTGGCAGTCGTACCCGCACTCTCCGCAGTCCAAATGCGGCAGCTTTCGGTGGACCCGCTCGATGGAAAGCATGCCTTCAATCATCTGGACAAGGTCCTTGAAGTCGCCTTCGTATCGCATCAATGTGTTCTTCCTCTTCCTCCCTTTGCCGACCATTATCTTCGGTATGTCGGCCGATTTGAAGCCCTCCACGAGGATGAGGTCGAAATCCCCGAGCTTATGTACGATGTTCTCAATCTCCCCGATGTCTCTGGCCTCCTTCAGCAGAAAGGACGTCTCGACGTCTGATGACGCCACGACCAAAGCGGCTCCGGCCTCGGCGTGCCTCATCGTGTCCGTTCCCGCTCTGTCGATCGAGAACCCGCTCTGGCCGATGTGCTTCACTGTCGCAACTCGATAGTCCTTTGCGAAGTGTCCAACCAGCTTTTGCATCAGTTTCGTCTTGCCCGAGTCCTTCTCTCCGTAGATTCCAAGAATCATCACATGCACCGGGTGGTCATCCCACAGTGCGTCTATATCTTTTGCTCGTATCGTTTGAGGCCCTTCACCACAACGAAGGATCCCTCGCCATATCCCTCTCTCACGGGTTCGATGTCATCTATCTCCGCTAGACTCTGGAATATCGTCTGGGCAAAGGTAAAATCCTTGAAGCCAACCCGCTCCATGTCCCGGACGACCTCCTCGACTGAAAGGAAGGTCGCCACGCTGTAAAAGACATTCTCGCCTTTCCGTTGCTGATATGACTTCCCGAGGGGGCTGTTCTTGTCCACAAAGCCGATGACTGTGGCACCGCCTGGCTTCAATACCCTGTAGGCCTCCTTCAACGCTCTTTCCACGTCGTCCAGGAAGCATATCGTGGTCACGAACAGAACGAAGTCGAACTGTGAATCGCGAAAAGGGAGATTCTCCCCGACACCGGCAATGACCTCGATACCTCTCCTTCGCGCGACTTCCCCCATCCTTGCCGATGGATCGACTCCAATCTTGATGCCCAGTGGCTCTGCGAACCTACCGGTGCCAACACCTACTTCCACGCCCACTCCACTTTCGGGCAAAAGCCGCTTCACCGCCAAGAGCTCGGATTCATAAGCAAATCTGTTCCCTCCGAACCAATCCTCGTATCGGTCTGCATACCTATCGAACGGTTCGACCTTATCCATGGCCGGGCCCCAGCCTCCTCACGTAGAATCTCCTGCCCTCGTAATCCACCGCCACCATTCGATCCTCTTTGATGAGGTTCTCGACCAACTCCCACTCCGCATTGGCCTTTGCCAGGAATTCGCGCACAGCGTCTTCCCTCATGGGATGCACGGACGTGATGCTCAGTAGGTCCTCTTCCACGTTCCCCGTGGATGCAAAGGCGGTCCCTTCGTATCCAGTGATGCACTCCGTCTCCACTCCCTTGCTCGATAGGATCTGATAGGCCGCATTCACGCTATCTTCGCTTGCGGCCTCCACCCAGGTTTCCGCCGGCGGTCTAATCGGAACGGAGATGTAGCTCACCGCAGGGCTCACCTCGGAAATGAACTCGGCAATTCCGTTGAGTTCCTCGACGTTGTCGTTGAGTCCTTGAACGAGCATGGTCTCCGTCGCCAATTCCCCTCCAAAGCTCTGGGAGAAGTCCCGAATGCCTTGCAGTATCTTCTCGAGGCTCAGACTCCCGTGGGGTCTATTGATTCCGTGCCACGTATCCTCGCGCACCGCGTCGACCTTCACGGAAACCCAATCGGCCCCGCTCAGCTCATCACGGACGTCCTCTTTCCACATCAGGGAGGCATTGGAGATGACGGCGATCTTGATGCCCAGTTCCCTGATCAGGTCGATCTCCCTGCCGAGGTCGATATCCAATGTCGGTTCTCCATCTGGGATGAAAGTCACGTAGTCTATGCGTTCTCCTTTCTCGTCTGCTTGCGTGACCTTTGTCTTCACGCTCTTGACCACTTCTTCAGATCCATGGAACCTTTCCCTCTTCACCTGCATGTTCGGGGTTCTCCCGAGCTGGCAGTAAACGCAGGCATAGGTGCAGAACTTGGGCGGGATGTTGTTGACACCCAAGCTACGTCCCAAGCGCCTTGATGGGACCGGCCCGAAAGCGATCATTCACCCTTTCAACGGTTTCCTGGGCTAAAGAATCTTGCTTCCTAGATACCTGATAGCGACGGGTTGAGGACTGCAGAAAGCACCGCCCAATACAGTTATCTAATTGGGGAGGCTACCTCATTCAGAACGTCACAGATGAGGAGAGGCTCGAATCATGGAGGATCTTCTCGCCATATGGCCAGTCGTTCTCCCGCTCATCGCGGCACCGCTCGCCGCGCTCGCCTACAGGAGGAGCGAGTGGCTCGGCAGCAGCACAGTCATATTCTTCGCTGTTGGAATCATCCTCACCACGGGGTATCTCGTCTTCCTTGGAGCGCGGGACATCCCGCTTCACCTTGACATCCTTGGTCTGGACCTGATTGAAATCCTCGACTACGGCCTCATCCTTGTTTTCCTTTTCATTGCCTGGAGGTATCGGAATGCCATTGTCGGTGCCCTAGCGTCCGCTCAGCTCGTGCTCCTGCTCGTCTTGGATCTCTATGCGAAACCGCTTCACCTCGACTCGACGCCTGTTGCCTTCCATCTCGACGGTCTCGCAGTGATGATGATGTTCATAAGCGGGGTGGCCGGCGGGATGATACTCATCTACGCCACCGAGTACATGAAGGACGAGCGTGGCCGGAGCAGGTTCTTCCTCTTCACGTTCCTCTTCCTGGCGGTAATGAACGCCGCTGTTCTCTCGGACAATCTCATGTGGCTCTTCTTTTTCTGGGAGATGACCACACTCTTCTCATTCCTGCTGATAAACCATGAGAGGACTGAGGAGTCCCTCTCGTCCGCAATGACCGCCCTCTGGATGACCCTTCTGGGCGGCGTCTTTCTCATCGGAGGGATACTGTGGGCGCTTATGGAGTTCGGCACGCTGTCTCTCGGGGACATAGTCCTTCAGGAAGGCATTGCCCCGTTGGCATTCATTCCGATCGTCCTGTTCGCGTTCGCGTCCTTCACGAAGTCCGCCCTGTATCCGTTCCAGAAGTGGCTTGTCCGGGCTATGGTCGCTCCGACCCCCGTCTCGGCCCTGTTGCACTCGGCGACCATGGTGAACCTTGGCCTGTATCTCCTGTTCCGCCTCTCGCCCCTATATGAGCAATTCTTCCTCTTCGCGATTGTCCTGTCGGTTATCGGAGGATTCGCCTTCACGTTCGGGGCCGTGCAAGCCATTCCTCAGGATGACTCCAAGAGACTGCTCGCATACTCCACCATAAGCAATCTCGGTCTCGTTGTTGTTTCGATTGGCGTCGGGACAAGAATCGCATTCACCGCCGGACTTCTCCTTCTGTTCTTTCACGCCATCGCCAAGGCACTTCTCTTCATGGCCGTCGGGGTCGTCTACAAGAAGACAGGATCGAGGAGCTTCGAGGACATGTCCTCCCTGCTCATGAGGATGCCCATCGTCGCGAATATGATCTACATCGGCGTCTTCGCCCTAGTGGCGCTTCCCTTCGGGACGTTCATAACGAAATGGATCCTGCTCCAGTCCTCGCAATCGTTCCCCGTGATAATCCCCTTCGTGGTCTTCGGCACCGCCATAAGCGTTGTCTACTACGTGCAATGGCTCGGACGCATCGCCTCGGAACCGCCAAGAAAACGCGAGGCGCTCGAGACGAACTACGTCATACCGATGGTCGTCATGGTCATCATCATCTTCGTCGCCAGCCTGTTCGTGATCGACTTCACCAACATGTTCGTGGAGCCCGCGGTTGTTCTCAGAGGAGGAGAAACTCCCGTCGGCTATGGGGGCGTGGGCGTCAATGAGCTTGCCGGCTTCTCCACAATCGTCCCGCTCTTCGTTCTTCTCATAGTGGCGGTGGTGCTTCCCCTGATATTCGTCAGGTCCAAGAAGCCCGTGGGCGTCAACCCCTACTTCGGCGGTCAGCCCTGCAATCTCAGCTTCAGGGGCTTCTACTTCAAGGAGCAGCTCGGCGAGAAGAGACTGGACCTGCCACTGATATCGATGGGCATCTTCCTGCTCTTCCTCCTGCTGGTGGTGGTCTTCATATGATTCTCAACATCGTGCTCATCCTAATCACTCCGCTCATCGGGCTCCTTCTCATGGGGCTCGACAGAAAGATAAGCGCGAGGATGCAGAACAGGAAGGGGCCGCCGCTAGCCCAGCCCCTCTACGATCTCATCAAGCTCTTCTCCAAGAAGGAGGAGTATGTGAACACCTCCACTATCGTCTTCGCACTCACGCACCTGATATTCATGGTGGCGACCGTTGTGCTCTTCTTCCTGCTGCAGGATCTCATCGTCATCTTCTTCACGCTCACACTCTCGATAGTCTTCCTCATCCTGGGCGGGTTCAGCACCAGGTCGCCGTACTCTTATCTCGGCTCTCACAGGGAGCTCATGCAGCTTCTCGCAATCGAGACCCTGTTCCTCATGATCATCGTCACCATAGGTGTCTCCGAGGGGTCCTTCTCCCTGGAGGATATCATCGCAGGGAGGAGCTATCCCCTCTTCTTCACCCTCCCGCTCTCCTTCGCCGCTCTGTTCCTGGTTGTCATCGTGAAGATGGGCAAGCCCCCGTTCGATATCCCGTCGGCGCACAGCGAGGTCGTCCAGGGACCGTACACGGAATACTCTGGGCGCTGGTATGCTGTCTTCCAAATCTCGAAGATGTTCGAGGTCCCCTTCTTCTTCGCCATCTTCGTTGTTTTCTTCATGCCCTTCCTGCTCGTCGGACTGATCGTCGCCGCCTTCCTCTTCTTCCTTTCTCTGCTTGTCGGGAACACCACCTCGAGGACGACCTACAAGGGGATGCTGAAGTTCACCTACCTCTACGGGATTCCTCTCGTACTCGTTAATCTGGCGGGGTTGATGCTCCTATGAACAAGGCGCTGGCACGATCTCCGTGGTTCCTGCACTACGACGCGGGCGGCTGCAACGGGTGCGACATCGAGCTTCTCGCCTGCCTCACGCCGAGGTACGATGTGGAGCGTTTCGGCATCGTGAACAAGGGGAACCCGAAGCTCGCGGACATCCTTCTCGTCGTCGGTCCGATCACGCGCAAGTCGAAGCCGGTGATAGAGAACCTCTATGGCCAAATGCCCGAGCCCAAGGTCGTCGTCGCCGTCGGCTCCTGCTGCGTCGAGAGGGGCATCTTCGACGGCTGCTACGGCGTCGAGTGTCTGCTGGACGAGATCATACCCGTGGATGTCTACATCCCCGGCTGCGCGGCGAGGCCGGGCACGATAATCGAGGGCATCAAGAAGGCCATTGACCTCTGGAGGGCGAAGATTGAAGGACATTAGGGTCGAGAATACGGACGACCTCCTCAGCGAGGTAGGCAGGCTGCGCGGGGAGGGTGCTAGGCTCATTACGATAACTGGTGTTGACCTGGGAGAATCCATCGAGGTCATCTATCACTTCGACCTGGAGGGCGTCATCAACGTCCGCGCGGTCTTCGATCACGGGGACAGGCTGCCTTCCGTATCGGAGGTATTCTTCTACGCCCGCCTCTATGAGAGAGAGCTCGCGGAGATGTTCGATGTCGAGATCGAGGGAATCCATCGCGGGCTCCTCCTCTCCGAGGACATGAGGGGGAAGGGACCGCTCCGCAAGAGGTTCAAGGTAGAGAACGTCACGCTCGTTAGCAAGGAGGACAAGTATTGCCCACGATAGTGCCCTTCGGACCTCAGCATCCCATTCTGGTGGAGCCCATAAGGTATCTCCTGGCGCTGGAGGAGGAGACGGTCGTCGGAGTCGAGTACGAGATCGGCTACCTGCACAAGGGCCTCGAGAAGGCGATGGAGAACGACTACATCAAGGACATCTACTTCGCCGAGCGGGTCTGCGGCATATGCTCCATGGTCCATTCCACGACGTTCGTCAACGCAGTCGAGAAGCTCGCCGGGATAGAAGTCCCCGAGCGGGTGAAGTTCATACGCACCATCCTGCTTGAGCTGGAGAGACTGCACTCGCACATGCTCTGGCTCGGAATCGTCGCGGACTCCATCGGCTTCCAGAACCTCTTCATGCTCTGCTGGCGGGACAGGGAGCTCATCATGGACATTCTCGAAAGCCTGACGGGCAATCGCATACACTTCAGCATGAACACCGTCGGCGGGCTCCGCAAGGACATCTCTGAGAAGGGCATCAGGTTCATGCTCGGCAACCTTGACCGCTTCGCTCTGTCCGTCCGGAAAATCGAGAACTCCCTCTACAACGACCTCACGGTGCTGAAGAGGCTGAGGGGCGTGGCCTACCTCACGAGAGAGGACTGCAAGCGGTACGGTGTTGTCGGACCCAACGCTAGGGCGTCTGGCTACAGCAACGACTCCAGGATGGACGGCTACGAGGCGTACGAGATGATAGACTTCTCTCCCATACTGAAGGCGGGCGGGGACAACCTCGATCGAGTGGTCATAAGGATGGACGAAGTGCTTCAGTCCATAGGGCTGATTCGCGAATGTGTCAGGTTGCTGCCCGACGGGGAGATAGGGGAGAAGTACAAGCGCGGCGTCGAGGGGGAGACCTTCTTCCGCTGCGAAGCGCCGAGAGGGGAACTCTTCTACTACGTCAGGGGGAACGGCTCCAAGAAGCTTGAGCGCGTGAAGATAAGGACCCCTACGCTGGCCAACCTGGCGATGATGGAGAAGGTGATGATTGGACTCGAGTTCGCGAACGTCCCCGCCACGGCGCTCTTCTTCGACCCGTGCATGAGCTGTCAGGACCGGTGATATCGTGGGACTGGTGAAGTACGCTCTGAAAAACCTCCTGAGGCGTCCGGCGACCGTGGAGGATCCGGCTGCAATCCCTGTTCCGGATGATTACAGAGGAACGGTCTTCATGCACAGGGACGAGTGCATCTGGTGCCTACGATGCATGAAGGCGTGTCCCGCCAACAGCATCATAGTGGACCGCGAGAAGGAGGTGTTCGTCTACAAGTACATGAAGTGCATCACCTGCGGGATATGCGAGGACGTCTGCCCGACGGATGCGATAGAGATACTACCGGTCCCGAGAGAGGCGAAGTACAAGAGGGAGTGGTTGGAGTACTAGAATCGGTTTCAAAACTGGAGTGGTGTAGGATGGATAGGAGAACCGAAGCTGAAGAGCTGGTAGAAGCCGAATACCAGGGGAAGAGATTCCAAATGAGGAAACTGTTAGGAGCTGAGGACAAGAAGGCAACACGAACGGTCCCGGGAAACTATCAGAAGTGGAAGAAATGAGTGGTCGGAAACACAATGATGTCGTGGCACAGAAGAGCATCGTGATCTCTTTTCGCAAGGCACTCACAAGCTTCAGCAAGGCTCTCCCGATGTTGATCGGAGTCGTCCTGCTTCTGGGACTCTTCCGGACGTTTGTGTCAAAGGAGACGATCTCCTCCGTGTTCACGGGAGATGTGATGAGCGACACTCTGATCGGAGCATTGATTGGTAGCGTCTCGGCCGGCAATCCCATTTTGAGCTACATCATAGGCGGAGAACTCCTCAATGAACATGTAAGCCTCTTTGCAGTGACTTCGTTCATAGTGGCTTGGGTCACAGTTGGGATGGTCCAGCTCCCTGCTGAGGCAGCGATTCTCGGAAAACGATTCGCCATTGTCAGGAACATCCTCAGTTTCATCCTGGCCATCCTGGTCTCAATGGCCACTGTTGCCACCCTAACGGTGATCACGTGAAGGAAGAAAGGGGGAACGGGAAGAAGAGGAGGACTCAATACTACGGGCTGTACTTCCTGACCGGGGTAATCTTTCTCTACGCCTTTCTCGCTGTCCTCGAACCGGAGAACGCAGGGAAATCTCTCATAGCGAGTGGGAACGTACTCATTCAGATATTCCCGATCCTAGTCCTAATAGTCATTATCATGGGAATCATGAACTACTTCGTTAGCCCGAAGGCAGTGTCGAAGCATGTTGGCAAGGGCTCCGGAGTCAAAGGATGGTCGCTGGCGGTTCTCACCGGGATACTGAGTCACGGTCCGATCTACGTCTGGTTTCCCCTGTTGAAGGAGCTTCGAGATGAGGGAATGAGAAGTGGCTTGGTCGCAGTGTTTCTGTACAACAGGGCGATCAAAATCCCACTGTTGCCTGTCATGGTCTTCTACTTCGGAATTACATTTGTTGCTGTGCTGTCGATATACATGGTCGTTGCCTCCATCTTTGAAGGAAGAATCATTGAGATGACAGAAAGACGGGTTTGAATCCAAGGGTAATGCACATCTTGTTCATTCAGCTCCAACCGTAGGTTAATCAGCTACGTCGGGCTTTGCTGTGGTACTTGCGGGAAAACAACCAGAATTACTGATGAGGAGACACAGCGTGGATGAGAAAACTAGCGTTTTGGGAACAGTAAGAGAAGACATACTAAGGATACTAGGTGAAAGCGAAGAAAGGGTTTCATTGGGTTCCATAAGAGGGGAAATCCAGGTCTCACGTCCTTTCATTTCAGAGGCGATCAAAGACCTCGAAGAAGGAGACCTGATACAAGCTGATGGGGATTTTCTGAGTTTGACTAAGGACGGACGAGATGAAGCAAGAGATGTTGTCAGGAAACACCGTGTTCTTGAACAGTATTTTGAGAGAATTGGAAGAGAAGAAGAAGCGCATGGCATGGCTCATGTTCTTGAGCACTATGTTTCTGAAGAAGTCATTAGAAATATAAAGCAATTGTCGACATTTGAAGAAAGAGGGGTTCCTCTCACAGAGCTCAGATCGCACGGAGAACTCGTGATTTCTGATATCGCCATTTCGGACAACGAACTATTCGAGAGAATAGTCAGTATGGGGGTTTTTCCAGGAGAAAGGATTAAGGTGATAGGTGAGATTCGAAAGGTCATTGTTGTTGAAATAGGAAACAAGAAACTCGCTCTTGACGAAGACATTGCGAAGGAAATCGAAGTGCTAGAATATGAGGAGTCTTAAGGTACTGTTGGTTGGCCAACCCAACGTTGGGAAGTCATCATTGCTCAATGCGCTCGTTGGTCCGACAGTTACAGTATCCAACTACCCGGGAACTACTGTTGAAATAACCAAAGCAAGAAAGAGAATCGATAGCGTAGAGATCGAGTTTGTCGATACACCTGGGATATACTCCATATCTGACAGGAGCGAAGAAGAGAAAGTAACTGAGAAGGCTCTGTTCGAAGAAGAAGTAGACAGGGCGATAATAATCGCTGACGCAGCCGCTCTTCGGAGAAGTCTATACCTGGTCCTTCAGATCTTGGAGGCAGAGATAACCGCTACTGTAGCTTTGAATTTCGTGGAGGAAGCCGAGAAGAAAGGCATAGCAATCGATACAGAGAAATTGGGGAGATTCCTCAACGTTCCAGTTGTACCTATCAATCCCCTGACCATGGAGGGGATAGACACTCTTGTGGATTCGTTGCTAGAGATTCGAGCAGAGGGATTTCGAGTTGAGTATGATGATCATATTGAGAAAGGAATAGAACAGATCAGCTCGGAACTGAAGGAAGAAAGGCTACCGAATAGATTCATCGCAATAAGGATTCTAGAAGAGGATGAGCATTTCTATAAGTATCTGAAGGACGAAGGAATCATTCACGAAGTCAAAAGGAGTCTAGAAGAGCACCCAGAGACCGCAGAGGATACATCAAAGATAAGATACGGTGTAGCTTCATTTATCGCAGAGAGGGTCACTCAGATTGTTCCTGTGGAAGAGGAGTCTAAAGAGCGTGTCGACAGGGTTCTCTTGCACAGGGTCTGGGGCCCGGTCATTACCATTCTGTTCCTTCTATTCATCTTTGGGGTGCTACTGTATCTTGGCAGTCTGATACAAGGCGTTCTTATGGACCTGACAGACAGTCTTTTGTCTTATCTCAGCATGGAGGAACAATCCGTTGTCACTGTGATATTGGCTCATGGTTTGACTGGGGTTGCGGCAGGTGTCTCCATCGCCTTACCATATGTTTTCTTGTTCTATTTCCTCCTCGGTTTGCTGGAGGACGTAGGTCTTCTTTCCAGGTTTGTTCTCAATGCAGAAAGTTCCTTGAGAAAGCTAGGTCTGCATGGGAAATCATTCATTCCCCTAACATTAGGTTTGGGTTGCACTGCTCCAGCAACCAGGGCAACAAGAATATTGTCCTCCAAAAAGGAGCAATTCCATTGTGCCTCGTTACTTGCTTGTGTACCTTGCTCCAGTAGGATTGCCATAATAATGGGGATTGTTGGGTTTTATGGTGGTATGGGGTTGGCTTTTTCCGTTTTGGCTACCCTGCTATTAGCTGGATTAATCTGGGCCCTTGCAGTGAAAAGGGTTGTCCGTACGAAAAGGGAACCTTTCCTTCTGGAACTCCCACCATATAGAAGACCGTTACTCGGAAATGTTCTGGCTAAGAGCTGGATAAGGATGAAGGATTTCGTGTATTTGGTCATACCGTTGTTGGCGATTGGAGGAATGGTCTACGGAATCCTGGACATTTCAAATCTCACCGATACCGTGGTGGGACCGCTTTCACCTATCACTACTTGGTTGGGATTGCCTGCTGTGGTTATCATCCCTCTAGTCTTCGGTTTCCTGCAGAAAGACTTGACAGGAGCAATGCTCATATCGGTTCTAGGTATCGAGATATCTTTGGCTTTGACTCCTCTTCAAATCTACACTTTCGGCGTAGCGGCAACCGTTGGAATACCCTGCATAGTTGCCTTGGGTATGCTTGCAAGGGAGTTCGGATCAAAAAGGGCGATATTACTGACAGCAACATCACTGGCTTATGGTCTTCTCCTTGCTGGTATAATCTGGAGAATGATTTCCCTCTTCTGAAAGGGCTGACAGAATATGTCCAGCCACATTGGCCCGTTACCCAGGTCAAACAGATTGAGGGGGAAAAAGCTCGAAGAAACAAGATTAATAGGACATGATGCCATCCGTGGACTACGAGAACACGTCCAAAATCCATTCAGAAAGGACAGAGGGTAGAGGTACAAAATGCTCATTCTATGGATCATTCTGTTCAGTGTCTTGGGAAGCATCGGGGCCATCCTCACAGCTGCTGCTTTTCTCTTGTTTCAGGAAAAAATTCAGGAAATCCTCATCCCTTGTTTGGTGAGCTATGCAACCGGGACTCTACTGGCTGCTGCTCTGCTGGGGTTGATTCCAAAGGCGTTGAGCCTCGGCTCTCCCTCTCCAGTTCTGGCGAGCGTCCTGGCGGGGATTCTTCTCTTCTTCCTCCTTGAGAAGCTGGTGATTTGGCGTCACTGTCATGATGCCGAGTGTGAGGTGCACGGGACGGCAGGGCCAATGATTCTGATTGGAGATGCGTTCCACAACTTCATAGATGGCGTTGTCATCGCTGCGAGTTTCCTGTTTTCCATACCTGTTGGGGTGGCTGTCGGTCTTTCAGTCATCGCGCACGAAATACCTCAGGAGGTCGGCGATTTCGGGATTCTCCTAAATAGCGGCTACTCAAGGAGGAGGGCTTTCTCCCTGAACTTGATGTCTAGCTTGTTCACTGTGCCTGGAGCGGTGATTGCCTTCTTTGCATTGGACCTCATACAAGGAGCGATTCCGTATGTGATGGCGATTTCAGCAGCTAGTTTTCTCTACATCGCACTGGTGGACCTATCGCCCGAATTGCATCGAAGAACGGCACCGCGCTCTGCCATCCGGCAATTCCTTCTTCTGCTAGCTGGAGTCGGGACGATCGTGCTTGTGCTTCTGTAGAGCGCTGGCAGACGGAGTACTAGCCCTTCCCCCTGACCACGAGCACCGGACAGGGCGCGTGCCTGATTACCTCCTGAGCTACGCTTCCAAGCAGAACACGTTTGATACCCGTCCTTCCGAGGGTTCCCATGACGACGAGGTCGAAGTCCTCCGCTCTCTCGATTATCTCGTGCGAGGGCAGGCCGTCATGGATCTCCGTCCTGACCTTGATCCCCATCTTCTCGCCCTCCTTCTTTGCGTATCGGAGGGCATCCTTCCCCTCCACGGAGAGCTTCTCGTAGACATCCTTCTTATAGCCCACTGTCTCCACGGGGAAATCCAGACGGAACGATCGATCGATGACGTACATGGCGAGGACCTTGGACCCCAGATTGCTGGCAAGTTCCAAGCCCACTCGTACGGCCCTTTCGCTGTGTTCGGAGCCATCAGTCGCGACAAGTATCCTCTGGAAACGATTCGCTCCGTCGCCCATGAAATCCCCTACTGTGAACCTTCTTCATCGGTAAATAGCTTGCCTGATGGCGAAGCCCGGAGCGCAGAGGTGTGCCTGGTTGTCAACGAAAGAAACGTCATCAAGGGTCTCGGCCTCCTTGGCCACCTTGCCGGTGTCTATGTGCTTGGAGATGTTCCCGCTGCAGCCGCAGACGAATACGCCGATGTTCAAAGCCTACCCCCGTGAGGAAGAGCCAGAGTGCTGGACTTGAGCTTCAAATGGGTCTTTCAACAGCTATCAGGGAGGCCATTATGAGGTTTCGCGGAGGTGAGTACCGTAGCATCACTTCAGGGTAGCGGTGTATTGCCTCCAAATATCTTCGTTCCCAACGACGTAGTCCTCTTCACGATTGAGGATTCGGGCCTCAATAACATCGTTGATTTGCCTTTTCACCTTAATGAGCGGTCTTGACTTCTGATAGTAGAACATATAGTGTTTCCTGATTTCCTCTTCAGATAGGAAAAGAAGTTCACCGAAAACATGTGATGGCAGGAAATACGAGTTGGAAACTCGAAGATAGGGTATTATCTGAGTCAGATGCAGGTAATCACGGACATAGCTGTATCCTCTTCCGAGAATGTCTGAGAGGACTGTCCTGTAAAGTTCTGAGTCTTCCTCTTGAATGTTCTCCTCGTGCTTCTTAAGATTCTCTCCCGGCAAGAGTCTTCCATTGTCTCGAGTGATGTACTCCAATCCTGCGAGGAACTCGATGTATCTGGAGGCTTTCTGCTTGCCACGACCCGAGGAGAACTCCCGCACACTGAGTTCGCCGTCAGTGTGCATGGACATGATAATCTCTTTGATTGGTGTCATTGCCATTTGAACCGAGGGGATCTCGACTATCTGACTGTATACTGCGTTGAGCAGGGCATTCTCGGATCTCAGCGTAATGGACTCGATCTTTTTCTCCATTTCACTCGCAATCTGATCTCTGTCGGGTGTCCTAACGATTACTTTGCCACTCCTTGTGCTTCGGACGTCTGCCACGAAAACACCGTCAACTCGGTGGAACTTGATTATCCTCTTGTTCGTCTTGCAATCGTGGACGATGTCTGGGAAGTAGTTGCCTATTCTGTACTTCAGTTGACCCTTCCGAATCGATGTCTTATCAGAGATGAAGAAGCCCCTTCCCAGTCTCAGTTTCAGAAAAGCAGGGAATGACTTCTCGAACTCTGACAGGCTGCCGTAGCTAGTCTCAATCTTCTTCACTGACACTCACCCCATAGTGTTCAAGTCGTGGCTCCACTCTCTCAATCCAGACCATCCATCTAGGCTGTACAGTATTGTCCCAAAGGCGCAATAGCGTGGGTTTACTTAAGCTATTGCACACCTCATCCACATGTGTTGATTTCATCATGAAGCTTTCGTATGGATCAAAGAACTGGACGCCTTCGTTGACGCCGAGCACCACCAACACATGCTCCATTTCGGTCGCACCAGACGTGTCATATCTCAGATTCTGTTCCTCGAAGTATTCGGGATTCACCGCTATTATTGGGAAGGAGCAATCATCGCTCTCGACGATGGTCTTGAGCACATCCATCTTGGAGCCTGAACCGTATTCGACCCGCACTCGGTAGCCCTCGTTGTTCACGTGGTTGTCTAGCTCATCTAGACCTATCGCACTGGAAGTGCCGGAACCACGTCTATAGCAGTAGTACTTGTTCAGAGTCTTCACACTGACTTTGAGTTTCGGCCTCCTGTGGCGTGCTGAGAGTTCATCGAGTATAATCTTGATAGAGGTTGTCTCACACATATCTGGCTGTGGTTGGTGTCTGAAGTACTTCGAGGCACTCCTAGTACTCTTTGCACTCTTTGATGGCATTGCAGTTCAAAGAATCGATGTTGCTCCTATAAACCTATCCCTCAGATTCCTTTCCCAGAAGAGGAAAGGGCTCAAGCTGAATCGTCAAACCCGTTGTCGTGGATTGTGCCTTGGACGTGATATCCATGAGCTACGCAATCTCGAACGTCGACTTGCAGAACTGGCAGTTCACCACCTGCCCGCGAATGGCGATGAAGTCCAGCGTCGCTCCACACGACGGGCACGAGTGTATCCTCATCTCCGACTTCCCCTTCGGGACCGAGAGCGTTATGGACACCCCGCCCATCTGCGCCGCCGAGGTGGGCACGTCGAACCGCTTGAGCTCGTGTATGTAGCTCTCGGCGAACGAGTCCAGCTTCTCCTTGAACGTTCCGTAGTACGGGTCCCTCCGCGCGAGCTTGAAGCCCTCCATGATCTCGCTGTAGTCCAGGTCCCTGTAGCCCTGCCGCATGCGAACGATCCCCTGGGCCATCGGTTGTTCCATCCGCTTCCTCAGCAGGTTCTCGTCCTGCTTTCCCCGGAAGAGGAACAGGTGCAAGGTTCCAGGGTACGACTTGAGAGCGTAGTAATGGGACTTCTCACCGTAACGACTGATAAGGCTGTGGTGCTCCGCAAGCTTGTTGATTGCGCAATCAGGAGTGCAGTAGTAGTCCCTCACCATATTGGGAACGAAGCGACCGCTACTGTCCTTCTTCACTCCGTACTGATATGGGAGGCTTATCCAGCTCCTCCCGCAATCCTGGCAACCGACCGCTCTACAGTTGCCGCATCGACGCGTCTCTATCGTCTTGAATATGCCTAGTGCGCTGCTCCCGCATGTTGGACATCTGGCCACGTTCTCCCCCGCCAGCGAGATTGGCCCCGAGCTCTTAAACCTTGCCAGACGAGTTCATATTCCTATTGCCTGGAGATCATATTCCAGCAGACAGCTTGGAGATCCCAGGCCCTGGTTGCTCCAGGAATAGTACGAATATGGATGAGTTCTCGGGTGGCTGTAACCTACGTAATTTGGGTCTGGGTTGTAGTCGATTGTCTCTCCTCCGTCCAAGTCCTTCACACGAATGCCGAACTTGATTGAGGGTTCATCTTCGTCGATGTCGACCTGGAAGGTTATTGGATTGAAGAGCTCGTTGTCATCGTAGAAGGAGACTGTTTTCTCGACGTCATAAGTTCCATCGTTGTTGGTGTCGATCTCTATCTTGAACTGTGGGTCACAATCCCCGAACCAGTTCGCGCAATCTCCGAGGAAGTACGTGACCCTCACCTGGATTCCGCCGTTGCCGCTGTCATAGAAGTCTGCATTGTCACCAAATCCATCGGAATCGCTGTCCTTCCATTCCGAGGGGTCATGTGGGAACTGATCACCGTTGTCGCCATGACCATCTCCATCGGAGTCCTTCCACTCACTTGGGTCATGTGGGAACTCGTCGCTATTGTCGCCATGTCCATCATTGTCTGAGTCCTTCCACTCACTTGGGTCATGTGGGAACTCATCCTCGTTGTCCCCGTGGCCGTCTCCATCGGAGTCTTTCCATTCGCTTGGGTCATTGGGGAATTCGTCCGAGTTATCCCCCACTCCATCGTTGTCTGAATCGTGCCATTCATCTGGATCCGTTGGGAAGACGTCTCCATTGTCCCCGTATCCATCACCATCAGTGTCTTTCCACTCGTTCGGATCATCTGGAAACTCGTCAACATCATCCGAGTACCCGTCTCCATCCGAGTCTTGAATTCCCGGGATGGGTGACGTGGCAGGGTTGAGCGTCACTGCCAAGAGCACAATGACGACAACGACGATCACGGCCACAGCGACGGCCCATAGTGGTTTCTTCTTGGGCGGAACCATTGGCTGTGCTGGCGCCTGCTGTGGAGCCTGTTGTGGACCTTGTCCTGTCTGCGGAGCTTGCTCTGATGTATTGGGTATATTTCCCTCCGTGTTTTCCATACACTCCCCCAGACGTTGAAAAGGTAGCCAGAATATAAAGATTGCGTCGATTCGTAGTACTTCTCCTCAAATCGACCGCTGACTTGTTATTACTTACCCCGCTCAATCACCCTGATGCTGTCGTACGCCTCGAACGCTGCGCCGTCCTCCCACTTGCCCGCGATCTTGACGGACACGGACTCGCCGACCTGCACGGTGTCCTTGAACTCCTGTCTGTTGAACTTGAGCATGAGCACGTCGTCCTGATGGTCCCATCTCTCGGGCGCGAAGGCGTCCTGCAAGAGAATCGTCGATACGTTTATGTCGTGCACGGATGCGTTCTCCGCGCTGAGGTAGGCGGTTATCCATCTTCCTTTGGACTTGAGGTTGAGGGTGTCGGGGTCGATGTCCACTGAGACGGAACGCTCTTCAGGCTCGGGGGGGATAAGATCCGCCTTGGTGGCGTACTTCTGATCGAAGTCAACATCGTCGTTGTAGCTTATGTGAGGGTTTCCATCGTCGTCGAGGGCCAATGAGGCCCTATCGCCAAGGTCGCCCACCGTATCCACGACCTCAATCATCCAGCTTGATCCGTTCCATTCTGCATACCAGAGAAAGAAATTGGCCTTCACGAAGTAGGCAATATGAGGATCGTCCTGATCGTCGAAGGCAAGTGATGTGCCCCAAGCACTGCCCTGGGAATCCACCACCTCAATCGTCCAGTTCAGGCCGGTCCACTTCGCGAACTTGAGGCCTTTTGTGCGATCGCCGTAGCTGAGGCCTGGATGATCGTTTGCGTCCAACGCAATGGAGACATCGCTTCCTACATAGCCCTCAGAATCCACGGTCTCTAAGCTCCAGTTTGCCCCGGTCCACATGGCGTACTTGAGGTCATAGATGGGATGGCGGCCATCGTAGTATCCGATGTGGGGATACCCTTTGCTGTCAACCGCAATCGAGATGCTAGGATGCCTGATGTGGGAATCCACGATTTCTATACTCCAGTTACTGCCAGTCCAGGTTGAGTACTTCAAGTCCTCGTTCGTGATGTCATGATAGCTGATATGGGGGCGGTCACTTGCATCAAGGGCCAAAGAGGCTCGCCAACCCACATCGCCCTCAGAATCGACGGTCTCGATGCTCCAATTCGTCCCGATCCGGCGAGCATATTTGAGATCATAGTTCGTGCGATCGAAGTAGGCTACGTGGGGATTGTCCTTACTGTCAACGGCAATCGAGTTCCAGGGGTTCGTCCGTCCGACATTGTCAATTATCTCTATCATCCAGGTGAATCCGGTCCATGCTGCGTACGTCAGCGAGGTGTTGTACCACTCCAAATAGCAGATGTGAGGATATCCCATGCTGTCCAGCGCAAGTGAGGACCAGATGTAGTCGCTCTCATTCTCCACGACATGGATATGCCAATCACTTGAGGACATCTCAGCCTCTGGCCGACCACGCTCATTGGACGGAACAGGACCCGCCAATGTGAATGCTACCAGAAAGACCACGAGCAGGAGCGGAATCCTCATCCCGCCAAGCATCCAGACTTTCACATTCCCTCCTCAGGGAAGAATCGACCGCCAGACTATATGTTGGTTTCCCTTCAGGAGTGGCTCTGCCCGCTCGCACGCGTTACGGTCCGCAGCCGCGTCCAAGGCGCGTCTGTCAAAACTCTGTACCATAAACGATATGTCTGTCAACATCCCTGAGAAGACACGACCTCATGTACGTGGGAAACGGGATGGCCCGGAGATGGTGTAATCAATGGTCCTTCCCACACAAGGTTCATATCGGCCCAGCAACAGAGTGCTAATGTGGAGGCAAAAACGAATGCGGAAAGAGAGAATCCTGCGAAAGAATCTCAAGGCGTTCGCGATCGTCTGCGCCCTCGCCCTGTTCATCCCAGCCGTTGGGATGATCGGCTACAGCTTTCACCTCAATCGGACATCGAATCCCGGCTCTGACACCGGATCTGACCCTGGAACGTCTGTGCCGCGGGACCCTGACATGTCCTGGATCAACTTCACCGCCAAGGACTACCTGGCGAACCTGGAGATCGATCCCGAGGAAGTCGGATACCACCAGAACATCTCCGAGATCTTCGACCTGAACTCCACCCAGTGGGACTACATCTCGAGGAACGGCTTCGTTGTCGTCGACTTGGACTCCGTAACAACGTTTGAGGAGGCGTATGAGTTCTACTGGGAGAACGACTTGCCGGTCTTCATAACGACTGACACCATACTCAACATGTTCCATCTTCTGTTCGACCAGTTTCTGAAGGACACGGAGAAAGAGGTGCTCGGACCCCTCACTGCCGAGATGGCTTCGAGCCTATTGACGGAGAGCCACACACTCCTCACCAAGACTTCGGACAGGACCCTGGGGGCAGCTTTGGAGGACGTGGTGGTCTTCTTCGGTGTTGCGGCCGAGCTCATGGAGACGGGAGACGACATCCCGTACTATGCTAGGGATCGTGTCAGCGACTACGTCACCAAAATACAAGAGGCCAGGATGGTCCCCCCAACGGAGGATTACTCCCAGTACGAGCCGCGCGGGCACTATGCGGGGGACCCGTATCTCGAGAAGTACTTCCGCACAATGATGTGGTTCGGAAGGAAATCCTACGACATGGAGGAGCCCGCTGAAGTCCTCAGGGCGTGTCTGATATCCTTGATCCTTCTCTCGGACGAGAAGGCCCTGTCCGCCTGGCAGAGAGTGTACGACTTCACAACCGACCTCGTGGGCAGGTCAGACAGCCTGGACTCCTACAATCTAACCGACGCGATGCAGGCTTCCCTGGGCGGGACTGAGATCGGTCTCTTGACCAATCCCGAGAATGTCATGGCAATTCAAGAGGAACTGCAGAAGGACAAGTACTACAGACAGAGAATCCTCTCCGACATCGTCTACAAGAACCCCTCGCAGATGTACACGGAGCTCGAGTTCCCGAAGATCTACCAGTTCATGGGCCTGCGGTACGTTCCTGACTCGGAAATCATACAGAACGTCATGTACGACAGGGTGCCTTTGTTCAATCTGGAGAGAAGGGGGCTGCCCTCC
Source organism: Thermoplasmata archaeon (assembly GCA_023130895.1). Lineage (GTDB taxonomy): Archaea > Thermoplasmatota > Thermoplasmata > RBG-16-68-12 > JAGMCJ01 > JAGMCJ01. Next base: position 19,728 of record JAGMAI010000065.1, read on the forward strand.
GCTTTGGATGTGATGGCGGCCTTCGGTTCCACAAGGGCGGTCTCCCATCTCAAGAACGAGCTCGAGAGATACAACTACAGCAGGGAACTCGGCGGGGCGATAGACTCCGTGAAGAACAAGACCGAGGACTACTGGAACGAATCGGCGTACTTCGGGCTGATGCGCTCCTACAAGGACCTGATCTCGGGAGAGGAGGATGATGACTACCCCGATTTCATGAGGACGGCCGCCTGGGCGGACGAGAAACTGAACAGCGCCCTGGGGTCCTGGACGGAACTGAAGCATGACACGATCCTGTACGCAAAGCAGCCCTACTCCATCGGAATCACGTGCAGCACGCCTGACGGGATCGTGGAACCGTACCCGGACTTCTACGCGAGGATGGAGAATCTGTCGATGATGATGAGGTCCATGACCGAGGAGGTCGGCCCCGGAAGCAGTGCAGGCAAGAGGTTCGCGGGCGTCTTCGAGGACTTCGCGGGGATCAACCGCAATCTGACAAGGATATCGATCCACGAACTCGAGGGGAAGCCTCTGACTCAGGAGGAGGTCAGGTTCGTGCGGAGCGTCTTTGTGTGGGTCAGCCAGGCATGCGGCGGTCCGAAGATCTTCCATGGTTGGCTCCCAGACCTCATCCGGAGCGCCGGGATTGAGGAGAAGACGAAGGATACCAGGATTATTGCTGATGTCGCCACCGATCCGGGGACGGAGCTCCCCGTGCCGTCGCCTCCAAAGGTGCTTCACGTTGCGACGGGATACGTGAGGTCGGTGATAGTGGCGTACGAGATGCCCGATGGGGAGCTTCAGTTCTTTGTTGGTCCGGTCTACTCGTTCTACGAATTCGAGCTCACTGGCTTCGAGAGGCTCAACGACAATGAGTGGAAAGAGCTCCTAAACACGGGCAATCGTCCGATCAACCCGCTTTGGACCTCAAGCTTCATCGCATGAGCTGAGGATTGTGCGAGAGTGGGTTTCCCTTGAGGAGGTTTCTACAGAGATCAGCGAATCGTCTCAATCACCCCAATGGCTCCCCCCGCTCCCGCAGGTGATACCTCA
>JAGMAI010000066.1 GCA_023130895.1 Thermoplasmata archaeon
TGGCACATACGTCCGCACAGATGTTCGGGGATTCGCTCGTGATAGTTGGCGGGATGGCTCCGAACCCCACGGATGACATCGATCACTCGACTGGCTATGCGGCGGCCAACGAGGGAAAGGCAGCGGGCGCTAAGGAAGCCATATTCATCGATGCCCATAACTGCATGGAGGAGGGAAACGGGCTCGTCCTTTTCGGTTCCCAGGCATCCCAGGACATCATGGAGTCGTCAGGGGACGCCTCCAGAGAGGCCATGCGGTCGAGAACAAAGGGGATGAGGATGGGGATCGCGCAAGAGGCTGGCTTCGTTGAAGAAAGAGATGGGCTTGGAAGCATGGGAACTCAAGCCCTGGTCGTGGAGACAGACGGACAGAAGGTCGCATACCTGCTCTATGACGGGAACAACATGGTCCCGGGTCTCAGAGAGAAGCTACTGGCGGCATCACGCGAGTTCGTTGATGACGCGGAGATCCTCACATCGGACAATCACGCGGTCAACGCGACGATGGGCGGCTACAATCCTGTTGGCTGGAAGACGGACCAGGAGCTCATAGTCGATAAGACGAAGGACGCTCTGAGAGCCGCCTTGGGGAACCTCGAGGACGTCGAGGTGGGAGCGAAGATGGGAACGATACACGGGTTCAGAGTCTTCGGACACCAGAGTGCAACCAGATTCGCCACGGTCGTGAGTTCCACGCTTTCCACTCTGAGGATCAACGCCTTCTACAGCCTGTTCGTGGCGTTCTCTCTCGCAGGGATCGTCCTCCTTGGACTCAAGACGCTCGGCTAGAGATCGAGGAAGTGCTCGTGGACCCGGGGATCCCCGGAGAGCTCCGGATGGAATGCCACGGCCAAGAGATTTGCTTGACCGGCCATCACCACATTCTCGTCCAATCGGGCCAATGCCCTGCAGTCCTCCCAGACTTCGACTATCGCTGGTGCTCTAATGAAGACGCCTGGGAAAGGGTCCTCGAACACGACGGTGTCGAGCTCTGCCTCGAAGGACTCTCTCTGCCTGCCAAAGGCGTTCCGAACGACCTTCATGTCCATCAGGGAGAGGAGCTCCGTGTCGGTTCGCTCCACATCTTCGTCTCCCGCCTTGGCCATGAGAACGCAACCCGCGCACGTTCCCATTATCGGCATCCCCTCCTGCCCCCTCTTGACAATGGATTCTCTCAGTCCTTGCTTGTCGATGAGCCGGGATATCGCCGTGCTCTCCCCGCCAGGAATGATGAGCGAGTGGATTCCCTCTATCTGATCGACCCTTCTGACCACGGCCGCACTTCCGCTCCGCCCCAGGCCTCTAAGGGCTCTGTCGATCATCTCGACATGCTCGGACACCGCGCCCTGAACGGCTAATACGCCTATCTTCATCCAAGACCCCGCGCTACTCCCATCGGATGATGAGGCTCTCAACGTCCATGCGTTCCTTCATCTTACCACTCTCCGCTGGAAACCCAATCGGAAGCAGAGCGACAATGGCGCAGTTGTCCGCAATGTCGAGGGTCCCTCGGACGGCGGCTGTGTTGAAGTACCTCACCCAGCATGTGCCGAGTCCTGCCTCATGCGCCAGGAGCGTGATGTGGTCGATGATGATGGCGACATTGAGAAAGGAGTTCAGAGTGTTGGCCATTCTGTTCTCCAGTTCGCTTGTGGCCTCCCGTTTCTCATCGAACTCCGAGAATTCCATGTCCTCGATCATCCCGACTTCGACGAGGGGCTGGAAGGCGGAGTACGACCCGTGACTGCCGAAGACATTCAGGTCGGACAGGCAGATGATGACCATTGGCGAGGCGGCTATCCATCGCTGGTTGGAGGCTTCGGACAGCCGCGCTATCTTCTGGCGATCTGTCACGACGATGAAGCGCCATGGCTGAACATTGTTCCCTGAGGGCGCCCATCTCGCGGTCTCCAGTATCCCCTCCACGAGCTCCCTGGGCACTTCCTTCTTTTCGAATCGTCTGATGCTCCTCCTGTTCCTCATGGCCTCGGCTAGTTCCATGGCATCGGCAATAGTCTGGAATGATTAAATGCTTCGCTCTAGGCTATCCTCTTCCCGAAGCCCTCCGCGGTCGGACTGTTGTCATAGACCGCCTCGACGCGGAATATGTAGGCGGGCCTTCTCTCCCTCTGATCCTGAGGAGTGTAGTGGAAGCTGTCGTGCACGCAGTTCACGAACTCGCGATAGTCGGAATCCACATGGACCTCAAGATTGCCCCTGAGCTCGAAGCTGATGTTGGGCGGGCGATAGAAAACGAGACATGCCTTGCGCGAGGACTGAACGTTCGTCCAAGTGTGCTTTGACGAATTGGGGATGTTGACGGCGAGCTCGAGAGTGGACATCTTTGTGAAATCGACATGCTCCCTGGCCTTCGCGGGGTCGAAGTAGAGGACCTTCAGCAGAGTCCTCATGCCTCGGGCCTGGAATCCTTCGAGGAAACCCCTCCTGTCCTTCTCCGATTTCGCGCCATCGAAGTCACGGTCCCCTTTCTCGATGTGCCCCGAGAGCTCGTCGATCGAGTCCCTCAGGAGCTTCTTCTTGACCACATAGCCAGCTCCGACGATTTTTGCATTCACATCGAGTGTGCCGTCCGGAGCTGAGGATGCGGTTGCGAGAGCGGGGTTGTGCCTAGTGCTGTCGAGGAAGAACTCGTTCATGTCGGTCTTCTCGCCATTCAGGATCTTGAGGAAGGTGCTCCTTCGCGGGTAGTAATTCCACGTGAGGAACCTATCTGGAAGCTCGACCATGCGTGTCACCATCCAGTATCAGGGCAAAAGGGGCTTGAGACCTTTCGGATATCTCTCCTTTGCGAAGCCGACGTAGATCTTCTTGAAGCGCGTCCATTGCTCCTTGAACTCATCCTGGACGTCGCCTATGACCTTAGCGGGGACTCCGACAGCGATCTTGGCGGGAGGGACTTCCTGCCTGTTGGCGACGACAGCGCCCTCGCCGACGACGGCCCATTCACCGACCTGGGCGTAATCGCTCACCGTGGCGGACATGCCAATAATGGCGGAGTCGCCTATCCTGCAGTTGTGAATCGTGGCATTGTGGCCTATGGTCACGAACTCCCCGATGATGCATTCCTCGTCAGGTCTCGCATGAACCACGCAGTTGTCCTCGATGCTCGTGTTGTCCCCTATCCGGATCCGACCGTAATCGCCCCTGATTCTCGCTCCTGGACCGATGAAGCATCCTTCACCGATCTCGACATCCCCGATTATCGTGGCACTGTCGCAGACGAATGACGATTTCCCGATCCTTGGTTTTCTTCCCTCGAACTCATAGAACATCTTCTCACCTAGTCCGCAAGTATTCCCAGCCTTGGAACACCGAAGCGGGAATAAGGGTTTCCATTCCTGAATCCGCCCTTCCGCCTCATCTTGTATCGTGGCAGACGAGTGCTACTGCAATCCAGGAGAGCGGATGCGGGGGAAGCGATTCGAACGCTTGTAGTCCTGCGACACAGGGTCCTAAGCCCTGCCCCTTTGACCAGGCTCGGGTACCCCCGCTCGAGTTCGCATGAAACCCAGACTATTTAAGAATTCTATTTGAGCAGGTCGACCACTGCCACCCGTTCAAGGACGAAATCGAAGACCTTCGACTCTGGGACGGAGGCGATCTCCTTCTCGCTGATGCCATACTCGACTAGCATCGACGCGTCACCATCGAGGACGCTGTCGTCCTGCTTGAAGTCAGCCTTCTCGAGGAACTCGTCGAGGCTGAACTCCCCGAACGCCACGAGCGCGATTTCGGAGTCGCCTTCCCTGATCCCCATCTTCTTGATCGCCCTGTCGATCTGCCGGGTTCCAGAGGCATAGAGCAGCGTCTCGGTTGCGAGGGAATTGGATGCGTTCCTGCCCTGCTCGAAGGCGCGCATCGCGTGGTCTATCGCGGACTCGAGGTGAATCCGACCGAAGACCATCGAGGCCCTCATCAGCTGGACGCTGGCATCCGCCCCGCCCGCATTGCGCGCGGCTCTGAGCGCCTCCTCGGTATCGGAGACCTCACCCTTCAGTCCTGCCAGAAGCACCATCTGGAAACTCCTCCGTCGCCTTCTTCCTGTAATGCAGGTAAAGATAAATCTATTCCGCTTGGAAGTCGTGGAGAATGGACTGCCCGCCCATCTTCTCTTCTTCCTCGGTCGTCACTGATCCGCCCATCTTCTCTTCTCTCTTGATCGTCACTGATCCGCCCAGTTGCAGCTTGATGTTCTTCGCAATCGTCGTTCCTATGAGTGGAAGTCTCGACAAATCCTCAACATCGGCCTTCTTCAGATCTCCGCGGGTCTTGTATCCGTGAGAGAAGAGGGACCGCGCCCTCGCTCGTCCGATCCCTCGAAGGGACACCAAATCAAGAAGCTCCTTCTTCACCCCGTACCGAATCCTCGGCATCAGGGCGCTGAGGGTCCTCGACTTGGACTTGTCGAATATCCTTGAGAGCTCCGTCATGGAGTGCATCAGCCACTCCGCCATGTCGACCCACCTCCGGATGTCACCGGGTCCGACACCGAACCTCTTCGTGATCGCATCCGCGGTCTCCTCCTCGATCCAGCTCTGAAGGAGAGCGGCGGTCTTCACCTCGGCAAGAAAGAACTCATAGTCATCGTAGTCATCGTAGTCGATCAAGTACTCCTCGCTCGCGGCCAGTTCCTCCACCCACTCGTAGTCGCCCCTTCGGAGGTACAGCGTCGGCACGTCAGGAGTGGCGCATATCGCGTGAAGATAGGCGAATGCCGTGTCGCTCTTCCCGCCAAGGGCCTTCCTGAGAGTGACGGCCGACAACGGATCGATGTACAGGTCAGATGTCCTCTTCCCGAAGAAGGTCGCTTTGTAGCCCTCTCCCGCTTTAATGAAGTCCTCCTCTGTGAGATACTCGAGCACATCATTTATGATGTCCGAAATCGTCCAAATATCCGTCTTCTGAGCGAAGAACGTGCTCTCGATGAACGAGTTCAGCTCCTTTTCGGTCCTCACGTGACCCGTGGCGATCGAGGAGAGTATGTGCATCCTCAGAGCAGGCAGTTGCCCCAGCTTCGAGTCGATGGATTCTGGCTCGGAGAGCAGATAGTTCTCCATGATGAAGGCGCTGTCGCCCGGCTTCTTCGCCAGGAGTATGGCCTCACCCTCCGTGTCGAACTGAGGTCTCCCCGCCCTCCCGGACATCTGCTTGACCTCCATCACGGGAATGGGGACGTTCCCATAGTTCGGGTCGTACCTCGTCAGGTCCCGGACGACGACCCTTCTGGCGGGAAGGTTGATCCCCGCTGCCAATGTGGGCGTGGCAACGATACACTTCACCAGCCCGGACTTGAAGTTCACCTCCACCATCTTCCTTTGATCGTTCGTGAGTCCCGCGTGGTGGAATACGGCCGCGTATCGTATCCGTCTGGAAAGCCTCGCACCGAGGGACGTGGGCTCGTCCTGCCTTGACTGGAGCTTTCTGGACAACATCGCTAGATCCTTGGATGAATCTGGCTCCAGGATGTCCTTAAGATGCATCCCCACGCGGCCCGAGAGCGCTTCGCTCGACCTTCTGGTGTTCACGAATATGAGGCACTGCCCGCCCTCCTTCACGACATCGAGAACCAAGGAGCTCACGTCGTCGCCGCAATCCGCGACAGACTTCTTCGTCCCGTCCTCGAAGGATATCTCACCCTCGTAGAAGACGCCCTCCTTCAGCGGGACCGGGCGCCAGTCGCTCGCGATGTGATCCGCGTTCAGCCATTCCGCGATCTCATTCGAGTTCTTTATCGTCGCGGAGAGAGCGAGTATCTGCGCCCTCGGGTTGATCTGCTTGAGCTTGGACAGAGTCACCTCGAGCGTGGGTCCCCTGCCTGGGTCGTTTATCAAGTGTATCTCGTCCGCCACGACGACGCTCAGTTCCTTCAGCCAGTGAGCTCTGTGTCTCAGAAGGGAGTCCGCCTTCTCGGATGTCGCTATGATGACATCGAACTTCTCGAGAGTGGGATCGGGGGCATCGTAGTCGCCGACAGAAACACCGACCCGAATGCCCAAGCTCTCGAAGGCCTTGAGGTCCTCGTACTTCTCGGATGCGAGTGCCCTCAACGGCACGATGTAGAGGGCCTTTCCCTTGCGCAGGACGGACTGGATGACCGCCAGGTAGGCGACGAGGGACTTCCCGCTGGCGGTCGGAATCGCCAATACGACGTTCTTTCCCTCCAGGGCTGGTCCGATAGCCTCCGCCTGGGGCGGATACAGCTTCTTGATTCCTTCCTTGGCGAGTATGTCGACTATTCTGGGATCGATCTCGAGGTCGGAAACCTCCATTGCGTGGGCATCGCTCGAATGCATCAAATACCTTTCCAATTCGACATGACTGGTGCTTGTGGGCCTGCCTTCGGAAGAACATGAGAAGGCTGCAGATCCCCGTGTTGGAGTACTAGCGGGAATAGATCTCTATGAACTTCCTGAGGGACCTGTCGTACGTCTTCTCGACCTCAGGCGGGAAAAGACATCCTGGGAGTTCCTTCAGCTGCCAGTGATATCTAATGCACTCGCAGCAGACTCCCTTCCGGCTGCAGTCGGGATAGGTGCATGTGCACGTCTCTTTGTTCTCCTCCTCCCTGCATTCCATGAGACCACCGCACGAGCAATGCGATTCTGAAGATTAATCCTTTGCCTACTTGCTCCTTGCCAGATATAAGACCAGAACGATGATTGCTATGGCGAGAATCACGGTTAGACCTATCCACAGAAGCAAGTCGGTATCAGCGGCGCCGCTCACCTCGATGACGTGAGGCTCGCTTTGCGGGCTGACGGGCGGGCTCGTCACCTCGTTGCCCCCTACGTCTGTCGCTTGAACGTAGTACTCGATCCTCCCATTACGGTCGGGGGTTTCGATTTGCACGTAGTACTCGTCAGTCTGGCCCAATCGATGCATCTCGTGCGGGACGAAGGCAGTACCGTCTATCGGCTTGACGTAGACGACCACCCGTTCGATGCCGACGTCGTCGGAGACCCTTATTGTGATGTTCACGGTTGAACCTGCGGAAGCCGATTCCACGGCATCATGCTGCAGCAAGTCTGGTGGAACAACGTCCTCAATCTCCACTATTCCATCGCCGACTGCTGGATAGCTGCCTCTTGCGCCGATGATGTTCTCGGCGGCTACGAGGAAACTGACCCTGCCCACAGCGTTCTGAGCGGGTATCACGCCCTTCCATGAACCGTCGAGGTCGGATCCTGCCACGAGCGTCATGTTCGCTTCCGTGTAGTTCTCTTCCAATACTCCCCTGAAGGAGAGCACAACGGAGAGCACACCCCATTCATCGGAGACGTTGCACGTGATCGGGATGTCCTCGTAGGTGCTCTGAGTCTCATTGAACTGGCACTCGACCAGTGGTGGCATCACTGTTGTGAAATGCCATCTGAACCTGTCTTTCATAGAGGTTCCTGAGATGTCGACGACCGTCGATGAGATCTCAAGATCGTAGGTTACGTCCGGCGAGAGGCCAAAGAGGGGCTCAAACACCGCCGAATCCCCTTCGGCACTCCAGTTCCATGTGCCGGCAGTGGGAGGGAAAATGCCGAAGGAGGATTCCAGTGACAACGGATCAACAGGCTCTGAGAACGCTATCCGTATGTCGGTGTCGAGGAGAGCATTCGCGGAACCGTGATCCGGGAAGACGTCGATAACCGAGGGGGGCCACGTATCTGCAACCGTGTCCGCGAAGTAGATGGACGCGCTGATTGCTCCTCGGTAATCCATCCACACAGCGTAGCATCCACCGCCCGCCTCCATCGTGATTGAGGGTGAGTACTGGGGCCATGTCCCCGTGTCATCGTTCACGGGGAAGGGCGTAAAAATCTGTTCCCAATGTGGTTTGTCCGCTCTTGGTAGCACGGTTTCAGCACTGGTAATCGCCCCACCTGGCTCGATGTCCACAGAAGTCGTAATCAAAGGTTCGCCAAGGTCATAGTACCCGTCCAGGGAGGCGTCAAGGAACATCAGGTCATCGCTGTCCGCGAAGGAAGAGAGGGTGTCGTTGAATGCCAGGTCCGAGGAGCCGTTGTATATCCTGATATCATAGGAATCGAAGCGACCGGGAAGACCTCTGTCGATCCACAGTGAGATCTTGTTGAAGCTCACGGAGGATGCGGATGATGCGTCATTTGTGAAGGAGACGTTCACCGACTTGAGGTCGGGAATCGTCCAGAAGCCAAGGGACATCAGGTCTATCGTCGTGGTCTCCGCCGCCCCGCCAGTGTTCACGATGGGGAAGATGGAGACGTTTGTGGGTCCAGAGAGCCCTCTTGAGATGTTGAGGAAAGAAGTGCCATCGTACGAGCTGTCCGTCCTGTAGGTGACCTCGATATCCGCCCTGCTTATCGGATCATTGTTCTCCAGACCGAAGTTCTCGGGGTTGATGCCAGCGTCCTTGGCATGCGCGATGTCGAACCATCCGATGGACATGGTCTCGGACTGCTCCACGGAGTAGTAGAAACCATCGACGAGCCTCAGGAAGTTCACGAAGTTCCCTGTTGTGGTGTCCCAGTCGGATTTCAGCTTGGGCTCGATGCTCGGATAGGAAAGAACGAGAGTCTCCAGGACTATGTCATCATCGAATCCCCAGCCATCTGAGTTCTCGTCGAAGTAGACGAGTCTCTCGCCCGCCAGATCCTCTTGAAGGTTCGCCTTGCCCGCGAGAACGATCTCATCGGGAGAGTCGGTGCCGTTCAGCCTGCCGTGGTCCAGTCTGCCGTTGCCGTCGTCCAATATCACGGCCTCTCCAGGATCGCGGTGGCCGTTGGGCGTGAGAACATCGTCGAAGAAATAGTCCCCGCCAAAGAGCGATACGGCCGGGAAGAACCCAGCTCCTTCAGACCTCGCAAGGTAGATGTTGAAGTTCCCTGAGCGGCTCTCGGCCCAGGATACGTAGATGATGTCGCCCGCCGGTGAGACGTCGATGACAGGCGTCTGATGTGTCGTGCCCCTCCCGGCTGTGACGCGTGAGGTGAAGTTGACGAAGAGGGGATCGGTGAAGTGAAGGCCATCGGATGACTTGGAGTAGAGGATGGACGGTTCCCCATACTCGAGCTCGTCGTCCCAAACCACGTGCAGGACATCATCTCCGTCGATGGCTGATGATGGATTCGACTGCAAAATCCCCTTATATACGTGGTTCACACGCACGTTCTGACCGAAGCTCATCCCATTGTCGGTCGAGTTGGAGACGAAGATGTCTGTGTCGTCGACGCCGAGGCCCTGCTCGATTGTTCCTGTCCTGCCGTCCGCCCAGACGACGTACACCTTTCCATTTGTGTCCACGTCAATCTGTGGATTGTACCTTCCGTTCGTCTTGCTGTCGCTCACGGTGACGGGCTCTGTGAAGGTCTGTCCGCCGTCGCTCGATGCGCTTGCCCTTATGTCGAGATAGTCGTCGACCCAGGCAACATGTATGATGTCGTTCTCCTCGTCGATGGCGATGCTCGGTCTTGTGGAGTTGTCCGTATCGGATTGCCAAACTGCAACATCTGGTGAGAAGTGCCTTCCGTCTAGGGACTGCGAGAAGTAGATGTCTGGGTAAACGTTCCTGCCATCCTCCCAAACGACATATATCCCTCTGTTTCCCGCGGCAATGTCGGGGAAGCTCGAGTGCTTTCCATCGCCTGGATTGTCGTTCACCATCACAGGCTCAGAAAAGGTCGTGCCGTTGTTCTTGGACACCGACAGCAGGATGTCGAAGTCCCCCAATCCCTTGTCCTGCCACGCGACGTAGACACCGCGATCGTCGGAGGCAATCGCGGGCCAGCTCGCCTTCACAGCGGGCTCGCTGAGGAGGACATTGGGCTCGTATCCTCCCGCTGGAATCGTCACGATTGAGGCTCCAAGCAGCACGAGTACAGAACTGAAGAGGAGAACACGCCTCATTCGATGCCCACTCCGTGTTGATAGATTGCCTCTGGGCTATAAATCCTTTTCTTGGGCGTCCATCCTGTGGGGCCTTCCGGTCTGGTCCAAACTCGCGGTTTCCGAATTGGGACTCTGGGAACCTTCTGGCTCACCATCATGGATGGACGAGGTCAGCGCTTCTGCCGTTGCGGAGACTATCTCAGTTTCCTCGACTGTATCCACACGAACGTTCCAGCAAGCAGCGCGATGAACTGCCCGAGAATGAGAAGGATTGCGAAGCTGGAGGACGACCAGGTCGCCGATCTCTCGGAGGCAATCTCAAGGGACGCGTCTCCATGATCGGTGGTCAAGGTCACCACATCCCAGTAGGATGAGGGCGGGCGTCTCCACACTACGGTGGGCGAACTTGTCCCTTCCTCTGTCTCTGTATGTTCCGTTTCCTCTCCGCTTTCGGGTGTCTCCTCGGCCTCCGGTGTCTCGGGTGTCTCATCGGGTTCGACCTCGTCGTCGGTCGGTGGTTCGAGCTGTATGATCTCTCGAATGACAGCGATGCTCTTGACTATCGCCAAGCCGCCGTCCCCGTCGCGGACAGTGAGGGTCACGCTGAACAGACCAGGATACTGATAGACGTGCGTGACCTTCTCTCCGATTGCAGACTGACCATCGCCGAAGTTCCATTCGAAGGTGAGGACGTCGTCACCGAGATCGTTGGCCTGCGCGCTCATGTGTATCGCATCTCCAACCTCTCCTCCGTATGGTGAGTTGATCTGCACCGTTGGGTTGACGTTCAGTACGATGATTCTGACGGTAAGCTGATCGGCGTTCCCGTCAGCGTCACTCACTGTAAGAACCACGAAGTACCTTCCATCATCCACGTAAGTGTGGTCCAACTCTCTTCCGGTTGATGCTGAACCATCTCCGAAGTCCCAATGGAATGTGAGGGAGGCCTCGTCGCCCGAGTATATCGCACGGGCACTGAAGTGAACCTGTTCTCCTTCGAAGTAGACGTAGTCAGTTGGGCTGCTCAGGACGGGTTCGGGAACGAGTGAGTCGTATCCCTCTCCAACGTCATCTTGGCCGGGCCAGGTGCCCGTTGTCATTCCGCCGTCCCCGCCGGCCCCGAGTCCATCCTCGGGGATGACAATGACCACGTCTGCGTAGGCTGTGAGACGCTCAATGAAGTTGCCGTTAGCATCCGAATAGTCCAATGTCACCACGTTGGTGAGCACTTTCCCGTCGGGCAGGTCTTTCAGTGTGGTGTTAGTTATGATGTAGCTGGCGTTTATGTAGATATAACCGACAGCTCCAGAGGGCACCATGCCGATGTTCCACATGTACGTGTTCCCACTGGAGAGGTCGTATGCAGGATTGGAGTCCACGAGGACTGTGTCCTCGGGGAAGGTGTCATTAACCCAAACATTGGAGGCGTCCCCGGTGCCGATGTTCTCGTATGTGATTGTATACATGAAATCGGCCTCGAATGTTACGAGTGCCCCCTTCAGGTAGGGGCGGAAGTCCTCAACGGTCCAGATCCAGGTCTCGTTGTGCCTCACGTTGAACGTGTGATGGAGTCTAATCTCGGTACCATCCTGCAGAGTCAGAATCAGCCAAGCAGGATCTGCTCCCCACCACTGACCGTTGATGGCGTCGTCCAAAGGCGTGTAGACGATCACGGCGGTGAAGGACCCGCTCAGAACATCCACAGTGACGTTGTGTATCGTCACAGACTGCTCATCGGGGTTCCCGGGAATGCGGAGGATCGATGCCACCGCGACCATTTGCTCACCGTCGTAGAGAGTCAGCACGACGTCATGGTACTTCTCTCCCGCCACGCGGAGCGTGAAGTCCGCGATTACGTAGGCACTGACGGTCACTTCCCCTGCCTCCTTGGACAGGGTCATCACGGGAGCTGTCACGATCACGTCCGCGTAGTCGCTGAGCTGCTCGATGAAGTTGCCATTTGCATCGGAATAGTCGAGTGTCGCTTCATTGTGAAGCAACGTCTGATCGGATGTGCCGACGTTCACTCGCACGAAGACGATGATCTTACCACTGCCTCCAGAGGGCACGGTACCGATATGCCAGGTCGCCACGTTTCCAACCAAGGAGCTGGCAGGCGGGATAGCCCAGACCAGGGTGACGTCCACTGGTAGTGTATCTACTATCGTCACGTCACTGGCGTCTCCGGTGCCGATGTTCTCATACTCCAGCGTGTAGACGATCGTGTCACCAGGATCGGCCTCTGAGACATCCGCTGTCTTGGTGAATGTCATGATGGGTGCTGTCACTACAACGTCCGCGTAGTCGCTGAGCTGCTCGATGAAGTTGCCATTGGCGTCCGCGTAGTCGAGTGTGCCTGTGTTGTGTAGGAGTGTCTCGTCGGCTGTTCCGACATCCACTGTGACTGTTATGGTGATCGTTCCGCTTCCGCCTGGTGCCAGGTCGCCGATGTTCCATGTGTAGACATCGCCAGCGACGCTGTCGTAGGCTGGATTGGAACTCACGAATGTGGTGTCAGCCGGAATGGTATCGACTATCTCTACGAGAGAGGCCCAACCGGTTCCTGTGTTCTCGTATCCGAGTGTGTAGACGATCGTGTCGCCTGGGTCAGCTGTCGTGACGTCTGCGGTCTTGGTGAAGGACAGTATCGGTGCTGTCACGACAACGTCCGCGTAGTCGCTGAGCTGAGCGTAGTAGTTGCCATTGGCGTCCGCATAGTCGAGCGTTGCTGTGTTGCGTAGGAGTGTCTCGTCGGCTGTTCCGACATCGACCTGAACCACTATCTCAATTGAGCCGCCACTACTTGGTGCGACACTTCCTATGAGCCAGAAGTACGTTCTACCGCTCGAGGCATCGTAGGGTGGATCGGAGCTTACGAAAGCCGTATCCTCAGATATCGTGTCAAATACATGGACACCAGTGGCCAAACCCGTTCCGCTGTTGTAGTACTCGAGTGTGTAGGTGATGAAGTCGCCTGGGTCAGCTGTCGTGACGTCTGCGGTCTTGGTGAAGGACAGTATCGGTGCTGTCACTACAACGTCCGCGTAGTCGCTGAGCT
>JAGMAI010000067.1 GCA_023130895.1 Thermoplasmata archaeon
AGGAGGGAATCGAGGCTGATCTTCCCGCTCACTGGCACTCCGATGACGGGCCGCGTCGTCTTTGAAGCAACGGCACCAGGGAGCGCCGCCGAAAGGCCCGCAACGGCTATGATGACCTTGGCATCGCTCTTCTCGATTTCATCGTGCAGATACTCGGGCGACCTGTGGGCTGACGCCACGATCATTTTGGAGTCCACGCCGAACTGCGCGAGGATGTCTACGGCCTTGTCTCCGATTTTCTTATCGGACTTGCTGCCGAGGATTACGAGGACAGACATTGTTCTCACTACCCAAAGACACGAGAAAACAGATAAGGGTTTCTGAGGCTAGGACTTCATTATGGTCAGAAGGAACAGTCCTATGGCCAAACCTGCCCCGATTAGAGCCGCGACCAGAACATATATGGATCCCACGATGAGGCTCCCTAGGTCATCGACACTCAGGAATCCGCCCAACGCGCTCTTCTGTTGCCACTCAAGGTATGCCCAGATAATCCCTATCACGAGTCCGCCCGCAAGCAAACCTGCTCCTATCTTCCTGCTCTTCCCGCTGCCGAAGTATGCCGTGAAGGCTCCTGTTATCAGCAGGAAGAGGGCGAACGAGAATATCAATATCGTTATGAATTCCCCGGCACTGACTGCTATCATTTGTCGTCCTCCTAGAACTTGATTCCCGTTAGGGTCTTTGTGTCTATCACACCACTTATGGATCTGATCTTATCCACGACAACTTGACCGAGAACATTGAAGTCCTCCGCCTCGATCTTGGCTATCAGGTCATATTCCCCGAAGAGCGGGTGAAGTTCAACTATCTCATCGACCGACTGGAGCTCATTGTAGACTTCATGCTCCTTCGCGGGTGCGGTACTTATCAAGACGAAACCTATGGCCACAATCTCACCCGAGCACCGTAAGCTTTTCGCCGTCTATAAAGCTTTCTATGTGGGTCATAGTGGGTACTGGCTATCACAAGAATCGCACTTTTCCCGACGGGACTCGAAAACTCCTAGAGGTCCTCTTCCACGCGCAGAAGTACGTCTTCCCACGTCGGTACGTTCGTCTGCCCACCCCGGGACTCCATCGCGAAGCTTGCGGTCGCCGAGCCTGCCCACCCGCACTTGATGAAATCCATGCCTCTGCTCCACGCAGCGTAGAAGCCCGCCCGGTAGGCGTCCCCCATGCCCGTGGCCTCCTCGGTTCTGTCGGGTCTTATCGCCGGAATCTCGTGCCTCTCCCCCTCATGGAAAATGAGGCTCCCCTTCTCTCCCAATGTGACGACGAGAAGGTCCACAATCTCCGCGAGCTCTTCCATCTTCCGCAATCCAGTGAACTTGAGCGCCGTTCTGATCTCGCTCTCATTCGCAAAGAATTGGTCCGTCCGCCTCAGGAACTGGTTGAACGTGTCCTTGTCGTAGACATAGTGGATCTCTTGCGCAGGGTCGAAGCTCACCTTCCTTCCCAGCTCGAGGGCGAGGTCGATGACCTTGGTGTAGTATTCCGGCCTCCCAGTGCATATGTGGACGATCTCGGAGTGCCTGACGGTGTTCTCACGGACGTCGAAGGTCCCCGAGTCCCGATATGGGCCTTGGTCTATCACACAAACCTGATTGTGCTCCTGGTCCGAGAATATCCAGGCGACTGGAGTGCTGTATCCTTCAACCTTCACTAGTTCCGATATATCTACGTCCGCACGCCTCAGAGCCTCTTCGTAGTCGGCGGGGAAGTCCTCCCCCACGAATGAGGACAAGGCGGTCCTCACACCGAGGGACGAGGCGGTCCTCGCAATGTTGGCACCGGTCCCGCCGAAGAAAACCTGTCTGTCGATAAGCTCGATCGACGTATTGGGTGGGGGAAGTCGTGGAACCGTGATTATGTGGTCGAGGACCGTGTGGCCGTACACTCCCAGGAAGAACTCAGCCATGCTTCCAACCCTCGTCAGGTGCCCTCTTTCCAGTCAGTCAAGTACTTCTTTTGAGAGGCCGTCAGTCTGTCTATCTTCACTCCCATGATCTTGAGCTTGATGCGGGCAACCTCCTCATCGATTTCCTTCGGAATATTGTACACGTCATTTCCAAGCGACTCGTGATTCTTGGAGAGGTACTCAAGGGCGAGGGCTTGGATGGAGAAGCTCATGTCCATGATCTCGACGGGGTGGCCCTGGCCGGCCACAAGGTTTATCAGTCTTCCCTCTCCAAGGAGGTACAGGGACTTCCCGTTCGTTAGGTCGTATCTCTCCACGAACTCCCTGACCTTCTCGACCTTCTTGGAGGCCTTCGAGAGGGCCTCCTTCGATATCTCGTTGTCGAAGTGCCCAGCATTCGCAAGGATGCATCCGTCCTTGACTGTGTCGAGGTGCTTGCCCGTGAACACGTCCTTGCACCCGGTTGCGCTCACGATGAAGTCCGCGCTTCTGACGGCTTCCTCCATGGGCATGACTTCGAAGCCATCCATCTTCGCCTCCACCGCCCTCACAGGATCGACTTCGGTCACCACGACGTGCGCTCCCATTCCCTTCGCCCTCATCGCTATGCCTCTGCCGCACCATCCGTAGCCCG
This sequence comes from Thermoplasmata archaeon, assembly GCA_023130895.1. GTDB lineage: Archaea > Thermoplasmatota > Thermoplasmata > RBG-16-68-12 > JAGMCJ01 > JAGMCJ01. The sequence goes on from JAGMAI010000067.1 coordinate 2,555, forward strand.
AGACAACGAATTTCTTCCCCGCTATCAGAAGATTCGTGCTCGTCATTATCCCGTCCAAGGTCGACTGGCCCGTTCCGTACCTGTTGTCAAAGAGGTACTTCATGTGTGCGTCGTTCACGGAGATGACCGGGAACTCAAGTTCTCCGGAATGAGCCATTGCTCTGAGGCGGATTATTCCGGTTGTCGTCTCCTCGTTCGCACCCTTCACCGACCGCAGCAGCTCCTTTCTCTTCGTGTGGGTCAAGAAGATCAGATCTCCCCCATCGTCTATGAGGAAGTCCGGTTTCAGGTCGAGAACGGAGTTCAGGTTGCTGTAGTACTCGTTCCTTGTCTCCCACTTCTTTGCATAGACGTCCAGACCGTACTCCTCTCTCAGGGCCATGGAGACGGAATCGTCCGTGGACAGAGGATTGCAGGAGGCCAGTCTCACATCGGCCCCGGCCTCGCTCAGTGTCCATGCCAGAACCCCTGTCTTGGCCTCCACATGAAGAGCCATGCTGACCTTGAGCCCCTCGAACGCACGCTCCTTCTTCAACCTCTTTCGGACCTCACTCAACAGCCCCATGTGGGTCTTTGCCCATTCGAATCTTCTGACACCTTTGAGTAAAACATCTTCAGTCATGACGTGTCGCTGATAACCGGGGCGGATTATTTCCTTTTCGGTCAGTTCCTTCTGGTCCCTCTCACGTAGGCGTACCCAAGGGTGACAGCGATCAACATCAGCATGATCGAAACGGCATCGAGTCCTGGCAAGGGCGGGGCAGTCCCTCCCGACCTGTCGACCAACACGGCCGTTTGAGCCCCTCCGTCAGAATATCCGGTCTTCGAAACCTCACCGATAATCAAGAAGGTCGTGTCAACGGTTACTGAAGCCATGAACGTGGTCTGGAACGCTCCATTTGCATCAGTCGTCCCGGAGGTGCTGCCCAGGCTTCCCTCAAGCCCTTCGGGTTTTATCCTGAGACTAACCTCAGCACCCTCAACCAACGCAAGCGTCTGCAGGTCTCTGACCGTAATGGTGACGGTCGCGGCATCGCCAGAGGGCATGCTCTTGGGGTTTATTGACATATCAACACGAAGAGTTCTGGCTCCTGGATAGACCGTGATCTCACCCTCTGCCGTGCCCTCGGGGAAACCAGGCATGATCGCGCGAGCACTGAAGACTGCCGTGTCAGGCTCAGTCAGGGCTGGGGCCGTCCATACGAACTCGAAAGAACCATTGCTATCAGTGTATTCTGCATAGCTCATGTCGGGGTCCAGCGATTCCGTGACGTTGATGTAGACTCCTTCCATCGACTCGAATGTCTCTGGGTGCCTCACCTCGACTCTCACGTTCAAAGTCTCGCCGGAACTGATCTGGTCTGCGAGGATTATTACTGATACGCGTGGAGGATCACTCTGCGCGAGGTGGAGACTCCTGAAGGACCAGAAGTTGTACACGCCCTCAACCATGTTCACCCAGCCCGTATACTTCGTCTTGTTCACTGCCTCCTGGACATCGTAGTGGAGGAGTGGTATCAGAGGGTTGTCCTCTGCGATCCACCCCTGAGCGTCTCTCACCAGGTTCTGTCTGACTGTCATACTAATCTCAGCATCAGCGTCTTCAAGAATCCCATCGAGAGCGGAGTTCTGGTATCCCACGTGGTTGTCTAGGCTGGCTGAGTGGAGGATCTCTCTGATGAAACTGGGGTCTCTTCTTGCATCGAGAACATGCATGAAGACATCGAAGTTGCCATAGTGAATCACAGATTCAAGCTCCGACCATGTACCCATCGGCCTGCCTCTTGCGTCAAGTCCTATCGTCTGGAGCCTATCCAGAAGTTTGCTGGTTATTCCATCCTTCGCGATATCGATATCCACCGAAGGATGGACGATCTCGAAACTGAAACCCACTCCGCCAGGCAATTCTCGAAAACCATCAGAGTCCTGGTCCGTGTATCCAGACTCGTCCAGCATTACCTTCACGGCGTCGAGATCCGCCTTACTCGCTCCGTCCTCCACCTTGTTCTTGACTCTGTACCTGGGGACGCTGGTGTTCAGCCAGAATGAGTTTGCTGGGGTTATGACCGAGTCAGCGATGATAGTGTTCTTTTCCAGTGTCAGGCAGAGGTCTTTGTCAGAGACCATTGCTATTGCTTTCCTTATGACAGTCTCATTGAGCGGAAATCTCTGCGTGTTGATTCCCACGTAGAGAAACGTCAACGAAGGATTCAGGACAACAGATGCTGCGTTGATTATCGTGGAATTCGATACGTTCAGTAGGACGGAGCTCTCAACAATGCTCAGGGGCCATCCGATCAGGCCGAGTCCTCCTGTGATCATGTCGTCTGCCGTTTCATCAGTCTCATGATCAAACCGTTCGTACTTCCGAAAGGTCACGGAGTCCAGATAGGGTCTACCATCGAAGTATCCGTCGTAGGCCTCAACGACGACCTCCGCACTGCCCTGTGAGACAAGCGCAAACGGCCCGCACCCTTCCACCCGCTCGACATCACCGCTCTTTATGAGGGGACGTGTCAAACCCATGCTCAAGAACTTGCCATCATCATCGCTAGCAGAGAGGTCGAAGAAGACCTGCGCATCCGACACCTTGGTCACGGAATAATCGACGGTGTACGTGTAGATGACATCATCAGCATTCACAGGTGTGCCATCGTGCCACGTCACATCGTCTCTCATTGTGACAAGCACGGTCTCGTTGGCCTCATCAACAATCCAGCTCGACGCCACCCAAGGAATCGGAAGAAGGGTATCTGGATGTATCCGAGCAAGAGAGTCGTACAGCAGATCGATTATGTGCTCGCTCGTCTCGTCCGGATCCCCGGTGGGGTCCAGAGTGAAGACCGCATCCTGCGGTACTGCAACGACGAAATCGCCTCCATATAGTCCCCCGAGCGGGCCGTCCTCGGCAGTTGCCTGTGGGACATCTTGCACGAGACTCCATGTGAAGGCCAAGAACAGAGCGAATACAGCTATCACAAACCTTCGAGACATTACCGTCCTCCTCCATTAAGAGGACCCCCAAAGTGGGGGTCATTTGGCGAAAGTCAGTAGTGAGGTCGACCCTATAAATACCTTTCGAACTGGCTCGGCCAGCATCGTCTCGGCCATGTCTTCGCGGGCCGTCTGCGGCTAGATGATATCGAGTTCCTTTCCGGCCTTCTCGAACGCGGCGAGGGCATCGTTGAGATCGTCCTTTGTGAGCCCGGCGTTCATCATGGTCCGTATTCTCGCCTTGTCCCTTGCCACCATCGGGAACACGATGGGAAGTGCGAATACACCCAGCTCGAAGGTTCTCTCCGAGAGGGCCTTGGCCTTGTGCGACTCGCCCACCATGACCGGCGTTATCGGGGTCTCGCTTTGACCGGTGTCGAAGCCCATCGAGTCGAGCTCTTTCTTGAAGTACTTCGTGTTGTCCCACAGGTTGTTCACATGCTCTGGTTCTGTCTCGAGTACGTCGATTGCGGCGAACTGTGCAGCCGCGACCTGCGGCGGGTGGGATCCTGACAAGAGCCACGTTCTAGACTTGTTCAACGCGAAGTTGACCAGATCCTGGGACCCCGCGATGAGGCCTCCCACGACACCGAATGCCTTGGAGAACGTCCCCATCTCCACGTCGATCTTGCCCGCGATGCCGAAGTGAGCGCCTATCCCCCTTCCATCGGGTCCTATGACACCCTCTCCGTGGGCATCATCGACAAAGGTCATCGCCCCAACCTCGTTGGCAAGGTCTTGTATCTTGTCCATGTGCTGGATATCGCCATCCATCGAGAAGACGCCATCCGTCACGACGAGTATCCTCTTGTACTTCTTGTCGGCTTCCTTGAGCACCTTCTCGAGCTCCCCCATGTCGCGGTGCGGGAATATCATCCTGTCCGACTTTGTGAGCCTGACGCCATCTATGATGGATCCGTGGTTGAGCTCGTCCGATATGATGACATCACCCTTCCCGGCCAGCTGCGGCACGAGCCCTGCATTCGCAGCGAAACCTGTCTGGTATATGAGCGAAGACTCGGTCCTTTTGAAACTGGCGAGTTTCTTCTCCACCTTGAGGTGCAGGTCCATGTTCCCCGCGATGGGTCTGACCGAGCCAGAGCCCACGCCGTGAGTGTCTATGGCCTCCTTTGCAGCTTGCCTCAGTCTCGGATGATTGCTCAGATTCAGGTAGTTGTTCGAGCAGAGCATTATCACGTCCTTTCCATCCACCCGGCATCTCGGTGCGGAGGGGCCTTCAAGAACGCGCAGTTTCCAGTCGAATCCCTTCTCAACGAGTGTCTGATATTCCTCCCGCATGAATCCACTTGGGTCTCTCATCTTTCTACCTCCTTTGGGCCTCACCGTTCAAGCATCCGTCACTATTAATCATTACCTTATGGTCTGAACCAGTCCATGTACAGGACGACCTTGCCGGAGTTACCGGACCTCATGGCGGCCATGCCCTCCTCGAACTGATCGAACTTCAGCTCGTGCGTGACTATGGGATCGAGGTTCAGGCTCCCCGATTCCAGGAGCCCGCGCATCCTGTACCAGGTGTCGAACATCAAGCGTCCGTTGATGCCCTTGATCGTTGTGTACTTGAAGATCACTTTCTCGTTCAGGTCTGTCGTCCATGGGCCCGAGAACACACCCAGGAGTGCCAACGTTCCGCCCGGCCTGAGCAGGTCCAGACCCTGGTTGACGGCGTGGGGATTCCCCGTCATCTCTAGGACCACGTCCACACCGCGTCCCTCCGTGTTGTCCGCGACTATCTTCTCGACGTCATCCGTGAGGCTGCTCAGCGCGAAATCCGCCCCGCACTCCTTTCCGAGGTCGATTCTGTACTTGTTCCTTCGGCCTATCCCGAAGACCTTTCTCGCACCGACAGCCTTGCAGACCGCCACGGACATGAGGCCGATCGGACCGAGCCCCAAGACGGCCACATTTCTTCCTGGAACGTCTGTGGCGAAGACCGTGTGAACGGCGTTGCCCAGCGGGTCTTGGATTGTGACGTGTTTCGCGGGCATATCGCCGCTCTTGAGCAGGTTCGCTGCCGGGAGCGCGGAGTACTCCGCGAATATCCCTGTCATATCCACGCCGAATATCTTCATGTTCTCGCAGATGTGGGCGTTGCCAGTTCTGCACTGGAAACACATGTTGTCGTGGACGTGGCATTCTCCTGAGACCCTGTCTCCCTTCTCGAAGCCTATCACGTCCGCTCCGAGCTCCTCAATCACGCCGGAGAATTCATGACCGTAAATCAGCGGGACGTTGATCCTCTTTGAGGCCCAGTCATCCCATTCGTATATGTGCACATCCGTCCCGCAAATGGAGACGGCTTCCATCTTTATCAATGCCTCATTGCGCTTTGGCTTTGGCACCGGGACCTCCTGCATCTCTGTGCCGCCCTCTTCTGGTCGCACCTTCACAATGGCCTTCATCTTTTCCTGCAAAATGACCTCCCCCTAAGTATTGGCAAAGTGGTATGGCCTTCCCCTTCATAAGCCCTTTCATTGCGCGATTTTCCATAGTTTCATCGTTCTGTAGCCTGTCACGACCGTGAGGTATTCCCTGGCCCTGAACTCTCGGTCCAGGTCGCTGTCGCCCGTGTCAACCCTGAGGAAGGGTGTTCTCCTGAGCTTCCCTGGCGTACAGATTATCACGATATCGTTGAGGCCCACTCTCTTGATGACCGCTGGAGAGAGCTGAAGGTTCCCTCTGCCCAGGATGAAGCCCTGGGCGCCTATCGGAGTGAGGACAAGCTTGACCTTTTCGTACTGGTCGAGGAGAGAAAGGAGCCGATCCTCGTTAAGATCCTTCTCCAGGAGCTCACCCCGATAGACGGCGTCCACGCCGAGTAGCGAGCAATCCACGCCTATCTCCTTGGATACCGCGGCGACAGTGGAGCCCGATCCGAGTATGTACAAGGTGTCCTTGTTCTCGCTCATGTCCTCGGCGATATGCTCCGCTATCTCGATTTTCACATCTTCCTCTGGAACAGCTTCGGCGTGCATCTTCCCGACCTGGACGTAGCTGGGCTCGTTCGGTGTGCTCGCGATTCCGAAGAGCCGGATGTGCCATTCTCCCGCCCGATATCTCTCCTCGTCCAGGTCGAGTATCTCGCCGTCTGCGACATCGAGCTCGCCCAAGAGGAACCTCAGCACTATGAAGGCCACGGCTTCTGGGTTCATTCCGAAGACCCCGGAGTGCATCTTCACACCAGAGGGGATTCCTATCATGGGAATCTCGTTCCCGACGACCTTCCAGATGTCTCTGCCGGTGCCGTCCCCGCCGCAGAACACTATGAGCCCCGCATCTCTCTCCGAAAAGACACTGCAGGCCTCATTCGTGTCCTCTGCCGTAGTGGGATCTCCCGGCTCGAAGACGACCTCCCATTCCCAGGGCCCCTCGCCGAACTCCTCAAGGTAGCTCGCGCCCATCGACCCGCCGCAGGTGAGCCACTCGATTCCTTCGACGTTCTCGTTCTTCAGCAGAGAGGAGAGCGCGTCCAGGAACTTAGACATCTTCCCCGGCGCAACAGGTTTTCCACCCAGTTCCAGTGCTTTGTCGAGGACACCGTCCGTTCCCTTCAGGCCCACGCGACCGCCCATTCCCGCAATGGGATTGACAACGAGTCCGATCGTCCGCATTCGGTGAGTAATCGGCATTCGGGCAAAAAGCCTTCTCCTTGCGCATCCTTCGACACTGGTGTTCCGGTTCCGTGGCATGGAGATTGAGCAAGGGTTTAATAGGGAAGCGAACATGCGATAGAGTATATGGCCCGCTTTCCTGAGGCTGAGGCGAGAACGCTCGCCAAGATGATATGCATGAAGTGCTACGCGCGAAATGCAATGAGAGCAACCAGATGCAGGAAGTGCGGGAGCAAGGAGCTCCGCCCGAAGGCGAAGGAGCCCAGAAGGCAGTAGTCAGGCCTGCTTGAACTTTTTTGTCTCACAATCCGGGTTGACGCAGAGGGTCCATTTTCTCCTGTTCCTCATGAGGACGGTGATGATCGGGGATCCGCACTTTTCGCACGTCTCCTTTGTCGGCTGGATATACCCCTTCTGTGGGAGCGGGAACGAGTTGTTGCACTTCGGGTAGCCGGAGCAACCGACGAACCTCTTCCCCCTCTTTGAGTATCTAATCGTGAGATCGCCTCCGCACTTGCTGCACGTGCCGAGCAGGTTCCTCTCCCTTGTCGTCGGACATTGAGCGTCAACGCAGATGGTTTCCTTGCCTCCCCGTTCTGTGATCTCTATCATCGGTGAGCCGCATTCCTCGCACGTCTCCATCGTGGGGATTACCTTCCCCGCCTGTGGCAGTGGATGCGTGACCCTACAATCCGGGAAGCCGGAGCAGCCGACGAACCTCTGGCCCGCCCTGGATCTGATCACATTCAGGTCTCCGCCGCAGGACTTGCAGACTCCTATGTAGTTCTGCATCCTGAGAGCCCTCTTGATCTCCTCACCGATCTCCTTTCTGTTGGACTGGAGGGTCTCCATGACCTCTTCGAGGATGTCTTGGGATTCTTCGACGACCTGTCCTCCGCTCTTGCTTCCGTTCGCGATCTCGAGCATATCCTTCTCCAGCAGGTTCGTCATCTCGGGCTTCTCTATCCCGACGTTGTGGTCCCCGAGGGCATCTATGACCGCTCTCGCAGAGACCGTTGGCGTGAGGTATTTTCCCTCGACGTACTTCCTGTTGTAGAGCTTCTTTATTATCTCGTGCCTCGTGCTCTTCGTGCCGAGACCTAGCCTCTCCATTTCTTGGATGAGTTTTCCCTGTGAGAACCTCGGCGGAGGCTTGGTCTTGTCCTCCTCCATGTTCACTCCCAGTAGCTTGATGCTCTCTCCCTCGGACAGCTCCGGCAGGTCGGACTCCTTGGCTGGATAATAGGGATAGTAGTTCCTCCAACCCGGGTCAAGTATCTCCCGCCCCTCGCAGACGAAGACCTCCTTCTTGACATCGATCTCGGCCTTTGACGTCTTGACCAGCGCGGGGGGCGCCACCGTTGCGAGGAACCTCCTGCAGACGAGCTCGTAGATAGTCCATTTGTCGCCCGTTATCTTCGACTTCTTCGCGCCTCTTACGGGGTGTATCGGCGGGTGATCCGTCGCGAAGCTCTTTCCCCTTGTTGGGACGATCTTCTCCTGCTTGAGGAGCTCCTTCGCCTCCTTGCTGAAGGCGGAAGCCAAGAGCTTCTCCAATAGGAACTTGAGACCGAGTGTGGGCGGATAGACGGTGTTGTCCGTCCTGGGATAGCTGATCCATCCGCTCGTATAGAGGGTCTCCGCGATGCTCATCGCCCTGGAGGCCGAGAACCCTAGGCGGTTGGCCTCCATCAGAAAGATGGTCGTGTTGAACGGAACAGGGGGCCACTCCGGGGCCTCCTTGGCCTCGTATAGCCGCACTTTTCCCGTCTTCGCGCCGTCGGCAGCCTTCAGGACGGTCTCGGCGTCGACCTTGTTCCAGAATCTGCCGTGTGAGTGCCGTCCAGTGAACTCAATATCCTTCTCGAAAGTCGCGCGTATGTCCCAGAACGGCTTTGCCTCGAAATGCTCGATCTCCTTCTCCCTGTCCACTATGAGCGCCAATGTCGGGCTCTGGACGCGACCAACCGAAAGGAACTCCCGCCCGAGTCGACTGGATGCGAGAGAGATGAATCTGGTGAGGGTCGCCCCCCATGCGAGGTCGATTACTTGCCTCGTCTCTGCGGACTCGGCGAGGGCGTAATCTATCTCGGTCAGCTCATCGAACGCTCTCTCCACGTCCACCTTCGTCAGAGCGCTGAATCGCGCCCGCTTGAACTCCGCCTTCGGGGCGACCTCCTTCACGATATCGAGGGCCTCCACACCAATGAGCTCCCCTTCCCTGTCGTAGTCCGTCGCCACTATGACTTCGTCCTTGTCCTTCGCTAGGGTCTTGAGGGCCGAGGCGATGGACTTCATGATTATCTTCTTCTCAGGCTTTGCCCGCACGAGGTCCTTCGGGTTGATTTCCGCCCAGCTGTTGAGCTCCTCGGGATAGTCCATGCCGACGATGTGCCCCCTGAGACCGATTACGGAGTAGTCCTCACCGTCCCTCTCGAAGTGATACGAGGAGACTCTCTCGATGCTCTGCCGCTTGGACTTCCCGTTGGAAAGGATCGTCGCTATTCTCCGGGCCGACGAACTCTTCTCGGATATGACGAGCTTGCTCACGGTCTCGATTCATGAAAGACTCGATATATAACCGTTTGCCGCTGAGTTTCGAGCCAGTAAACGGAATCTCAGGGCCGTCTGGCGGGACAACGGGCAAAACCGCTAGGTCGTGATGAGGGGGTCGATTACGTCCTCCAACTCCTCGGCGGAGACGAGACCGACATGGACGTAGGCGATCTCGCCCGATCTGTCGATCACTATCTCCATGGGTACGCCCCAAGTGCTGTACTTCTCGGATACATTGTCTGTGTCCACGGCGAAGAACCAATCATCCGCGAAAGATTCCTTGAATATGATGAGATCCTGGGGGTCCACATCCAGAGATATGTCAATCGATATCATCTGCAGATCATCTGGAGAGTAGTTGTTGAACACGGCGACTAGCTCCAACGCCTGGTCCGCGCAAGCGCCGCAAGAGATGCTCATGAGGTCGAGAAGCACGACCTTTCCCCGGAAATCGCTCAGGCTGAAGTCCCTGCCGTACACGTCAGTCAGGTTGAAATCAAGAGCCATCTGTCCTACCCTTCCTGGCGGGAGATAGCCCTCGGTCTCAGCCGAGAGCGGACCCTCATTTCCAGAGGCATCGACCGCGCTCACTCGGTACGAGTGGGTCAGCATCGGCGTGACGTTGAGATCGTAGTACAGCGGCCTTGAGGACTGGAAGTCGAAGACCCTCCCATTCCTGTAAACGTTATATCCCGATATCCTGTCGTTGTCCCACGCCTCCTCCCAGGTGAGATTCAACTGGTTATCGTAGGTGTGAACCGTGAGGCCTGTGACTTTGGACGGGGCGATGATATCGCTCGGGAGAGATGAGATGTTGACCGCGTCTGAGACATCGCCTTCGTTTCCAGATCCGTCCACAGCCTGGACTCGGTATTCGTGGGGGGCCCGAACGTCTCCCGGATCGTCGACGGTCATTGGGACCGACGGTCTCTTCTCCAACTTGTTCGTGTCCCTGAAGACGTTGTAGAATGCGACCTCCACATCGTCTTGCGCGGCATTCCAAACGAGGAGGATTCTTCCGTCCCGCAGGTCAACGGCATTCAGCCCGCTCACCTTGCCAGGAGGGGTGTTGTCCTCAGGTTCCTGATTGCCGGACAGGGCGATTACTGAGATGATCACGACGATGATGAGGACGACTACCAGCGGGACGACGATCTTCCTTGGCAGCATCCCGAACCCTCTCCTATCCTCCTTTGATCAGTTCCGCGATCTCCGCGGGGTGCTTCGCGACATCGACACCGGCCTCGTTCAACGCGGCGATCTTGCTCTCCGCGGTCCCCTTGCCTCTCGCAATGATGGCACCGGCGTGCCCCATCCTCTTGCCCGGGGGCGCCGTGCGGCCTGCGATGTACGCGTAGACGCTCTTCC
>JAGMAI010000068.1 GCA_023130895.1 Thermoplasmata archaeon
TGGACCGTGGTCAACAAGAGCGAGCGGCAGATAGCGTGCAGCCTGAGGGCGACCCCGCCCAAGGGAGTGACCATTCGCTCGAAGGAGAAGAAGTTCGTCGTTCCCGCAGGGAAGTCGAGGGAGGTCTCTTCCAGCCTCAAAGTGTCGCTTGATGCGAAGGAGAAACACTCGGAGGAGAAGTGCGACGGCGTGCTATCCCGCATGAAGGTCGACGGGCAGTCATTCGTTCTCAGGACGGGATTGCGCATCAAGCAAGCGATCGAGATACGCACGGATCCAGAGTTCATATCAGTCGTCCCAGGGAAGCCTAGGGACGTCTACGTCAATCTGAAGAGCAACCTGAAGAAGAGGACTGAGGGCATCTTGCACCTGGAACCGGATGGCGTGCGGGTTGACAAGAGGACCGCGCCCTTCACGTTACCCGGCGAGGGTCTCGCGGGGATTCCACTCAGAATTACCGCCAAGGCTCTGGAGACGAGATCCCATTCAATCATGGCCTGGGCAGAGTTCGAGGGAAAGCGTACCAAGAAGAAGACGCTCAAAGTGAGGAGCGTGGGCGTGCACGGGGCGATCGCGGACGTAGAGGACGACCGCCTGGTCGTGGAGAACGCCCGGGTACGCCTGGTGGCAACCAAGAAAGGTGCGTGGGTGGATGTCTATGACAAGTCCCAGAGGGAACGAGTGATGGAGCATATCAACGTGCGTCTGGGGCCGCCCTTCTGGCCGTCGGAACTCGCAAGGCTCGAATTCAAGATGAAAGCAAAGAACGAGAGGGGGCTGGCGACGGGGACGCTCACCACATCCTCCGAGGAGAGGGAGGGGCTGGAGATCTCCGTTCAGATACGGATGTCGGGTAGCAACACTGCTCAGATCGTTCCGATTCTTGACAACAAAGGGAAGAAGGCGGTGGAATGCCAGATTCAGTTCGCCGGCTTCCGAGAGGTCTACAAGGGCAGGATCACCATTCCCAGCAAGTACGGCATAATCCAGGAGGAGACCATCGAGGATGATTTCCCGGACTGGATGGAAGACGTTCCCAAGACGGGATACCTGACAGAATCTTGGGTCCATTTCCGGGACGGGGAAACGGGTCTGGGACTGATCTGGGACCAGGAATCGGCGACCGAGGCGCACATCGGCGGATGGGGACCCAACTTCACTCTGGATGCCCCAAGAATCAGGCCGGGTGAGAGGAAGGAGCTCCCTCCGTTCTACGTCATTCCCGCGACGACCGACTGGAGAAGTGTGAGGAAGTCATGGCTCCAACTTGCGCGAGGGCGTCTGGAGTCGGACGAGAAGGTGAGTCCCGTGCGGGTGTTCCAGGTCGCAACGGACCCGAGCCCCTTGGTTCTGGAGAACGAAGGCGAGTTCGGACTGAGGCTCAGGAATCTGCGGAACAAGAAGACGGACGCGAGAGTAGTCCTTGATTTCCCCGCCCAATTCAGGGCGAACAAGACGAGGTTCGAGGCGAAGGAGCTGTGCCTGGACAACCCTTTCGACGAGACTGTCAGACTGAGGGCAAGGGATGCTCGCTTGGGCGTCAGCTTCGCGAAGGCCCGCCTTTGGACTCCCCTTTACGATGACGTGTATGCTCTCCCGGTTGTCGTCATCGGGAAGCCGGGAAAGGTCTCGGTCCGTGAGAGGAAGGGGAGGATCGTTGTCGACAACGGGCACCTCACCTTCACCGTCGTCCCCGGCTTCGCGGGCTCTCTGGTTTCACTGAAGAAGGAGGGCGCCGAGTACATGCTATCCGCATATCCAGAACCCAGTCAGCTGGCGTGGTTCCGTCCTTGGTACGGAGGCGTGACGCCCGTCGCCAGGAAGGATGCTTTCCCCGGCAAGCTCTACGAGGAATCGTTCAAGCACGAGAAGGTCAGGAGGGGACCCTGGAAGGGCGTGAGAGTCCAGACGAGGATCAAGAAGGACGAGAAGCTCAAAGGGCTGACCGTATCAACTGAATATCTCACCAGACCAAGGAGCAATGTCGTCGCGGTCCGACAGGACTTCAAGAACACCAGCAAGTCCTCCCTGTACTTCGAGGGCGGATGCATGAGCTTCTATCAGGTCGGCGGGTCCAGAAGGACATCCGCGTATTTCAGCAGGTCGGGATGGAGACAGAGGAAGTGGGCGAAGGTGAGCTCTTTCTCCATAAGCGACAACCGCACGATAGTGATCAGCAACTCGAGGAAGAGGGAGTCCATCTGCTTCGTGTCCCCTTCAAGGCGATGCAAGGTCATGCTGTTCGACATGGCCAAGGAGGGGAAGCATGTTCACTCGGAGTCGAGCATGCCGCTCAGGCCGAGAGAGACCCGCACGCTGACACACTACATCATTCTTTCAACAACGCCGAGGGAGGCGCAGAAATATGAGGTCCTCGCGGACTATGTCGATGATGATCTGAGGGACTAGGGCCTCGGTCACCGAGGACAACGCAGAGAACCGCTGATGGAGCCGAGATTGGATTTAAGTATCTGTAATCACTTCGCTGTGCTGCTCATACTGCTGCTGAAGAGAAGGAAGAAACCCGAGGAGGTTCCACCAGCGGAGCAACCTCCGGAGAGCTATCCTGGTCAGCCACCGCAGCAGGAACCGCCGCAGCAGCCTCAGCCCGAGATGCCGCCTGAACAGCCGCCTCCGGCAGAGCCGCAACCGGTGGAACCACAGCCGGCAGAACCTCCCGTTGAGAGCGAGTAGGCACGCTGACTAGAGGCTCAGATGAGCGCGATTCTGGGATTCCAAGCGGATAGCCTCGGTAAGCATCGACAAGCATAGACGACATTGGTGCGGAAGAATGGCGAGAACACAGAGCGCGGTGCCAGAGCGCATGCAGAAGTCGATCCTGCACGGACCCATCGTCAGGACATTGTTGGTCCTCGGCTGGCCCATAATGCTGACGAATGTGTTCCAGATGCTGTACAACCTGGTCGACACATACTGGCTGGGTAAGGTCAGCGTCGAGGCCGTTGCCGCGGCCAACCTCGCATGGCCTCTGGTCTTCTTGTTCGTCTCCGTCGC
>JAGMAI010000069.1 GCA_023130895.1 Thermoplasmata archaeon
GAAGTACGGGGAGGAGGACCTGAGGGAGGCCTTCGAGAAGGTATCCACTTCCAACATAGCGGACGCCATGCAGAGGAGGGGCCCAATGGAAGGCATAGTCCCCCGCATAACGCATGGTACGAAGATGGTCGGTCGGGCGGTCACGGTGAAGACGGTCGACGGTGACTGGGCGAAGCCCGTGGAGGCAATCGATGTCGCGCAGGAGGGTGAAGTGATAGTCATCGACGCAGGGGGCGGAAGAGTCGCGCTCTGGGGCGAACTGGCCTCGTGGAGCTGCAGGATGAAGGACGTGGCCGGCGTCGTGATCGACGGGTCGGCCAGAGACATCGATGAGACAATCGAAATGGGTTTTCCTTTGTTCTCGCGACACATATCCCCCCGCGCTGGTGAGCCCAAAGGCCATGGCGAAATCAATTGCGAGGTCTCGTGTGGCGGACGGATGGTCTCCCCCGGGGACTGGATAGTCGGGGACGAGACCGGCGTCGTCGTCGTTCCGAAGAGGGGTTCCGTGGAGATTGCGAACCGCGCCCTTGACGTCCTTGAGCGGGAGAACAGGATTCGCGAGGAGATCCGGAGGGGCTCAACCCTGTCACAGGTTCTCGATCTAAAGAAGTGGGAGAAGGTGGGATAGTAGTGAGAGTGGAGGTCCCTTATGGCGACGGGACCCTCTCCGCCGCAATCCCTGAGAGCGCCCACGTGACCGTCCTCGAGCCAAAGGAGGTCCCGCCGAAGGATGAGATCGGGCTCCTGAAAGAGGCGATGTCGGACCCGATATCCTTCACGCCGCTTTCCGAGTTCTTGAGCGGTCGTAGCGAATTCCTCGTGGTGGTCAACGATGCGACAAGGCAGACTCCCACCGCGAAGGCGTTGGAGGGCCTGAGCGAGATCCTTCGTCACAAGAAGCCCGAGTTCCTGATCGCCACGGGGTCTCACAGGGCCCCAACAGAGGACGAGATGGGCTCCATTTTCGGGAAGTTCCACCACGAATACAAGGATCGGATAGGCTATCACGACTCCAGGAACAGCGAGATGGTCGAGCTCGGGGTCACATCGCGGGGAACACCTGTGAGGGTCAACAAGAAAGTCCTCGAATTCGACAAGATCGTTCTGATAAACTCAGTAGAACCACACTACTTCGCTGGCTATAGTGGCGGGAGGAAGTCGATACTCCCCGGGGTCTCTTCGTACGAGACGATCGAGGCGAACCACAAGTTCGCTCTGGAGCCGGCCGCCAGGACGATGTCATTGAAAGGGAACCCGATTCACGAGGACATGGTCGAAGCCGTCGGATTCCTGGACAATGAGAAGCTGTTCTCCATCAACCTCGTACTGGACGGGCAGAAGAGGATATACTTCGCAGGTGCGGGGGACATCACGGATTCCTTCATGGAAGCCGTCAAGTACTCTCACGAGGTCAACTCCGTCCCGGTGAGGGGGCCCGCCGACCTCGTCATCACTGCAGCATCACCGCCCTCGGATATCGACCTGTATCAGTCTCAGAAGGCCCTCGACAACGCTAAGCTCGTCGCCCGAAAGAGGGGAACGATTGTCTTCGTTACGAAATGCGGGGAAGGAATCGGGAAAAGGGAGTTCTTCGATCTGATCGCGAGGGAGGACGATCCAGCCTCCGTGATCGAGAAGCTCAAGTCAGGTTACAAGCTCGGCTGGCACAAGGCAGCGAAGATGGCGGAGATGGCCATGGAGTTCCAGATTCTCGCCATAACGGCTCTACCGCCAGAGAACATCAGGAGCATCTTCATGGACCCGTTCTCGGACCTGCAGTCCGCCATCGATCACGCACTTCGATCTCTCGGAGAGGACCCATCTATCGTGGTCATGCCGGCCGGAGGACTCACGGTGCCTAGAGTCCGAGAATGACGAGGATCTGGCCGAAGAACCAGGCAGTCGCGAGCAGAGTGCCGACGACTGCAACGGTCAGAGCATAGACTCCGATGTTCCAGCTGAGGACCTTTGAGCCGTCAAATGGAGGGAACGGAATCATGTTGAATGCCCCCAAGATGAGGTTGATGAAGGCGATGGTGAAAGGAACGAAGACCCACCCCGGCGCAACGACGGCAAGGGCGAACGCCACTGCCAGGAACGCACCCCCAACGGCAGCGTTCGTCAGTGGGCCCGCCACGCTGATCTTCCCGTTCTGCTCCTTCGTGATTCGGCCACTGATATACACCGCGCCGGGGGCCGCGAAGATGAACCCCATCAACGCCGTGACGAGTGCGAAGAGCAGCCCAAAGGCACTCATGCGGAACTCCGCCCAGCACCCGTACTTCTGAGCGAGGAGCTTGTGGGCCATCTCATGAAATGCAAAGCCAGTGACGACCGCGGCCAAGGACACGCCGAAATAGAACGCGAACTCGAATGGCTCGATCTCATAGTGCAATGGCTTGGTGAAGAATATCGTGAAAGCCAGAGAGAGAACGAATATCGAAATCCCTATCTGTTGGAGCTCGACTCTGCTGAACCTTAGTCTTGTGGGCGGTCTGGCGACGTACGTGGCGCGGTAAGAGCCGTTGCTTCCAGGCACACCTACAAAAGACCCCTCAACTTTAATAGACTATCGGTTCAGGCTACAGGTTGAACCTGGCACCGCAGTTCGGGCACTCGAACCAGCTCTCCTTGAGTAGGAAGTCGCAGAGGGGACATCGGAGCACATGGCTCTCCCTCTTCTTCACCTGGGACTTTATGATGTCGAGGCTATGCTTCTTGAACTCCTCGACATCCGCACTCAGAAGGCTCTCGAGCTTGGAGACCTCGAATCCCTTCTCCCTCCAGGCCTCTATCTGGTTCCTGTACTCCTCCCGCTCGATCTCTCTCTCGTCCAGTTCCGCGATGGCGGTTGTGATTTCCGAACGCATCTCCTTGGAGGCCGCTGACCCGTGGACCGTGTCCTTAACGAACTCGTACAGCTCGTCCATGTACTCCCCAACCTTGAGTGTCTGCCCGTTTACCTGGAGATCGAGGAATGCTGCCCCTGCCGCTGCGCCGCATATCTTGCACCTGAGCTCATTGGCATCCAGTGGTCCCTTGCACCTCGCGCAGGCGAGCCGGTCTTTGTCCTTCTTCTCCGTCAACATCAGTCCGGAGAGCATCAGCCTTCTGGCGATGATCCTGTGAAGTCCACGCCTTCTTTCGGCCGGGGGAAGGCTCATCCCGATCAGGTCGGAGAACGACTTGATCCCCTTGTCGTATAGTTTCCCCGCCATGTCCTCTGTGACACCAGGGATTAGTCGGAACCTATGGACCGCCTCGCCCCTGCCCTCGTCGTATGTTGGCTCCTCCTCCAGCGTCCCGCCGCATGACGGGCACATCGCGATGTAGGAGTCGTACGCCTCCCCGCAGCTGTGGCATTCCACTTCCTTCTCGGGAAAGATCGTGCCGCACCTTGGGCATATCATCTCCGCAGGGGAAGAAGACAGTCCGCATATGCCGCATATCTGCTCGCTCGCGCTTGCCATGGTATCACAAGGGGGGAGTGTGGATGCTATGCGAAAGAATCCTCTGGACGATACTTATGCTTTCGTTTTTGATTATCATCGATGAAAACCATTCAGCAGGGGCGCATTCAACTCTCCCTCTCGAGGTAGGACACACAGCCGATGCGATCACTGCCCTCGGAAGCCTCTCCGTGATTTGTCCTTGGCATGTGTCGTCGAGGAATCCCTTTGTGCAGGATTTTCCGGGGAGCCAGACTCTTGAGAACCTTGTCCACTTCCAAGACACAGACCCGCAAGATACTAAACCTCGACCGCCGTGGTCGTGGAGAGCATGAGCGGAGAGGGGTGCTGTGTTTCGTCGGAGGTCGGGGTAGATCTCTTCCCGTTTCCCAGTCCCAGGAAGGGACAGGATAGCTTCCTGCAGGAAGCCAGGGAGGCTCTCTCATCGGGTCGCCATCTTCTC
The DNA here is from genome assembly GCA_023130895.1 of Thermoplasmata archaeon. GTDB lineage: Archaea > Thermoplasmatota > Thermoplasmata > RBG-16-68-12 > JAGMCJ01 > JAGMCJ01. The sequence goes on from JAGMAI010000069.1 coordinate 3,916, forward strand.
GCCCACGCACCCACGGGCCTTGGCAAGACCGCGGTGGCGCTGACCGCATCACTCGAGGTTGCACTGCAGAACGGGCTGCTGGTCTTCTTCCTCACATCCAAACAGTCTCAGCACAGAATAGCGGTCGAGACCCTTCGCAAGATCTCAGACATCCGGGAAGGGATAATCGCGGTTGACATAATCTCTAAGCAGTCGCTCTGTCCCTTGTCCAGCTCGCGGCACTCCTCCTCGTTCCAGGACTTCTGTGAGTCGAGGATCGCCACGGAGACCTGTCCTTACTACCGGCGGTCAACCAAACCACTGGTGGATGTGGTCCGAAGGCGAATCCTGCATATCGACGAGGTCGCCCGGATCTGCCGCGCGTTTGGAAGGTGTCCGCACAAGACGGCCATGGACTGCCTCCCCGAGGCGGATATCGTCATCTGCGACTACAACTACGTCTTCTCCCCATTGCGCGATATCATACTGGAAAAGACGAAGAGAGCGCTGGAGGACATCCTCGTCGTAGTTGACGAGGCCCACAATCTGCCGTCGAGGATCAGGGACCATCTGAGGGGTGAGACTGGACCCGAGGAGATCCTGGCAGCCGCGAAGGAGGCGAAACATATCGACCGCGGCCTGGCGGGGGTCCTGAAGGCTCTCGCCAAGGAACTCGAGGCGCAGTTCGACGAAGAAACGAGGGAGGTGAGTGAGGACGCGATGCTCGCCCCGTTGCGCGGTGCCCTGGGGGACCGTGAACGCTCGGACGCCTCGTTCCTGAGCGGTGTGAGAAAGAGCGGGGAGGCTGTCCTCGCCAGGACAGGGGGCACGTCGCTTCTCAAACTCGCGGATTTCCTGGACGGATGGGCGGGCAATGGGAACCCGATTCTCAGAATCCGAAGCGGGGAGGAGAAGGAGCTCTCCTATCTGTTCCTGGATCCCTCCATGATAAGCCGCGAGGTCTTCGAGAAGGCGCATTCCTCGATCCTCATGAGCGGGACGCTCTTTCCCGCCGAAACCTACTCTGACCTCCTGGGCATCCCCAAGGCGAGATGCGTCGTGAGAACGTTCATCTCCCCCTTCCCTCGGGAGAACCGACGGGTCGTCCTCGCCGCGAAGATGACGACGCTCTTCAAGCAGCGCGGAGACGCGACATACCAGGCGTACGCGAACCTGATTCTCACGGTGTCCTCCCTTATTCGCGGGAACCTGGCCGCGTTCCTTCCCTCATACGAGTTCATGGAGAGCGTCCGACAGAGAATGATGCTGACCGAGTGCGGAAAGGAGATGCTCGTTGAGAAGCAAGGGTCCACGAAGGAGGATAAAGACCTCATTCTGAGACGCTTGAAAGAGGTACGAACGAACGGAGGAATCCTCCTGGCGGTTATGGGCGGATCTCTTTCCGAGGGTGTGGATTTCCGCGACAACCTACTCAGCGCCACCGTGATGTGCGGAATTCCGCTGACGCCGCCCACGGTGGAGAACGAGGCGCTCCGGAGATACTACTCCTCCAGATTCGGGAGGAGCAGGGGGTTCGACTATTCCTACCTCATTCCGGCCATGAACAAGGTCGTCCAGTCGGCGGGAAGGTGCATACGTAGCGAATCCGACAGAGCGGTGATAGTATTCGCGGACAGGAGGTTCGCATCTGGCAGATACAGGAGATTCCTGCCCAAGGAGCTCTCTGGCGGTGAGGAGGACGTGGAGAAAGCAGTGGGGGAGTTCTTCGGAACGGCATGACATTTTTATCCGCAAAGCCCTTGCCCAACCGAATGCTCATCAAAATCGGGGCGGAGGCCCAGCTTCGCCTGATCACATGGAAAGGGAAGAGAGCGGTCGAGAAGTTCAGGGTCCCGAAGGGCTACAGGATCCCGGCGCTCGACGAGAGGCTCAGGACATCGAGGATCAGGACAGAGGTGAAGCTCATGACCGAGGCTCGCACACTGGGGATCTTCGTGCCAATAATATACGATGTGGACATTGTGGAGAACAAGATAATCATGGAACACATCGACGGAAAGCAGGCGAAGGAGATCATAAGCTCCGGCGCTGAGGCTGAGGACCTGTGCAGGAGAATAGGCTCCATCGTGGGCATCCTGCACTCGAACCATATAATCCACGGTGACCTAACGACCTCCAACATGCTCGTCTCCGACGGTGACATCTACCTGATAGACTTCAGCCTGGGCAGGAAGAGCCAAGGGGTCGAGGACAAAGGGGTCGACCTCCACCTGCTCAAGGAAGCCTTTTCAAGTGCCCACTCCGAGAGGTTCCACCTCTTCGATCATGTCATGGCGGGATACGGAGAGGAATGCAAGACGGCCGATGCGATTGTGGAGAGAATGGTTGCGATTGAGGGGCGGGGTAGATACACTTGATCCGCTTCGTGACGACGAACAAGGGAAAGCTCCAGGAGGCCGAGAGGATCCTGGCGGGGATCGGAACGGACGTCGAGATGCTCTCCATGGAATATCCTGAGATGCAGGGCGAGTCGCTGAAGGAGGTCGTTCTCTTCGGGCTGAACTGGCTTCGTCAGAAGGTGGAGGGCGATGTGATCATCGAGGATTCCGGTTTGTTCGTGGAGTCGCTCGGGGGATTCCCCGGGGTCTTCTCGTCCTACGTGTTCAAGACCTTGGGCATGGACGGCATCCTGAAGCTGATGGAATCAGAGAAGACGAGACGCGCCCATTTCGAGAGTTGCATCGGACTCTTGGTGGATGATGAAGCGGTCACGTTCGGCGGGACGTGCGAGGGCACGATTTCCGAGCGCACGAGAGGATCAAAAGGCTTCGGGTACGATCCGATATTCGTTCCCAAAGGCGAATCGAGGACCTTCGGAGAGATGGAGACCGATGAGAAGAACAAGATCTCGCACAGAGGAGACGCCTTCCGGAAACTCGCCGGTTACCTCCAGTCAAGGTGAGGCGCCGCGTTCCGCCGTGAGGGGAATCGGAGCGAGCCTATCGTTTCTGGCCCTTCCAATCCTTCTCCCCGTCCTCGTCTTGGTTCTTGTGTGGGCACTGTTCGGTTCGGTGATGATGTATGCCGCGCTGGCCTCCATGATCGCCTATCTTGTCGGACCCTTGGGAAGGGAGCTAGTGATCCCCGCCACGGTTCTCCTTCTCATGGAAAGCATCTCGGCCGGAATCTGGGAAGTGATCGCGATCTCCCTGTCAGTTGCCTGTGTTGACGTGTCACTATCTCTCTTCGTTGTGTGGAACTTCCCTCTCGTGAGGAGGTCCAAGTACCTTGCGAGGATCACCGACCGGATCGGGAATGCCTTCACGAAGAGGCTGGGCGGCGGCCCGACCAGGAGGGGATACGCACTCTTGGCGGCTTATGTCGCCTTCCCGCTCCAGTTCAGCGGCGGGTTCATCGCCACGATCATCGGCAGTCTCCTTGGCTACGACCCGCGAAGAATGGTGTTCGCGGTCACGGTGGGCTCCGTCATAGGCTCTCTCACAATGGGTCTCCTCGCGTATCTGGTCGGGAGACCGACACTGGACCTTCTTGCCCTGGGCGCGCTGCAGCTGGCGGGAATCTTAATAGTGGTGGGCTTCATTATCGCTGCCGTCTACCTTTACCACTCGCACAGGAGGAAGAAAGATGAAGATTGAGAACAGGAAAATCCTTCTCACCGGCGGAGCGGGATTCATCGGGAGCCATCTTGCCGACGAACTGCTTCGCATAGGGGACGACGTGGTGGTCGTCGACAACTTCAGCAGCGGAAGAAGGGAATTCATAAGCCATCTGGAGTCGAACGAGAGATTCTCTCTCAAGGAAGCGGACATACTCTCCGACGACATCGAGCCCCTGATCGGGGATTCCGACTGCGTCTTCCATCTTGCGGCCAACCCAGATGTCAGGCTCGGTATCGAGGACACCCGCGTGCATCTTGACCAGAACATCATCGCGACCTATCGTTTGCTCGAAGGGATGAGAAGGACCGGCGTGAAAGAGCTGCTCTTCACATCCACTTCCACGGTCTACGGCGAGGCGAGCCAGATACCTACCGCCGAGGACTACGGCCCGCTCGTTCCGATATCGCTCTACGGAGCCTCGAAACTGGCCTGCGAGGCTCTCATCTCATCCTACTGCCACACGTTCGACCTGAAAGCCTGCCTCTATCGATTCGCCAACGTGGTGGGGTCCAGGAGCACGCATGGCGTCATACACGATTTCATCGAGAAGCTGAGAGACGATCCCGCGAAACTCGAGATACTCGGACGGGAGCCCGGGACCGTGAAGTCCTACTGTCACATATCCGACTGCGTTCAAGCTCTGGTCCATGGATGGAAGGTTCTCTCCGAACCCGTGGAGATGTACAACATCGGTAGCGTGGACGCGATCGACGTGAAGAAGATCGCAGACATCGTCTCAGGAGAGCTGGGTCTGAAGAACGTCGAATATCACTGGACAGGCGGCGTCGATGACGGCCGTGGATGGAAGGGGGATGTGAGAAAGATGCTCCTTTCGATCGATAAGCTGAAGTCAACCGGATGGACGCCCAATTACGGGAGCGAGGATGCCGTTAGACTGGCAGCTCGAGAACTGATTTCCGGGGAATGAGCTTTAAATAGTCTTACCACGCTTTTTCGTGGAAGGGCCCGTAGGGTAGTTTGGTCAATCCTTGGGGCTTTGGGAGCCTTAGACTCCAGTTCGAATCTGGGCGGGCCCACTCTTACTATTTGCAGAGGTCTCCCTACTTGAAGACCGGTTGAATGGCAAATTCCTCCGCGAGCGCGACCATGTCTGCCTCCGACGGACGTGTTTCGAATCGATTGGCTGCATCCAACACCTTGGGCAGAAGCTGCATATCGCCCGCGGTGATCAGAAAGCTGTCCTGAAAGCCCAATGACCAGTGCACAGACTTATCGATGGCATCTTGGGTCTCTAACGGTTCATAGAAGTACGTATTGTATGTCTCGGAACCTCCTCGACACGGCCACCGAGCAATGGATTTGATGGTTTGTACCGCAACATTGCGACTCCCGCACATCTCAACCAACTCATTGAAGTCAGCTGCATAACGGGGATTCTGCATCATCATATGATTGTACGGCAATAGGACCGTATCGAAATCAAACCGCCCCAAGCTTTGTTTATGCATTGCCGGCACTTTGCTACCGTGGCCAGTCACTCCCAGAAACCGTACCAAACCTTCGTCACGCGCTTCAATAAATGCCTCCAAGGTGCCCTCGGGCCCCATCGCTTTTTCCCATCCCGCCGGATTGGTCAGGCCGTGCATCTGCCAGAGATCGATGTAGTCGACGCGTAGCCGTTCCAACGATCGCTTCAGGTTGTCCAAGGCTCCTTGACGTGAGCGACTGCGGGTTTTAGTGGCAATGAAGAAGTCATCTCGATGCTTGGCCAACCAGGGCCCGATGACCTTCTCTGCGTTGCCGTACATGGGCGCGGTATCGATGTGATTCACTCCGTATTCCTGCAACAGCGCCAACGCCCGATCTGCTTCTGCCTGCGTTGCCTTGCTGAGCGCATAGGCTCCGAAGATGACGCGCGTGCTTTGACATCCTGTACGTCCGAATTCCCGTCTCGGAATCATCTCAATGTCCCTCCGTTTGGATCGAGCTGCATTAGCCCAGTTGGTATCGCTATGCCCCTCATAAAGTGTTCCGAGGCGGGTTCACTTTTGCCATCCATGAAGTTTACGCCACCAGTACATCGGATTGAGAAGTGTTTCTGGCCAGAATCGCTACCTAAGACTTGTGCAATCCTCTAGCCTGAAACCTGCCAGGGCCCATTCATTCGCCCATAATCTACTTCTATGCCGCTTCCGTTACAGGCTTCGATGGGGAAGCGATATGCCGTTCTGGGGTCTGGACGTCAGGGGACAGCGGCTGCCTATGACATCGCCCGATTCGGTGCCCCTGAAACACTTCTCCTGGCGGATGCGAAACTGGCCCAGGCCCAGGCCGCCGTGGAACGAGTTCGCGAGTTCTTTCCCGAAGCTCCGGTGAGCTCACAGGTGCTCGATGCGTCTGAGGACCGGACGTTGCGGCGGTTTCTGGAGGAGGAGCGGGTGGAAGTCCTGCTCAGCGGGCTCCCTTACGCCTGCAACCTGACTGTAGCGCAGACCGCCATCCCGCTGGGCGTCAGCATGGTGGATATGGGCGGGAACACCGAGATCACGCGGCAGCAGCTCACACTCGACGAAGAGGCGCGGGCAGCGGGGGCGGTTCTGGTCCCGGACTGCGGAATGGGTCCCGGGATGAACGTCAGTCTCCTAGCTTACGCCATGGCTCAAATGGACGATCCGCAACATGCATTTGTATATGAGGCGGGGCTCCCGTTGAACCCCGAGCCGCCCTGGAACTATGCTCTGACCTTCAGCATCGCTGGGCTCACGAACGAGTATGCGGGAGAAGCCACGTTCCTGCGGGATGGGGAATTGGTCTCGGTTCCGGCTCTGGAGGGCGCCGAGATGGTGAAGATACCTGAACTGGGGACGATGGAGGCCAGAGTGACCACTGGCGGGCTCTCCACCGCTCCCTGGGGGCTCCAGGGGGTCCTGCGGACTCTGGAGAACAAGACATTGCGGTACGCAGGGCACTGGGACCAGATAGTGACCTTTCGTGACTTGGGTCTCCTGAGTGAGTCTCCGATCGAGGTTGACGGCCACGAGGTCATCCCACGTCACGTGTTCCACGCGCTTTTCGAGCCACAGGTGGCCAAAGGCTCCATCCACGACATCGCCATCATCCATATTCGGGTCATCGGAACAAGGGACGGGGCGCCCGCTGAAGCCATTGTCGATCTCGTGGACCGCTATGACAGTGAAACGGGGTTCACGGCAATGGAGCGGGTCACCGGCTGGCATGCTTCGATAATGGCGCAGTTGATTGCTGCAGGAGAGGTTCGACCGGGCGCACATTCCGTGGAGTCCGCAATTCGACCGGAACGGGTGGTCGAGGAGGCCCGCCGCCGGGGCCTGAGCATTGACTTGACAGATATTCCTCCCGCCTGATACCCTCGTGGCCGGAGAGTGGGTCGACTGGGACATCTGCCGCTCGCGTAGCCTCCAGTGCCGATTCATTCTCAGGTCGTGGTCTGTTGCCAAAAGGGATATATGAAGTGAGAATCTTTATTCTCCCAACCCTCAGGGGGTGCAAGGAATCAGTCCAGCGCTGTACAAGGACTACAAGATTTACTGCTGTTTTGCCCTGAACAGGCTGGTCAGTGAGCTAGACATCGACCTGTATCAGGAGGGTCTGGAGGAGCGACTGGACGAGATCCTGGAACAGAAAGACGCATCCCTGTCAAAAGAGGACATCAAGCATGAGATCAAGTCGAACCACGTGATGACGAACAAGGTTCTGAGCCGGCTCGAGGAAGACGGGTT